>NZ_JCAFSZ010000014.1:0-120801 GCF_059369755.1 Stenotrophomonas sp. YJH_SMC_57
GCTGTGGAACCACCCGATCCCATCCCGAACTCGGAAGTGAAACGCAGCTGCGCCGATGGTAGTGTGGCTCAAGCCATGCGAGAGTAGGTCATCGCCAGGGTTTACACCCAAAACCCCGCTGCTCACGCAGCGGGGTTTTTCTTTGTGCGAAGAAAATCCAGTAGATCCATGCCATGCGTGGATGCTTTGCGCGTGCAACCACAGGGCCAACCAAGGTTGGCCGCTACCGATGGCAGGACTATCAGCAGTAGACCCACGCCATGCGTGGATGCCCTCCGTACGAAGCCACGGCGCCAACCAAGGTTGGCGTCTACCCACGACAGTCCCTTTTTCCTGATCCATCACGCAAAAGCAGGCAAAAGAACGGCGCCCTGCGGGCGCCGTCTCCAATCGATCCGGTTGCACGTTCCGATCAGGCGACCAGAGCGACTTCACGCGCTTCCTGCTGGCGGAACACCGAGACCGCTTCGGTCAGTGTCCCCGCCTGCGACTGCAGTTCGCGCGCGGCAGCGGTGGCTTCCTCCACCAGTGCAGCGTTCTGCTGCGTGGCCTGATCCATCTGCACGACAGTCTGGTTGATCTGCTCGATGCCGATCGACTGTTCCTGCGAAGCGGCCGATATCTCCCGCATCAGGTGGCTGACGCTCTCGACACCACCGACGATGCCCCGCATGCGCTGGCCAGCATCGGCCACCAGCTGCGCACCTTCACCCACCTGGCGGCCGGCTTCGTCGATCAGTTTCTTGATTTCCTGCGCGGCTGCGGCGGAACGCTGCGCCAGCACGCGTACTTCGCTGGCCACCACCGCAAAGCCACGGCCCTGCTCGCCGGCACGGGCGGCCTCGACCGCGGCGTTCAGCGCCAGAATGTTGGTCTGGAACGCGATGCCGTCGATGACGCCGGTGATATCGCCGATGCGCTTTGACGCGCCCTCGATCGCCTGCATGGTGTCGACCACCCGCTGCATGGCGGTGTTGCCGTCACCGGCGGCATTCTGTGTGGAGGCGGCCAGCTCACTGGCCTGACGCGCATGGGCAGCGTTCTGGCGCACCGTGGCGGTCAGCTCTTCCATCGAAGCCGCAGTTTCCTGCAGGTGCGCGGCCTGGCGCTCACTGCGTTCGGACAGCGCGCCATTGCCGGCGGCGATCTCGCTGGCGGCGGTACTGATCGAGATGGAGCACTGCTGGATGCGGCCGACCATGCGCGCCAGCTGCCCGGCGGTGGCGTTGGCATCACGCTGGATCGCGGCGAAGGCGCCTTGGTACTCGCCGTGCATGCGCCGGTCCAGATCGCCATTGGCCAGCGCAGAAAGCATCTGTCGCACTTCGTTGACGGTGCTGCCCAGCGTATCCAGCAGCTGGTTGATGCCACCGGTCAGACCCTCCAGGAAGCTGGCACCTTCGCCCGCTTGCAGACGCTGGTCGAGATCGCCTGCGGCAGCGGCGGCAACGATGCCGGCTACAGCATTCTCAAGCGACAGTTCGTGCGTACGGTCATGCCACTCCACGGCGAAACCGAGGCGCACGCCCTGTGCATCGAACACCGGCGTGACCACCTGCGCAAAGTGCACCGGGCCGATCTGCACCTTGCCGTTGTGCGTGACCTGCAGGCCATTGAGGATCGCGCGGATGCGGTCCGGGTTGGCGTGGAAGCGGTGGATGCTGCTGCCGACCAGACGCTCGGCATCGAAGTCGGGGAAGGCCTGGCGCAGTGTCGCCTGCTGGTTGCGCAGCAGGGCTACCACCGAACGGTTCACGTAGCGGATCACGTGGTCGTTGTCGGCAATCATCATCGCGGTGCGCGAAGCGTCCAGGGCCTGGCGGATCTGTGCGTTCTCGGCATGCGCTTCAGCCTCGCGCCCGCGCTGGGCCTGCACGTGGCGGGCGGTATCGGCCAGCGCATGGGCCAGCGAACCGGGTGCATAGGCCGTGGTATCCGCATGCGCGCCCAGATCGGCACCGGTGGCGATATCGCGGGCCAGTGCAGCCAGGCGGCGTGGGCCATGGCCCAGCGCCTCGGTCTGCTGGCGCAGGCGCAGCGCGACCTGGCCGAGGAACAGTGCCAGGCCAGCAAGCAGCGTTGCCTGCAGCAGCGTTGGCCCGGCCGCGGCACCTTCCAGCAGCGGCTGCAACAGCGCGAGCGTGCCAACGCCACCGGCCAGCCATACCGGCAGGCGATCACGGTGGCTGAGCAGCACGCCCAGCAGCACCGCGATCGGCAACGCCGGCGACAGGCCGACCGCCGTGCACAGCAACGCCAGCTGCAGCGACAACAACAATGCCAGGCCATTGCGGGCGAGGCTGCGGCCCGCCTGAGGGCCGGCCAGCCAGATGGCCGGCAGCACGGCGGCCGCAGCCAACGCGGCACCCGGCACGTGGGGCCCACGCGGGGCCAGAACCAGGCCAGCCACGGCCAATGCCGCGCTGCCGATCAGCAGTCGGCGATCAGCACGGCGGGCGAGCTGCTGCAGATGCGGCAGGCGGGCGGTATCGGGGGGACGGGAGGATGCAGCGGACATCGGCGACTCCTGGATCAACAGACGGCAGCGGCCACGCCGCGACGCACGCATGAGCGCGTGGACTGGGCATGGACCGGGGATTCGGGGAATGCGACGTCATCAACGCCGCAGAGACAGGGCGCCGTGACCCCATCCTTTGGGTAACGGAGCGGTAGAGCGGGCATGCGGACTTCCTTGCAGAACCAGACACACGCCGCAGGCCCGACCGGGCCCGCGTGCTGCGGACGCAGGGGCCCGCAACTGATGTATCGGCCGCAAACGCGCGGAGTGAAGCGCGCGGAGGCGCGGACTCAGCCCGCGTTGTCGTTGCTGAAGAAGTGCAGGATCACGTCGGCAACCTGCGCCGGGTCTTCCATGTGCAGGTGATGGTTGCCGGGAAACACCGCCAGCCGTCCATCGCGCAGGTGCCGCAGGCGATCGCTGCGCATGGGCTCGGGGTAATAGGACTGCGCCGGTGTGGCGTAGATCACCTGCGTCGGGCAGGCGATGGCCTGCAGCAGATTGTCGATCTGGCCTTCGCTGAGGCGGATCGCGGTGGGCAGCATCAGCCGCGGATCACTGCACCAGCGATAGCCGCCTTCGACCGGTTCCACACCGCGCTCGACCAGCAGTCGCGCGCAGTGTTCGCTGAGCTGGTTGGTCATCATCCGTGCGCGGATTGGCGCCGCGAGGTCGGGGAACACGCGCAACTGCTTGCGTGCGAGCGCACGCGTGGCATTCACATGCTCGCGCAGGCGATGCGCGGTTTCTTCCTCCGGCCCGCGCAGGCCGCCGAGTGCTTCGATCGCCACCAGCCGTTCGATGCGGTCGCTGACCGAGGCGGTGAGGCTGGCGATGCCGGCGCCCATCGAATGGCCGAGCAGGCTGAAACGGTCCCAGCCCAATGCATCGGCCACATCAAGCACGTGGCCGATCGCGGCGGGCGTGGTGTAGCTGGCCCCCGCCGGAAGGTGCGCGCTGTGGCCATGGCCGGGCAGATCGATGGCCACCAGCTGCAGCGACGACAGATGCGGGGCCAATGGCACGAAGCTGGCGGCGTTGTCGAGCCAGCCGTGCAGGGCCAGCACGCGCGGACCCTCGCCGTGGTTGCGAAGGCCGGCGACGCGTGCGCCACCGACCTCGAGTTCAAACGGATGCAGGCTCATGCCAGCGAGGCCACAGCCAGCCGCGCCAGGGCGCGTGCGTGTTCCGGTTCGGCGTTGAGGCAGGGGATGTAGCGCATCGTCGCGCCGCGTTCGGCCAGCGTTTCGGTAAAGCCCATTGCCACTTCCTCCAGCGTTTCCAGGCAGTCGGTGGCGAAGCCGGGGCAGACCACGTCGATCTGCCTGACGCCGGATTCGGCCAGCGCCCACAGGCTGGGCTCGGCGTACGGCTGCAGCCAGCGCTCGCGGCCGAAGCGCGATTGATAGCCCATCTGCCACTCGTCCCTGCCCAGGCCCAGCGCGTTGGCAATGGCCTGGGCGCTGGCCTCGCAACGCTGCGGATACGGATCGCCGCCATCGGCCAGGCGTTGCGGGATGCCGTGGAAGGAGAACATCAGCTTCTGGCCACGGCCGTGCTGTTCCCAGTAGCGCTGGATGGAACCGGCAACGGCCTCGACCCAGCCCGGGTCGACCGAATAGTCGCGCACCAGGCTGACCGTCACGCCCGGGTTGCGGCGCTGCCAGGCATCGACGCGGTCTTCGACCGAGGCGGTGGTGGTGGTCGAGTACTGCGGATACAGCGGCAGCACCACGATGCGACGCGCGCCTTCGGCGGCCAGGCGGTCGAGCTCGCCGGCCAGCGCCGGTTCACCGTAGCGCATCGCATGGCGAACCCGGAGCGTCGGCAGCAGTGCCTGCATGGCCTGGGCCAATTGGCGCGTATGCACCATCAACGGAGATCCGTCGGGCAGCCAGACCTGGGCGTACTTGGCCGCCGAACGGCTGCTGCGCAGCGGCAGGATCAGCCCGCGCAGCAGTGGCTGCCACAGCAGAGCCGGGATCGAGACCACGCGGGGGTCGGACAGGAATTCAGCCAGGTAACGGCGTACGGCGGGGGCCGTCGGCGTCTCAGGCGTGCCTAGGTTGACCGCCAGCACGGCGGTATCGGGTGCGTCGAGCATGGGATGTATTGTCGCCGATCCGGTGCCGCGCCGGCATGCAGGGTTCGGATCGCGGGCATAGCGGGCATCTATATGAGCAGGCAACGCTCATTGGCGATTCATGGCAACACTACTAATTTCAGTCACTTGCTATATCTTCCTATGGACTGACTTCTGGAGCCTGCCATGCGTCGCCCGATCCAAGCCCTGCTGATCGCCGCCAGTCTGCTGTCCAGCCAGGCCATGGCCGGACCGCAGGAAGACCAGCGCGCCCGCAACGCCGTGCGCGTGCTGGCCGAAATCCAGGGAATCCCTGAACAGGGCATTCCGGACAAATTGCTCGACGAAGGCCGCGCGGTCATCGTCATTCCCGACACGATCAAGGCCGGCCTGGTCATCGGTGGCCGTCGCGGCCATGGCCTGATGTCGGTGCGCATGGCCAATGGCGCCTGGTCCAACCCGGTGTTCGTCAAGCTCACCGGTGGCAGCATCGGCTTCCAGGCCGGCGTGCAGTCCTCGGACGTGGTGCTGGTGTTCCGCAACGACCGCAGCCTGGACAACCTGGTCAACGGCAAGTTCACGCTGGGCGCCGATGCCGGCGTTGCCGCCGGTCCGGTCGGCCGCAATGCCGCCGCCGCCACCGATGGCCAGCTGAAGGCCGAAATCTGGTCGTGGTCGCGCGCCCGTGGCCTGTTTGCTGGTGTCGCCCTGGACGGCGCGGTGCTGCAGATCGACGATGCCGCCAATCTGGACGCCTACGGCAGCAACACCACGCCGCGGATGATCTTCGAAGGCCGCGCCGGCGGTTCGCCGTCGATGGATGTGGTCGCTTTCCGTGATCGCCTGGAAGAGGCCACCTACGCCGCGCGCAACAACCGCAACGGCAGTGGTGGCAATGCTCCGCGTCCGGCGGCCGCCCCGGCGGTGGCTCCGGCGCCTGTTCAGGCAGCGCCGGCCGCCCCGGCCGAGGCCACCACCGCGCCGCTGCAGAACGTGCCGCAGACCCCGCCGCCGCAGCAGCAGGGCTTCCAGCCGGTCAACGACGGCGAGATCCGCACGGAAACGCTGGGCGGAAACTGACTTTCGTCACGCGCGCCGGCTAACAGCCGGTGCGCTATGCTCGACAGCCTGATCACTAACGTAACGAGCGTCTTTATGGGCAGTTTCAGCATCTGGCATTGGTTGGTCGTGCTGGCCATCGTGCTGCTGGTGTTCGGCACCAAGCGCCTGACCAGTGGCGCCAAGGACCTCGGTTCGGCGGTCAAGGAATTCAAGAAGGGCATGCGCGACGAGGACAAGCCGAACGCGCAGCTGGGCGACGAGTCGCGCAGCCAGGACGCCTCGCGCACCGCGCAGGACGAGCACGACCGTAACGCTCGCTGATCCGGAGCGGTTGCGGTGTTTGATATCGGCTTCAGCGAACTGCTGGTGATTGCGGTGGTCGCCCTGGTGGTGCTCGGTCCCGAGCGCCTGCCCAAGGCGGCCCGCTTCGCCGGCCTGTGGGTGCGTCGTGCCCGCAATCAGTGGGATTCGGTGAAACAGGAGCTGGAGCGCGAACTGCAGGCCGAGGAGATCAAGCGGCAGATGCAGGACGTGCGCCAGGGCATGCAGGACACCGAAAACCAGCTGCGCGCCAGTGGCGAAGCGATCCGTCGCGAAGCCCAGCAGACGCAGCAGCAGGGCGACGATCTGGCGCAGCAAGTACGCGCGCCGGCGCCGGCCGACCTGCCGCCGCACCTGGGCGAGCCCGTGGCCGCGGAACAAGCACCGGCACAGGACGTCGCTGCGGTAACGCCCGGCGCCTCCACGGCCACTGAAACCAATGCGACGCCCCCGGCGCAGAACACGGAGCGCCCCTCATGAGTGAGCAGGAGTTCGGCGAAAGCTCGCTGGTTGAACATCTGGTGGAACTGCGCGGCCGGCTGGTGCGCGCATTGCTGGGCCTGGGCGTGGCGCTGCTGGCGCTGCTGCCATTCACCCAGAAGCTGTACAACGCGCTGGCCGAACCGCTGGTTTCGCAGCTGCCGAACGGGCAGACGATGATTGCGACCAACCCGGCCGGTGCCTTCTTCGCGCCGTTGAAGCTGACCTTCTTCGTCGCCCTGTTCGTGGCGGTGCCGTGGCTGCTGTACCAGCTGTGGGCGTTCGTTGCCCCGGGCCTGTACGCGCGCGAAAAGCGCCTGGCGGTACCGCTGCTGGTGTCGTCGGTGGTGCTGTTCTACACCGGCTGTGCGTTCGCCTACTTCCTGGTGCTGCCGGCGGTGTTCCACTTCCTCACCACCTTCAGCCCGGACGTGATTGCGATCACCCCGGATGCGAACGCCTACCTGGACTTCGTGCTGGCGATCTTCTTCGCTTTCGGCGGCAGTTTCGAACTGCCGGTGGCGATGGTGATCCTGGTGCTGCTGGGCTGGGTGACGCCGCAGCAGTTCAAGGAAGGCCGCGGCTACGCGATCGTCGGCATCTTCGTGGTGGCCGCCGTGCTGACCCCGCCGGACGTGGTGTCGCAGCTGATGCTGGCCATCCCGATGTGCCTGCTCTACGAGCTGGGCATCCACGCCGCACGCTGGCTGGTGCCGTCGTCGGTAGTGAAGAAGCCCGCCGCCTGAAAAAAGGGGACGGAGGAGATTAAGTCGTATGTGCCACTGTGCCGCTAACGACTTAATCCCCTCCGTCCCCTTTTTCCGTCAGGCGTGGAAGATGTCGCTGGAGGTCGGCGTGGTCGGGATCGGCGGCGCTGCGCGGCTGCCGCGGTGCACGAACATCTGCTTCCATGCGGCATAGACCGCGCCGACGTACAGCGGCATCAGTACCGTGGTCAGTACCAGCTGGGCGATGAAGGCTGCGGCCAGCGGGCCGCCGATCAGCATCGCGATCTGGATCACGATCACGAACAGGATGTACATGCAGAACGCGGCGATCAGGCCGAGCACGGCGAACACGATCATCGCGCCGATGTTCTCGATGCAGCCCTGCAGGCTCAGGCGCAGCGCGTGCATGCCGCTCTGCTTGTCGAACACCACCAGCGCCGGCTGGGTGAACATCGCCAGCGACAGCGCGACCGCACTCAGGAACACCAGCAGCATCCACAGCGCGATGCGCTTGGCCGGCAGGTTGGCGACCAGTGCGGCGGCATCGTCCGGCTTGATCTGCTGACCACTGCGGCTGATTTCTTCCATCTTGGTCATGACCTCGCTGAAGGCGGTGAAGCCTTCGCGGCCGATCATCATGAACAGCAGCGCGCCCAGCAGCAGCACCGCCAGCACCTGGATCGCCAGCGGCACCAGCAGGTGGCTGACGCGGTGGTCGCGGATCGGCTGCAGCAGGTGCGAGGCCAGGCCCGGTCGGCCTTCGTCGATCTCGCCCACGGCATACAGCATGCCGCCGAACATGATCGGCGAAATGGCCAGGGTCATCAGCTGCACGGCCATGCCGGCGGCGCCGGGAATCAGCGTCGACAACAGGGTCACCACCCAGCTCACCAGCAGCCAGGTCAGGCCGATCCGGGCCAGCTGCAGCGGCGCACGCCGGTACAGGGAGAACGTATCCAGCAACCACTGGGCGCCCGCCGAAGCCGGCAGCTTGCGAATCTCTTTCATGGACATCCGGGAGGGACAGGAGGGGGCCGGGCGGCTGCCCGTGGCGCCGATTATCCCTGTTTTGCCGCCGGCTGGGCTGAAGACAGCCGCGCCTGGCGGACGAAGCGGCGCAACAGCTGGCGGGCCAGCGGTGCGGCGCTGACCGCGCGTTCGATGCTGCGGGCGCAACCGCCGTGGCGGCCGATGCAGTCGGCGCGGGCGCGCACGTAGCCGCGCATGTGGTGGGTGGCGAATTCCGGATGGAACTGCACGCCCCATGCCTGGCGCGCCCAGCGGAAGGCGTGGCAGCCGTCCAGCGGCGAGCGCGCCAGCACTTCGGCACCGTCCGGTGCGCGCAGCACGGTCTGAAGGTGGGTGGCGTGGGCGGCGAAATGCTGTGGCAACCCCCGGAACAGCGGGTCCTGCGCGGCCTGCGGCTGCAGTTCCAGCTCGATCGTGCCGGACTCGCGGCCGGCCGGGTTGTAGGCCACTTCACCGCCCAGCGCGTGCGCCAGCAGCTGGTGGCCGTAGCAGATGCCGAACACCGGCAGGTCGTCGTGGGCGGTCTCGCGCAGCCATGCCGCGCTGCGCTCGCTCCAGTCGGCATGGTCGGTGACGAAGGCGGCCGAGCCGGTCACCAGCACGCCGGCGAAGCCGTGCGGATCGGGCAGGGCGCCACCGTGTTCGACATCGACCACCACCGTCTGGTGTTCTTCCAGCCCGGCGGCGACGCGGATCCAGTGCGGGAAGCGCCCGTAGCGGCGCAGTGACGGCACCGGGCGGCCGGTTTCAAGGATCAGGAACGGAGCTGGGTTCATCCGGGGGCGGCAGCACTGACAGGACTTCCTCGATTGTAGTCAGCCCCTGCGCCACCTTTTCAAGCCCGGCCTGGCGCAGGGTTCGCAGCCCTTCAGCCCGCGCGGCACGGCTGAAACCGGCCAGGTCCATGTCGGCGCGGATCTGCCCGCGCAGCCGCGAGCCCAATGGCAGCAGTTCATACAGGCCGATGCGGCCAAGGAATCCGGTGCGCCGGCACTCCAGGCAACCGACCGGCCGACAGGGCGTGGCGGCATCTGGATATGCAGCATGGCTATCAGCCAGCACCGCCCAGTCGGCGGCGCCGAGGCTGTGCGGCTGCTTGCAGTGCGGGCACAGGGTACGCACCAGGCGTTGGGCGAGGATGCCGTTGAGGGTGCTGGCCAGCAGGTAATGCGGCACGCCCAGGTCGAGCAGGCGGGTGACCGCCGAGGGCGCATCGTTGGTGTGCAGGGTGGACAGCACCAGGTGGCCGGTCAGCGAGGCCTGCACCGCCATCTGCGCGGTTTCCAGGTCGCGGATCTCGCCGATCATGATGATGTCCGGGTCCTGTCGCAGCAGGGTGCGCACGCCACTGGCGAAGTCCAGGTCGATGTTGGTCTGCACCTGCATCTGGTTGAACTCGGGCGCGATCATCTCGATCGGGTCTTCCACCGTGCACACGTTCACGTCCGGCGTGGCCAGCCGCTTCAGCGTGGAATACAGGGTGGTGGTCTTGCCCGAGCCGGTCGGGCCGGTGACCAGCACGATGCCGTGCGGGCGCTCGACCAGTGCATTCCAGCCGGCGGCCTCCTGCGGGCTGAAACCGAGCTGGTCGATGCTCTTGAACGCGGCATCCGGGTCGAAGATGCGCATCACGCACTTCTCGCCGAAGGCGGTGGGCATGGTCGACAGGCGCATCTCGACTTCGCGGCCACCCGGCGAGCGGGTCTTGATGCGGCCGTCCTGCGGGCGCCGGCGCTCGGCCAGGTCCATGCGGCCCAGCACCTTGATGCGGCTGACCACGGCGGTCATCACTGCCGGTGGCACTTCGAACACCTTGTGCAGCACGCCGTCGATGCGGAAGCGCATGCGTCCCATCTCGCGGCGCGGCTCCAGGTGGATGTCCGAGGCGCGCTGTTCGTAGGCGTACTGCAGCAGCCAGTCGACGATGTGCACGATGTGCTGGTCGTCGGCATTGACGTCGCCGGTACGGCCCAGCTCGACCAGCTGTTCGAAGCTGGGCAGGGTGGTGCTGGCTTCGCCGCGCGCATCACTGCGGGCGCCACGCACCGAACGGGTTACCCCGTAGAACTCCATGGTGTAGCGGTGCAGGTCCAGCGGGTTGACCACCGCCAGCTCGATGCGGCGCCGGGTCAGGTGCTGCAGGTCGCGGCGCCATTCCTGCACCAGCGGCTCGCTGGTGGCCACCAGCACGCGCTCGGCATCCACCGCCAGCGGCAGGAAGCGATGGCGGCGGGCATAGGCATGCGACACCAGGGCCGTCACCGCGGCGACGTCGACCCGGGTCGGGTCGATGCGCAGGTAGCGGCAGCCGGTACGCTGCGCCAGCCATTCGCTGAGGCGCTCCAGGGTCAGTTCGCCGCCGCCGGTGGCGGCCAGCTTGAGGTTGGACAACAGCACCAGCGGATGCACTTCGCTGGCGTTGCGCGCCCCCTGTGCGGAGAAGCGCATGCGCTCGCGGTCCTGCTCGGCCACCAGGCCATCGGCGATCAGCGCCGCGGCGATCTGCTCGAAATGCAGGCGGCCCCAGGGCAGCGGAACGCCGCCCGCCTCGCCGGGCGTGCCCACCGGCAGCCGATGTTCCATCTGCCTGCTCCTCCCGGGTACGGAATGCCCCGCAGGTCGGCCGTTATACTAGCGCACCCCCCTTGCCGGCCAAGAATCGTCCGCATGTCCGCGACCCCGACCGTTCCGATCACCTTCCAGGGCCTGATCCAGACCCTGAACCAGTTCTGGGCCCAGCAGGGCTGCGTGCTCATCCAGCCGCTCGACCTGGAGGTGGGCGCCGGTACCTTCCATCCGGCCACCTTCCTGCGTGCGATCGGTCCGGAAGGCTGGAACGCGGCCTACGTGCAGCCCTCGCGCCGCCCGACCGACGGCCGCTACGGCGAGAACCCGAACCGCCTGCAGCGCTACTACCAGTACCAGGTGGCGATGAAGCCGGCGCCGGACAACATCCAGCAGCTGTACCTGGATTCGCTGAAGGCACTGGGCATCGACCCGCTGGTGCACGACCTGCGCTTCGTCGAGGACAACTGGGAATCGCCGACGCTGGGTGCCTGGGGCCTGGGCTGGGAAGTCTGGCTCAATGGCATGGAGGTGACCCAGTTCACCTACTTCCAGCAGGCCGGTGGCCTCGAATGCCGACCGGTGCTGGGCGAGATCACCTATGGTCTCGAACGCCTGTGCATGTACCTGCAGAACTGCGACAACGTCTACGACCTGGTCTGGACCTATGGCCCGGACGGCCAGCCGGTGACCTACGGTGACGTCTACCACCAGAACGAGGTGGAGCAGAGCACGTACAACTTCGAATACGCCGACGTGGACGAAATGTTCCACCGCTTCGACGCCTGCGAGCGTGAAGCGCAGAAGCTGGTGGAAGTGAACCTTCCGCTGCCGGCCTACGAGCAGGTGATGAAGGCCAGCCACACCTTCAACCTGCTCGATGCGCGCCGCGCGATCAGCGTGACCGAGCGCCAGCGCTACATCCTGCGCGTGCGCGCGTTGGCCCAGGCGGTGGCCAAGGCCTACTACGAGCAGCGCGAGAAGCTGGGCTTCCCGGGCGCCAAGAAGGCCTGACCGCCGCTCTCCCCCTTACTCCGGGGCGCCGGACGCGTCGCGCGCTGCGCCCCCACCACAGGATTGAAACGATGAGCCAACTGTCCCCCCTGCTGATCGAACTGGGCACCGAGGAGTTGCCGGTCAAGGCACTGCCGGGCCTCGCCCAGGCGTTCTTCGATGGCGTTGTCGACGGCCTGCGCAAGCGCGGCGTCGCATTGGAGCTGGGCGATGCCCGCCCGCTGTCGACCCCGCGCCGCCTGGCCGTGCTGCTGCCGGGCGTTGGCCTGGAACAGCCGGAACAGCACAGCGAAGTGCTGGGCCCGTACCTGAACATCGCGCTGGACGCCGAAGGCCAGCCGACCAAGGCCCTGCAGGGCTTCGCCGCCAAGGCCGGGATCGAATGGACCGCGCTGGAGAAGACCACCGACAACAAGGGCGAGCGCTTCGTGCACCGCGCGGTGACCCCGGGCGCGCGCACCGCCAGCCTGCTGCCGGAGATCCTGCGCGAGGCGATCGCGGCGATGCCGATTCCCAAGCCGATGCGCTGGGGCGACCACGCCTGGGGCTTTGCGCGCCCGGCGCACTGGCTGGTGCTGCTGCACGGTGGCAACGTGGTCGAGGCCGAACTGTTCGGCCTGCAGGCTGGCCGTGTCAGCCGTGGCCATCGTTTCCACCACGACCAGGCCGTGTCGCTGGCACAGCCGCAGGATTACGTGGAAGCCCTGCGTGCCGCGTTCGTGCTGGTCGACCCGGGCGAGCGCCGCGCGCGCATCGTCGCCGAGGTTGAAGCCGCTGCGGCCAAGGCCGGCGGCAGCGCCCGCATCACCGAGGACAACCTGGAGCAGGTGGTGAACCTGGTCGAGTGGCCGTCGGCGGTGCTGTGCAGCTTCGAGCGCGCGTTCCTGGCGGTGCCGCAGGAAGCGCTGATCGAGACGATGGAGATCAACCAGAAGTTCTTCCCGGTGCTGGATGACAGCGGCACGCTGACCGAGAAGTTCATCGGCATCGCCAACATCGAATCGAAGGACGTGGCCGAAGTGGCCAAGGGCTACGAGCGCGTGATCCGCCCGCGCTTCGCCGATGCCAAGTTCTTCTTCGACGAAGACCTGAAGCAGGGCCTGGCGTCGATGGGCGAGGGCCTGAAGACGGTGACCTACCAGGCCAAGCTGGGCAGCGTGGCCGACAAGGTCGCCCGCGTGGCCGCCCTGGCCGAGGTGATCGCGCCGCAGGTTGGCGCCGACGCTGCGCAGGCACGGCGTGCCGCCGAACTGGCGAAGAACGACCTGCAATCGCGCATGGTCAACGAATTCCCGGAACTGCAGGGCATCGCCGGCCGCCACTACGCCGTGGCAGGTGGCGAATCGGCCGAGGTCGCGCTGGCCATCGACGAGGCCTACCAGCCGCGCTTCGGTGGCGATGACATCGCGTTGTCGGCGCTGGGCAAGGTGCTGGCGATTGCTGAACGCGTGGACACCCTGGCCGGTGGTTTCGCCGCAGGCCTGAAGCCGACCGGCAACAAGGACCCGTTCGCCCTGCGCCGCAACGCGCTGGGACTGGCCCGCACGATCATCGAGAGCGGCTTCGAGCTGGATCTGCGCGCGCTGCTGGCCAGCGCCAACGCCGGCCTGGCCGCGCGCAACGTGCAGGCCGACGTCGGCGAGCTGTACGACTTCATCCTCGACCGCCTGAAGGGCTACTACGCCGACAAGGGCGTGCCGGCCACGCACTTCAATGCGGTGGCCGAGCTGAAGCCGGCCTCGCTGTATGACTTCGACCGCCGCCTGGATGCGATCGGCACCTTCGCTGCGCTGCCGGAAGCCGAGGCACTGGCCGCGGCCAACAAGCGCATCCGCAACATCCTGCGCAAGGCCGAGGGCGACATTCCGGCCCAGATCGACACGGCGCTGCTGCAGGAAGACGCCGAGCGCGCGCTGGCTGAAGCCGTCACCGCGGCCATCGACGACACCGGCGCCAGCCTGCAGCACAAGGACTACGTGGCCGTGCTGGCCCGCCTGGCCCGGCTGCGCCCGCAGGTCGACGCCTTCTTCGATGGCGTGATGGTCAATGCCGAGGATCCGGCGCTGCGTGGCAACCGCCTGGCGCTGCTGACGATGCTGGGCGAGCGCCTGGGCAAGGTGGCGGCGATCGAGCATCTGTCGAGCTGATGCCGGTATCGGTAGTGCCGGCCGCTGGCCGGCATTGCCCCCGCGCATCGGATTGATCTGTGGGTTGCCGGCCAGCGGCCGGCACTACCGGATCACCGCCGGCGGATGTCCATCGGGGTCATTGCCGGCATCGCGCACGATGCCGGCTTCCTCGGCTGCGATCACGATGATCGCCACAAAGGCGCGTATTTTGACCGCCACTTAACAACCGATCCCGAATGACGTGATGCATTTCGCATCGTCACCTCCGGTCGGTATGCTGTGCCGCATGCAGCCAAAGAAATACGCCCTGCCGCTGATGGTCCTGTCGCTGGCCGCCACTTCCGTGGCCCACGCGCGCGGCACCATCGACAAGGTGGACATCAAGGGATTGGACAAGGGCGACGACGCCGCAATCATCGAGAACATCCAGGAATCGCTGTCGCTGTACGACACGATCGGCAAGGAGCAGGGCGAGTCGCGCCTGGAGTACCTGTTGTCGCAGGCCGAGCGGCAGACCCGCCAGGCGCTGGAACCGTTCGGGTACTACAACCCGGTGATCAAGGTTGAAGCACCGCGCGAGGATGAGCACGTGCGGGTGCTGATCCATGTCGACAAGGGTGCCCCGGTGACCGTGCGTCGTGAGCACATCGACATCACCGGCCCGGCGATCTACGACCAGTACCTGCAGGACGACCTGGCCGCGTTCAAGCCGCGCAAGGGCCAGCGCTTCGAGCACACCCAGTACGAAGCCAGCAAGATCACCATCACCCGCCGCCTGGCCGAGCGTGGCTACTTCGACGCCGACTACACCCAGCGCCAGGTGCAGATCACCCGTGCCGACAACGCCGCCGACATCGACCTGACCTGGGACAGCGGCCGCCGCTACAACATGGGCCCGGTGCGCTTCCACCAGGACTACTTCGTCGACAAGCTGTTCGACCCGCTGGTGTACTGGGACCAGGGCAGCTACTACCACGAAGGCAAGCTGGACCGGCTGCGGCAATCGCTGACCAAGCTGGACTACTTCAGCGTGATCGACATCCAGCCGCGGCCGGACCAGGCTGATGAGAACGGCGACGTGCCGGTGGACGTCAACCTGACCCGCGCCAAGCGCACCATCTACACCGCCGGCCTGAGCTACGGCAGCGAGAGCGGCCCGGGTGTGCGCGGTGGCATCGAGCGGCGGTTCCTGAACAACCGCGGCCACAAGATGAACACGCAGCTGGACTATGCGCAGAAGCGCAAGAGCCTGGTGACCAGCTACCGCATCCCGGCGTTCAACTGGCTCGACGGCTGGTACACCTTCGCCGCCAGCGCGTATGACGAGCAGACCGATTACATCGACCTGCGCAACTTCAAGCTGATCGCCAGCCGCAGCGGCGAGATCAACGAGCACTGGACCGCGATCGCCTCGGTCAACGCGCTGCGCGAGCGCTGGCGCTACGCCTCCGGCACCGAATTCACCGATGCGGTCTACAACACCTCGACGCTGGTGTACCCGCAGATGGTGGCCGACTACGTCAATGTCGACGACCAGATGTTCCCGCGCAAGGGCATCAGCGGCACCGCGACGCTACGGACCGGCATCGAGGGCGTCGGTTCGGATACCAGCTTCGTGCAGGCCAATGCCGTGCTGCGCTGGTACATCCCGGTGGGCGAAAGCAACCGCCTGATCCTGCGCGGCGAGGGCGGCACCACCTGGACCAGCGACCTGGTGGCGATGCCGCCGAGCCTGCGCTACTTCGCCGGCGGCGACCGCAGCATCCGCGGCTACGCTTACCGCGAGGTCGGCCCGCGTACCCCGGCGCCGGACAAGTACGCACTGGGCGCCAAGAACCTGGTGATCGGCTCGGCCGAGTACGAGCACTACTTCAATGGCGGCCCATGGGGCGCGGCGGTGTTCGTCGATACCGGCAGCGCCTTCGACAACACCATTGATCTGCACACTGGCGTCGGCTTCGGCGTGCGCTGGAAATCGCCGGTCGGCCCGGTGCGCATCGACGTGGCGCACGGCCTGAACAACCCGGATTCGCAGTTCCAGCTGTACCTGAACATCGGAGCGGACCTGTGAGCACGCCCGCACCCACGCCGACCCCGAACACGCCGCCGCGCGTGCGCTTCTACCGCCGCCGCCGCTTCTGGGCATGGTCCGGCGCCGGCGTGATCGGGCTGGTGCTGCTGGCCCTGCTGGCGGTGTACTGGCTGCTGCAGACCGTGGCCGGCCGCGATGTGCTGCTGGCGCAGGTGGTGGCGCGGCTGCCGGTGGGCGCCAGCTTCACCTGGGACAAGGTGGACGGCCCGGTGGCCGGTCCGCTGACCCTGTACAACGTCGACTTCCGCTATGACGACATCCATTTCCACGCCGAGCGCGCGCACCTGGAGCCGGACCTGCGCCCGTTGCTGGGCCGCAAGCTGCTGCTGGACAAGCTGGAACTGACCAACGCGACGTTGAACCTGGCCAAGAGTGACGAGCCGTTCAAGCTGCCGTCGTGGCCGGATTCGCTGCCGCAGATCGAGATGCCGCTGGCGATCCAGGCCGACGCCATCGCCATCGATGGCTTCCGCATCAGCCAGGCCAACGAGCCGGTGATCGACATCAGCCGCGTGCGCGGTGGCATCGAAATCGCCAACGGCGAATTCCAGGCGCACAAGCTGGTCGTGGACAGCGACATGGGCAATTTCACCGCCCAGGGCCGCTACATCCCGGCCAAGGACTACGACACCGACGTGACGGTCACGGCGGTGCTGCCGGCCCCGCGTGGGCGCACTGCAGCGACGGTGGGGCTGGTGGCACGCGGCGACCTCGCCCACATGGAGGTGGCGCTGGCCGGGCGTGCACCGAAGCCGCTGCACGCGATGCTGGTGTTCGACGGGCGGACCGACCCGACCTGGAACGCCAGCGTGCGCAGCGACGAACTGGATCTGTCGCTGCTGTCGCCGGCGCTGGCGAGCTCGGCGATCGCACCGTTGGCACTGGACTTCACTGCCGCTGGCAAGGGCGGCAACGCCAACCTGCATGGCAAGGTGAAGCAGGGCGACCAGGAACTGGAACTGGCACCGTCGGTGGTGTCGCTGCAGGACCAGGTGCTGAAGGTTTCGCCGTTGCTGGTGAAGGGCCTCGGCGGCGAAGCGCGGCTGGAAGGTACGGCCGATTTCAGCCAGGAAGACCAGCAGAAGCTTAATTTCTCGGTGGTCGCACGCGATCTGACCTACGTGCCGGCCGCAGACCCGAACACCGCCGGCAGCGCGCCGGTACCGGTGACGCTGAAGGAAGCGCGCTTCGGCCTGGCCGGCACGCTGAAGGCGTGGGCGGCGATCGGCCGCGCCGAGGTCGAACGCGAAAAGCAGAAGGCGCAGCTGCGCTTCGACGTGCGTGGCAATGACCAGGCCGCGTCGATCCACCAGCTGCAGGCGCAGACCCCGGGTGGCCAGCTGCAGGTGGAAGGCCAGGTCGCTTGGGCGCCACAGCTGGACTGGGACGCCAAGGCCACGCTGAAGGACTTCGACCCCGGCTATTTCGTGCCGGGCTGGAATGGCCGCCTGTCCGGCAACCTGGCCTCCAAGGGCCGCCAGCTGCCGCCGCCGGCCAACGCCGCACCGGGCACGGCCGGCACGCTGGAAGCCACGGTGGACCTGCCGTCGCTGAAGGGCGTCCTGCGCCAGCGCAACCTCGACGCGCAGGGCAAGTTCGCACTGCAGGGCGATCAAGGCCAGGGCGACCTGAAGCTGTCGCTGGGCAGCAGCCGGGTCACTGCTTCGGGCAAGGTCGGTGATCGCCTCGACATCGACGCACGCTTCGAACCGCTGCAGCTGAGTGATCTGCTGCCGGGCGCCGACGGTGGCCTGCGTGGCCAGGTGCAGGTGAAGGGCCCACGCGATGCGCCTGATATCACCGCCGACCTGATCGGCAACAACCTCAACTGGGATGGCTACGGCGCCGAGAGCGTGAGCATCAAGGGCCACCTGCCGTGGCGTGGTGACAGCGGCACGCTGGCGGTGCAGGGCCAGCAGGTCAACGCCGGCATGCTGCTGGAACGGCTGAACATCGATGCGCAGGGCAGTGTGTCCAACCTGCGGCTGGCCGCGCAGACCCGCAATGAGATGGGCGCGATCGAGCTGCAGGGCAGCGTGCGCCAGCAGGGCGCGCAGTGGCGTGGCGAGCTGGCATCGCTGCGCATCGCACCGGTGAAGGGCGATGCCTGGTCGCTGCGTGCGCCGGCCGCGTTCGCGATCAACGGCAGCACCTACACCCTGTCCGAAGCCTGCCTGGCCGCCGCCAGCAGTGGCGCGCTGTGCGCCCAGGCGAACTGGCCGCGCGAGGGCCTGGTGGTGCGCAGTGATGCGCTGCCGCTGGCGCTGGTGCAGCCATGGCTGCCGCCGCAGTCCGGCCGCCGCATCTACCTGCGCGGCGATGTCAGCCTGGATGCGCAGATCCGCCCGCGCGGCAACGCCTGGGAAGGTCATGTGGAAGTGCGCTCGAAGGAAGGCGGCGTGCGCCTGGGTGAGAACCGCACCACGGTGGGCGATGCGTCGCGTGGCGAGCTGGTGCGCTATGACCAGTTCTCGCTGAAACTGGACATGACCCCGGCCAGCATCAAGGGCTATCTGGGCATGGGCTTCCAGGGCAACGGCTTCGTCGATGCCAAGATGCAGACCGGCTGGGAAGCCAGCGCGCCGTTGAACGGTGAGCTCTACCTCAACATGTCGCGGCTGTACTGGCTGGAGCTGTTCTCGCCGGATATCGTGCGCCCGACCGGTCTGATCGAAGGGCACGTCAGCCTGCGCGGCACGCGTGGCCAGCCGTCGCTGGGCGGTGATGCGCAGCTGAGCAACTTCAAGGGTGAATTCCCGGCGCTGGGCCTGACCTTCGACCAGGGCAAGGGCAGCTTCGTGGCCCAGCCTGATGGTTCGGCCAGGATCACCGCCCAGGCCAATTCCGGCCAGGGCACGCTGTACGTGGATGGCGGCCTGTCGTGGTTCGGTGATGCACAGCCGCTGCAGTTGAAGATCCACGGCGACAACGTGCTGCTGTCCAACACCAGCGAACTGCGCATCGTCGCCAATCCCAACCTCGATTTCACCCTGGCCAAGGCGGCAATGGAGCTGCGTGGCACCGTGCATGTGCCCGAGGCCGATATCGACCTCGAACGCCTGGACCGCGGTACCTCGGTGTCCGAAGACGTGGTGGTGCTCGATCCGGTCGATCCGGAAGAATCGCGCACCTCGCCGCTGGACATGGACCTGGTTGTCAGCCTCGGCGACAAGGTGAAGATGACCGGCTTTGGCCTGAAGGGCGCACTGACCGGCAAGATGCAGGTCTGGGCCAAGCCTGGCCGCGAGATGACCGCCAATGGTGGCCTGGAAGTGAGCGGGCGCTACAAGGCGTATGGGCAGGACCTGACCATCACCCGTGGCAACCTGACCTGGAACTACAACGCGGTGTCCGATCCGCGCATCAACATCCGTGCCGAGCGCCGGGTCGGTGATGTCACGGCGGGCATCGACGTCACCGGGCGTGCGCAGCAGCCGCGTGCGGACGTGTGGTCCGATCCGGCGATGTCGCAGTCCGAGGCCCTGGCCTATCTGGTGCTGGGCCGCAGCCTGACCGGCGCCAGCAGCGACCAGACCCAGCAGGTCAACGCGGCCTCGGCGGCACTCTCTGCAGGCAGTGGCCTGCTGGCCTCGCAGCTGGGCGCCAAGCTGGGCCTGGACGATGCCGGCGTAAGCCAGTCGCGCGCGTTGGGGGGCTCGGTGATCGGCGTGGGCAAATACATCTCGCCCAAGCTGTACGTCGGCTACGGCGTGTCGCTGGTCGGTGCCGGTTCGGTGATCACGCTGAAGTACCTGCTGCGCCGCGGCTTCGACGTGGAAGTGGAATCGAGCACGGTTGAAAACCGCGGTTCGATCAACTGGCGGCGGGAGAAATAACGATCCGGTAGTGCCGGCCGCTGGCCGGCAACTGCACCGTTTCTCCCGACCTGCGTGGGTTGCCGGCCAGCGGCCGGCACTGCCGTGCACGTCGACCCAACCATCGGCCGTTGCCCCATCCGCCCCCAGCGGCTATGGTCCCGGGCTGTTCTGTCGTACCGGATTGCCCCATGTCACCACGCAAATCCCTTCCCACCGCCCTGGCCCTCGGCCTGACCCTCGCCGCCGGTGCCCACGCCGATGAAGGCATGTGGATGCCGACCCAGCTGCCGGAACTGGCCAAGCCGCTGCAGGCGGCCGGTTTCAAGGGCAATCCGGCCGACCTGGCCAACGTCACCGCGCCGCCGCTGAGCGCGGTGGTGCGTGCCGGTGGCGGCACCGGCTCGTTCGTGTCCGCCGACGGCCTGCTGCTGACCAACCATCACGTGGCGATGGGCGTGATCCAGTACAACAGCTCGCCCGAGCACGACCTGATCAACGGCGGTTTCATTGCCAGGGACCGTGCCGATGAGCGCCCGGCCAACCCGGACTTCCGCGTGCTGGTCACCGTCGGCTTCGACAAGGTGACCGACCAGGTGCTGGCGCAGGCGCGCGGCAAGACCGGCCGTGCCTACTTCGATGCGGTGGATGCGGCCAGCAAGCAGATCGTGGCCGAGTGCGAGAAGGACGGCAGCGTGCGTTGTTCGGTCGCCAACATGTACTACGGCACCGACTTCTACCGCATCGCCCAGCTGGAACTGAGCGACGTGCGATTGGTCTACGCGCCGCCGCGTGCGATCGGCAACTACGGCGACGAGATCGACAACTTCATGTGGCCGCGCCACACCGGCGACTTCACCCTGCTGCGTGCCTACGTCGGCAAGGACGGCAAGCCGGCTGCCTACAGCAAGGACAACGTGCCCTACCAGGCGCCGGCACACCTGCAGATGTCGGTGGAAGGCCCGAAGGAAGGCGATTACGCGATGCTGGCCGGTTACCCGGGTATCACCTACCGCCACCGCACCGCGGCCGAATTCGCCGGCCAGATCGATACCGTGCTGCCGCGCCGCGTGTCGGTGTTCCAGCAGATGATCGACACTATCGAAGCCGCCAGCGCCAAGGATGCGCAGGCGCGTACCCGCTACGCCTCGCAGCTGCAGTCGCTGAAGAACAACCGCAAGCGCGCCGCCGGTGAGCTGGAAGGCCTGCTGCGCAGCGACGCCAAGGCGCAGCGTGCCGCCGACGAGACGGCCATGCTGGCTGCCACCGACCGCAGGTACCAGGGCGACATCAAGGCGCTGCTGGCCAACCTGTCGCAGGGCGCGGCGGTGGGCGAGCGTGACCTGCTGCTGGATCAGATGGCCGCGCAGAGCCAGCTGCTGCGCTCGGCATTGCTGCTGGAGCGCCTGCGCATCGAGTCGGCCAAGCCCGACGCGCAGCGCGAGAGCGGCTACCAGCAGCGCGACCAGGCGATGATCGAAGGCGTGCTCAAGCAGGTCCAGCGCCGCTACGCGCCGGAGGTCGAGAAGGCGCTGCTGACCACCCTGCTGACCCGTTACCAGCAGCTGCCGGAGGCGCAGCGCGTGGCCGAGTTCGACGCCGCCTTCGGCCGCACCCCGCAGCAGCTGGCCAAGGCACTGGACACCCTGTACGCCGGCACCCAGCTGGGCGATGAAGCACAGCGCCTGTCGCGCTTTGCCGCAGCGCGCGAAGGCAAGGCGCTGGCCGCCGATCCGCTGATCGCCGTGGCCGGCCCGCTGGTGGCCGCGCAGCTGCGCATCGAGAACGAGAGCAAGACCCGCGAAGGCGAGCAGCTGCGCCTGCGCCCGGCCTACATGCAGGCGCTGTTCGCCTGGCGTGCCAAGCAGGGCCGTGCGGTGTACCCGGATGCCAACCGTACCCTGCGCATCAGCTACGGCAAGGTGGAAGCATTGCATCCGCGCGATGGCGTGAGCTACTCGCCGGTGACCACCGTGGCCGGCATCGTCGAGAAGAACACCAACGCCTATCCGTTCGATGCACCCAAGCCGCTGCTGGCTGCGATCGCCAAGGGTGACTTCGGCAGCACCGCCGATCCGGCGCTGAAGACCCAGACGGTCAACTTCCTGACCAACCTGGACACCACCGGCGGCAATTCCGGCTCGCCGGTGCTCAACGCCAAGGGTGAACTGATCGGCCTGAATTTCGACAGCAACTGGGAGTCGGTCAGCGCCAGCTGGTGGTTCGACCCGCGCTACAAGCGCGCCGTGCACGTGGACATGCGCTACCTGCGCTGGCTGCTGGCCAAGGTCTACCCGGCGCCCGAGCTGCTGAAGGAAATGGGCGTGCCGGCCCAGTAAGAAGCCGGCCACGACCAATGGTCGTGGCCTGCACCGCGTAGGCC
This sequence comes from Stenotrophomonas sp. YJH_SMC_57, assembly GCF_059369755.1. NCBI lineage: Bacteria > Pseudomonadati > Pseudomonadota > Gammaproteobacteria > Lysobacterales > Lysobacteraceae > Stenotrophomonas > Stenotrophomonas sp. YJH_SMC_57. The sequence goes on from NZ_JCAFSZ010000014.1 coordinate 22,220, forward strand.
CCCACCCTGGTGGGGGTGGTTGCCCCCAACGAGCCCGTACACCCGGCCATGCCTGGCCTACACTGCGGGTTCCTCCGACGGAAACACGCGCGTGGTCTCCAGCTGGATCCTGCTGCTGGTCTCGGTTGCCTATGCCGCGCTGCTGTTCGGCGTGGCGTGGTGGGGTGACCGCCGGCCCATGTATCCCGACCGGCCGTGGCTGCGGCCGGTGGTCTACAGCCTGGCGCTGGCGGTGTACTGCTCGTCGTGGACCTTCTACGGCGCGGTCGGCACCGCCGTGCGCAACGGCATCGGCTACCTGCCGATCTACATCGGGCCCTTGCTGCTGCTGTTGTTTGGCTGGCGCATCATCGAGCGCCTGGCACTGATCGCGCGCAGCCAGAACGTGGTCTCCATCGCCGATTTCATCTCCTCGCGTTTCGGCCGCTCGCGGCGGTTGGCAGCGCTGGTGGCGATCATCGCGCTGATCGGCATCGTTCCGTACTTGGCCCTGCAGTACAAAGCGGTGGCGATGAGCCTGCAGGTACTGACCGGCAACACCGGCCCGACCGGCTTCTTCAGTGACCCGGCGTTGTACGTGGCGTTGTTGATGGCGCTGTTCGCCACCCTGTTCGGTACCCGCCAGGTCGATGCCACCGAGCATCATCACGGCATGATGCTGGCCATTGCGCTGGAGTCCGTGATCAAGCTGGTGGCCATGGTGGCGGTGGGCGTGTTCGCCTACGTCTGGCTCAGCGACCGCAACGAAGCGGTGGTGGAGTCGGTGCATACGCTGTTCACCGGGCTGCCTCCGGTGGGCTTCCTGTCGCAGACGCTGCTCAGCTTCCTCGCCATCATCTGCCTGCCGCGCCAGTTCCACGTAGCGGTTGTCGAGTGCGGGGATGTGCGCGACGTACGCCGTGCGCGCTGGATGTTCGGCGGCTACCTGGTGCTCATCTCGGCGATGGTGCTGCCGATCGCCACCGCCGGTGTCAGCCTGTTCGGCACCGGCAGTGGCGTGGCAGATGACTCGATGGTGCTGGCCCTGCCGCTGGCGGAAGGGCGCAACGCACTGGCGTTGATTGCCTATATCGGGGGGTTCTCCGCGGCCACCGGCATGGTGATCGTGTCCTCGATCGCGCTGGCCACGATGGTCAGCAACGACCTGGTGATGCCGGTACTGCTGCGCCGAAGTGGTGATCACCAGGAAGCGGCCGACGTCGCCTCGCGCGTGCTGTGGATCCGCCGGCTGGCGATCCTGCTGCTGGCACTGATGGCCTACAGCTACTACCGCAGCAGCAGCAACGACAGCACCCTGGCCAGCTACGGCCTGATGGCGTTCGCTGCGGTGGCGCAGTTCGCACCGGGGTTGATCGGTGGCCTGTACTGGCGTGGCGCCAGCCGCCGCGGCGTCGAGGCGGGCATGCTGCTGGGCTTCGGCACATGGTTGTACACGCTGCTGCTGCCGGCGATGACGATGGCCGGCTGGATGGACGCCGGCTGGGTGCAGAACGGCCCGTTCGACATCACCTGGTTGCGCCCGCAGCAGTTGTTCGGGATGACCGGTTGGGACCCGCTGACCCATGGCACGTTCTGGTCACTGCTGGTCAACGCGGCGACGATGATGCTGGTGTCCGCGCGCTGGCGACCGGGCGTGGACGAGCGGCTGCGCGCCGCGCCGTTCCTCGATCCGTATGCCGAGCGCCCCTCGGTGGCCGGTGGCTGGCCCGGTCATGTGCACGTGGGCGACCTGCTGGCGCTGGCCTCGCGCGTGGTCGGTGAACGCCACGCGCGGCGCGCCTTCTTCGAACAGGCGCAGTCGCTGGGACGCGAGCTGCAGTCCTCGGCACCGGCCGACCGGCCCTGGGTGCAGTTCACCGAGCGGTTGCTGGCCGCATCGATCGGCGCGGCCTCCGCGCGGCTGCTGCTGACCAGCCTGCTGCGCGGCTCGGGCATGGACCTGGGCGAAGTGGTGGCGGTGCTGGATGAAGCCGGGCAGGAGCTGCGCTTCAATCGCGAGATCCTGTCGACCACGCTGGAGAACATCAGTGCCGGGGTCAGCGTGGTCGATCCGGACATGCGCCTGACCGCCTGGAACCGTCGTTACCAGGACATGTTCGGTTACCCCGACGGCATGCTGTACGTGGGGCGCCCGGTGGCGGATCTGATCCGCTACAACGCCGAGCGCGGCGAGCTTGGCGAGGGCGATATCGAAGTGCAGATCAACCGCCGCATCGGCTACATGCGCGCCGGTTCACCGCACGTGTTCGAGCGCACCCGCAGCGATGGCAAGGTGATCGAGATGCGCGGCCAGGCGCTGCCTGGTGGCGGCTACGTGACCAGCTACAACGACATCACCGATTACAAGCACGCGGAAAAAGCACTGCTGGAAGCCAACGAGACGCTGGAACAGCGCGTGGCCGAGCGCTCGCATGAGGCCGAGGTCGCGCAGCAGTCGAAGACCCGCTTCCTGGCGGCAATCAGCCATGACGTGCTGCAACCGCTGAATGCCGCGCGCCTGTTTGCCTCCGCGCTGCGTGACAGTGACCACGTCAGTGACGAGCAGAAGCATCTGGCCGAACGCGTGGATGCCTCGCTGCGTGCTGCCGAAGAACTGCTCGATGGCCTGCTGGATGTGTCGCGACTGGATGCCGGTGGCCTGCACCCGGTGATCGGCGAGTTCGACGTGAGCGCGCTGATGCGCGAACTGGCTGCGCAGTACACCCCGGTGGCCGCCGGCCGTGGCCTGCGCCTGGACCTGTTCGCGCGACCGGCGTGGGTACGCAGCGACCGCCGCCTGTTGCGCCGCGTGCTGCAGAACTTCCTGGCCAACGCGCTGCGCTATACCCGCCAGGGCCGCATCGTGCTGGCCGTACGCCACCGCGGCGACGAAGTGGAACTGCAGGTGTGGGATACCGGCCCCGGCATTCCCGAGCACCACATGCGGCAGATCTTCGACGAATTCCACCGTTACCAGCAGCCGTTCGACTGGGGCGAGCAGGGCCTCGGCCTGGGCCTGTCGATCTGCCAGCGCATCTCGCGCCTGCTCGATCATCGCCTCAATGCGCGCAGCCGCGTGGGCAGTGGTTCGATGTTCTCGATCATCCTGCCGCGGGTGGCACCGCTGCCCGGTTATACCGAGATGGCCTCGCCGGTACAGGCCGTGGCCGCACCGGTGCGCAGCGATTCGCTGGCCGGGCTGCGCGTGCTGTGCGTGGACAATGACGAGGAAATCCTCGACGGCATGCGCGCGCTGCTCGGCCGCTGGCAGGTGCAGGTGATCACCGCTGCGACCGTCGACCAGGCGCTGGAGAAGATCGCCGAGCGCCCGCAGGTGATGCTGGTGGACTATCACCTGCACGACCGCATGGACGGCCTGGATGCGCTGGTGGCCCTGCGCGATGCGGCGGGCTACCCACTGCCCGGCGCGCTGTTGACCGCCGACGGCCGCGATGAACTGAAGCGGATGGCGCGCGAGCGCGGCTACCGCGTGCTGACCAAACCCATCAAGCCGGCCTCGCTGCGCGCCTTCCTGGGCGCGCTGCGCGATGCGCAGTAGTGCCGGCCGCTGGCCGGCAACCGTGGCGTGAAACCATGCCAGGCAAGCCTGGCATCTACCAAAGCATGATCAGTCCGGCGGTAGAACCTTGCCTGGTAGTGCCGGCCGCTGGCCGGCAACCACGCATCTCTCGCTTTCGGCGCGCTAACCCACGCCGTGCAGGTGTTCGTACAGGATCGTCGCACCGATGATCACCAGGATCACGCCGCCGATGATCTCGGCGCGCTTGCCGACCATGCTGCCCAGCACGCGGCCGAGCATGATGCCGGCAGTGACCATGGTCAGCGTGCACAGGCCGATCACCGCAGCCATCACGCCGATATGCACGTCCATGAAGGCCAGGCCGATGCCCACCGCCATCGCGTCGATGCTGGTGGCAAAGCCGGTCAGCGCCAGTTTCCAGAAGCCGTGGTGCTGCGAAGGATCTCCTTCTTCCTCGGCACTGTCCGGGCGCAGGCCGTTGTAGATCATGTGGATGCCCAGCGCGCCGAGCAGGCCGAAGGCGATCCAGTGGTCGAAGGCTTCGACGTACTGCAGGGCGGCACGGCCGAGCAACCAGCCGATGAGGGGCGTGATCGCCTCGATGACGCCGAAGATGATGCCGGCACGCAGTGCATCGCGGAACACCGGCTTGCGCATGGCCGCACCCTTGCCGATTGCAGCGGCGAAGGCATCGGTGGACATGGCAAAGCCGATCAGGAGGATCGAAATGGGGGACATGGGCGGCGGCTGAGGTCGGGCTAGGACGGACGCACGGCCTGCGCTCGCGCCCAACCTGACGTTGCGCGCGCGGGCCGCTGGTCTCGCCAACCATCATGGTTGTCCACGCCACGGCGCACTGGCCGAGTATGTTGACGTGGACGATTCCTGCGAAGGAATCCGGCTACTCCCCAAGGGGACGCGAAGCTTAGCACCGTGATCCGCGCGTGGCGCATTTCCAGCGAAATGCGCAGGCAGGGCTGGTTTGTATAGCGATGGCTATACCGCGAGCACAGCGGTGCCTGGTAGTGCCGGCCGCTGGCCGGCAGGTGCAACGTCAAGAGCGTGCCAAGCAAGCTTGGCACCTACCGGAGCGGTTTCATGCGTTTCGCGCGTTTCAGGGAATTGCCGGCCAGCGGCCGGCACGACCGTCAGTCTTCTTCCGGCGGCAGCACGATGGCGTCGTCGTCGATCGCCAGCTTGCCGGCCATCAGCACCGCCTGGGTGCGATTGGTCACGCCCAGCTTGCGCAGGATCGCAGTGACATGCGCCTTGATCGTCGCTTCGGAGACGTTGAGGTCGTAGGCGATCTGCTTGTTCAAGCGGCCGGCGCCCAGCATCTGCAGCACGCGGAACTGCTGCGGGGTCAGCTCGCGCAGGCGCTGGCCCACTTCGCGTTCCTCGCTGCCGGTGGGCGGTACGTTGTGCGCTTCCGGCGGTGCCCAGGTCTCGCCATCGAGGATGGTGCCCAGTGCATGGCCGATGGTGTCCGAATCGGCCGACTTCGGAATGAAGCCGAGCGCGCCGTGGTCGAGCGCGCGGCGCATCACCGTGGCTTCTTCGCGTGCGGACACCACCACCACCGGCAGGTGCGGGTGCAGCGAGCGCATGTGCACCAGGGCGTTGAAACCCTGCGCGCCGGGCATGTTGAGATCCATCAGGACCAGGTCGGCGTCGTTGTGCTGGTCGGCCAGCGCATACAGCGCTTCCACGCTGTCGGCCTCGAACAGCTGCACGCCCGGGATGACCCGCTGCACCGCCCCACGCAGGGCTTCGCGGAACAGCGGGTGGTCATCGGCAATCAGGAGGGTGGTCATGGGTCGAGCTTATCGATCAGGAAAAGGAGCGACGTGATGGCAGGTGCAGGACGGGTCGGACACGGCCGGGTCCCTCCTCCCGGCCACGTCCCTGGCGCGTCCTGCGCCTGCAGTCACGCCATCAGCGCACCTTGCGCTCGTCCACCAGCGACGCCACCACCGACGGATCGGCCAGGGTCGAGGTGTCACCGAGCTGGTCCGGCGCGTTCTCGGCGATCTTGCGCAGGATGCGGCGCATGATCTTGCCCGAGCGGGTCTTCGGCAGGCCCGGCGCCCACTGCAGGTGGTCCGGCGTGGCGATCGGTCCGATCTCCTTGCGCACCCAGGCAACCAGTTCCTTCTGCAGTTCGTCGCTCGGTGCTTCTTCGGCCACCAGGGTCACATAGGCGTAGATGCCCTGGCCCTTCACGTCGTGCGGGAAACCGACCACGGCCGCTTCGGCAACCTTCGGGTGCGAGACCAGCGCGCTTTCCACTTCGGCGGTGCCGATGCGGTGGCCGGACACGTTGATCACATCGTCGACGCGGCCGGTGATCCAGTAGTAGCCGTCCTCGTCGCGGCGGCAACCGTCGCCGGTGAAGTAGCTGCCCGGGTAGGTACGGAAATAGGTGTCGATGAAACGCTGGTGATCGCCGTACACCGTGCGCATCTGGCCCGGCCAGGAATCACGGATGATCAGGTTGCCCTCGGTCGGGCCGTCCTGGATCTCGCCATCGGCATTGACCAGCGCCGGCTGCACGCCGAAGAAGGGCAGGGTGGCCGACCCCGGCTTGAGGTCCATCGCGCCGGCCAGCGGCGAAATCAGGATGCCGCCGGTTTCGGTCTGCCACCAGGTATCGACGATCGGGCAGCGGCTGTCGCCGACCACTTCGTAGTACCAGCGCCAGGCTTCCGGATTGATCGGCTCGCCGACGCTGCCGAGCAGGCGCAGCGAGGCGCGCGAGGTCTTCTTCACCGGCTCCTCGCCCTCGCGCATCAACGCACGGATGGCGGTCGGGGCGGTGTAGAAGATCGACACCTTGTGCTTGTCGATCACGTTCCAGAACCGCGAGGTATCCGGATAGTTCGGCACGCCTTCGAACATCAGCGAGGTTGCGCCGTTGGCCAGCGGCCCGTACACGATGTAGCTGTGGCCGGTGACCCAGCCGACGTCGGCGGTGCACCAGTAGATGTCGTCCTCGCGCAGGTCGAACACCGCTTCATGGGTGTAGGCCGCGTACAGCAGGTAGCCACCGGTGGTGTGCAGCACGCCCTTCGGCTTGCCGGTGGAACCGGACGTGTAGAGGATGAACAGCGGGTCTTCCGCGCTCATGCGCTCGGGTTCGCAGGTGGCCGGCTGGCTGTCCACCACGTCGTGGAACCAGCGGTCGCGCGGCGCCTGCATGTCCACCGCGCCGCCGGTGTGGCGCACCACCAGCACGGTTTCCACGGTATTGGTGCCGGGCAGCTTCAGCGCGGCATCGACGTTGGCCTTCAGCGGAATCCTGCGGCCGCCGCGCAGGCCCTCGTCGGCGGTGATGATCAGCTTGCTCTGGCAGTCGCTGACGCGGTCGGCGATCGAGTTCGGCGCGAAGCCACCGAACACCACCGAGTGGATCGCACCGATGCGCGCGCAGGCCAGCATCGCCACCGCAGCGTCGACGATCATCGGCAGGTAGATGGTGACCCGGTCGCCCTTCTTGACGCCCAGGTTGCGCAGCGCGTTGCCGAGGCGGCAGGTGCGCTCGTACAGCTCGCGATAGGTCACGTGCTGGGCCGGCGCGTCGGGACCATCCGGTTCGAACAGCAGCGCGGTCTTGTCGCCGCGCGTGTCCAGCTGGCGGTCCAGGCAGTTCACGCTGGCGTTGAGTTCGCCATCCTCGAACCACTTGATGTGGAAGTCGGACAGGTCGTAGCTGACGTTCTTGATCTTCGTCGGCTTGCGCATCCATTGCAGGCGCTCGGCGGCCTTGCCCCAGAAACCATCCGGGTCGGTCACCGAAGCCTGGTACTGCTGTTCGTACGACGTCTTGTCGATGCGTGCCTTGGCGGCGAACTGCGGATCGACGGGGTAGATATCAGCCATGGCACCCTCACTTGCACGTTGACTTTGTATGTGCGGTCGCAGCATCGCGGCGACCGATTCCCCTCAGTTTGCCCCATCCACCCCCGGCCGCGTCACCACTCTGGTTAGACCATGGTCGAAAGTGAGCGCCCAGCAGGGCCGGGTTCGACCAATGGCGAATAGCCGCTGTGCGCGAACGCCCCGCAGTCTCGGCTCGACCGTGCCCCACGCGCGGCATCACCTTGCCACTTGGGAGAGAGGGCAACATGAGCCACCGTACGTTGAAAGCCGTGCGCACACCTTTGGCGGCCTGCCTGTTGGTCGCCCTGGTCGCACCGGGCATGGCGTTCGCAGAGACCGCCAAAGAGAAAGCGCTGGAAGCACGCGTTGCCGAACTGGAACGCCAGGTTCAGCTGCTGCTGTCTTCGCAGCAACAACAGCAGACCCAGATCAGCCAGACCCAGCAGGCGGTGACCGAAGTCCGCACGGTGCAGGCCGGGCAGAAGCCGGTCGCACAGGTGCCGGCCGGGAAGCAGCCGATCCAGGTCACCACCCTCACTCCGGGCGCCGCGCCGGGCACCACGGTCAAGATCGGCGGCTTCATCAAGGCCGACTTCCTGGCCACCCAGACCAGCGATGGCCAGCTGGCCGACGATGCCACCGGCCGTTCGCTGTACCTGCCGGGCCAGACCCCGGTGGAAGGCGCCGGCGGCAGCGGCAAGCGTTCGGGCACCGACCTCAACGCCCACGCCAAGTTCTCGCGCTTCAACCTCGGCATCGACAACGTGAGCGAGTCGGGCAACAAGGCCGGTGCGTTCTTCGAGATGGACTTCTTCGGCAATTCGCTGGGCAACCAGACCGCTACCAACACCTATGGCGTGACCCTGCGCCACGCCTACATGTACTGGAACAACTGGCTGGCCGGCCAGACCTGGTCCAACTTCATGGACGCCGCCGCACTGCCGGAAGCGGTCGACTTCGTCGGCCCCACCGACGGCGTGATCTTCGTGCGCCAGGCCCAGGTGCGTTACACCCAGGGCGGCTTCAGCGTCGCGCTGGAAAACCCGGAAACCACCACCCTCACCGGTACCCGCAACCCGGTCACCGGCGCCTGGACCAATGCCAGTGCCAACTCCGATCGTGGCAGCCTGCCCGACCTGACCCTGCGCTATGGCTGGAAGGGCGACTGGGGCACCTTCGGTGTCGGCGGCATCGTCCGCCAGCTGAAGGTCGACAACCAGGCCACCGGCGCCAAGGCCGACAAGGTGGCCGGCGGCCTGACCCTGGGCGGCAAGTGGGTGATGGGTGACAGCGATTCGCTGCACTACCAGCTGACCGGCGGCGAAGGCATCGCCCGCTACATCGGCCTGGGCATCACCGCCGACAGCGCCTACGACGTGGCCCGCGACGAGCTCAACCCGACCGGCGTGCTTGCCGGTTATGTGGGCTGGCGCCATGCGTTCTCGCCGAAGCTGCGCACCAACCTGATCTACGCGCGCAGCGACTACGACAACGACAGCGTGCTGGGCCCGCTGGTGACCAAGAGCGTGCAGAGCGTGCGCGGCAACATCTTCTACTCACCGCTGCCCAAGGTCGATATCGGTGCCGAGCTGATGTACGGCCGTCGCGAGATCGAGAACGGCAACAAGGGTGACATCACCCGATTGCAGTTCACCACCAAATACAGCTTCTAAGAGCGTGCCGGCCAGCGGCCGGCACCTACCGAGATGGGGTGCCGGTCATGGCCGGCACCTACCGAGATTGAGTGCCGACCAAGGTCGGCACCCACCGAATTGAGTGCCGACCAAGGCCGGCATCTACAGAGGGAAAACGTCCCATGTCCAGCACTGCATCAAGCCCGCACAATCCAGCGGGTACCCTGACCCAGGGCCACAAGAAGGTCATCTTCGCATCGAGCCTCGGCACGGTGTTCGAGTGGTACGACTTCTTCCTGTACGGCTCGCTCGCCGCCATCATCGCCAAGCAGTTCTTCAGTGGCGTCAATGAAACCACCGGCATGATCTTCGCCCTGCTGGCGTTCGCTGCCGGCTTCTTCGTGCGTCCGTTCGGCGCGGCCTTCTTTGGCAGCCTCGGCGACCGCATCGGCCGCAAGTACACCTTCCTGGTCACCATCCTGATCATGGGCATCTCGACCTTCCTGGTCGGCGTGCTGCCCAACTACGCCTCGATCGGCTTTGCTGCCCCGGTCATCCTGATCGTGCTGCGCTTGGCCCAGGGCCTTGCGATGGGCGGTGAGTACGGCGGTGCCGCCACCTACGTGGCCGAGCACGCGCCGGACGACAAGCGTGGCCTGTACACCAGCTTCATCCAGTGCACCGCCACGCTCGGCCTGTTCATGTCGCTGCTGATCATCCTGGCCTGCCGCTATTTCCTCGGCAATGAAGCCTTCGAGGCCTGGGGCTGGCGCATCCCGTTCCTGGTCTCGATCCTGCTGCTGGGCATCTCGGTGTGGATCCGCCTGCAGCTGAGCGAATCGCCGTTGTTCCAGCAGATGAAGGCAGAGGGCAAGGGGTCCAAGACGCCGTTCCGTGACAGCCTGAAGGGCGGCAACCTGAAGCTGATGCTGCTGGTCCTGCTCGGCGCTGCGGCGGGCCAGGCCGTGGTCTGGTACGGCGGCCAGTTCTACGCGCTGTTCTTCCTCAGCAGCATGCTGAAGGTCGATGCCACCACCTCCTACCTGCTGATCGCTGCCGCGCTGGCGCTGGGCGTGCCGTTCTTCATCTTCTTCGGCTGGCTGTCCGACCGTATCGGCCGCAAGAAGATCATCCTGGCCGGCTGCCTGCTGGCTGCCGTCACCTACATCCCGATCTTCAAGGGCCTGACCCACTTCGCCAACCCGGCCATCGAAGAAGCCCGGACCAACTCGCCGGCACTGGTCATTGCCGATCCGAATACCTGTTCCTTCCAGTTCGACCCGGTCGCCGTACGCAAGTTCACCAGCTCCTGTGACATCGCCACCGCCGCGCTGACCAAGGCCGGCGTGCCGTACGACGTGCAGCCTGCCGCTGCCGGCTCGCTGGCGATGGTGAGCGTGGGCAGCAGCCAGGTCACCTCGTATGAAGGCGCTGGCCTGAGCAAGGAAGACGGCAAGGCAAAGGCCGATGCGTTTGGTGCGGAGCTGAAGACCGCCCTGACCACTGCTGGTTACCCGGCCAAGGCCGATGGTGCACGCATCAACATCGCCGGCACCATCTTCATGCTGTGGCTGCTGGTGCTGTACGTGACCATGGTCTACGGCCCGATCGCCGCCTACCTGGTCGAACTGTTCCCGACCCGCATCCGCTACACCTCGATGTCGCTGCCGTACCACATCGGCAACGGCTGGTTCGGTGGCTTCCTGCCGGCGATCTCGTTCGCGCTGGTGGCCGGTACCGGCAACCTGTACTACGGCCTGTGGTACCCGATCGGCATCGCGCTGATGTCGGTGGTGGTGGGTGGCCTGTTCCTGCGTGAGACCAAGAACGTGGATATCACCAAGTAACCGGCGTGCCGACCAACGGTCGGCACCCACCGGGTTTCAGGGGCCGCGGTGCAGACCGCGGCCTTTCTGTCTGGTAGTGCCGGCCGCTGGCCGGCCGGCAAATGCACGATGTCTGCCGGAGATCCATAAGGCTGCCGGCCAGCGGCCGACACTACCATTGCGTTGCGCAGCACCCCGTATAGTCGGCCCATGACCACCACCACGCCCGCCGAGCTCCCCGCCATCCTGCACACCCTGCGCAATGCCTGGCAGTCACAGCGCCCGTCGCTCGACCAGCGTGAAGCCGACCTGCGCCGCCTGCGCGAGGCGCTGAAGCCGCGCCTGGACGAGATGGCACAGGCCATCGCCGAGGATTTCGGACATCGCGCCCATGTCGAATCGAAACTGGCCGATGGCATGAGCGTGCTGTCGGCCATCGACCATCTGCGCCGCCACCTGCGGCGCTGGTCGAGGCCGCAGCGGGTGGGCGCCGGTTGGCGACTGTGGCCGGCGCGCGCGCAGCTGCGGCCGACGCCGCTGGGCGTGGTCGGGGTGATCTCGCCCTGGAACTACCCGGTCACGCTGGCACTGGTGCCGCTGGCCACCGCCATCGCCGCCGGCAACCACGTGCTGCTGAAGCCTTCGGAACACACCCCGCGCACCAGTGCATTCCTGGCCGATCTGCTGGCCAGCGTGTTCCCGCCCGATCGGGTGGCGGTGGTGCAGGGTGGGGCGGACGTGGCCGCGGCGGTGTCCTCGCTGCCGCTGGACCATCTGCTGTTCACCGGCTCGACGGCGGTGGGCCGCAAGGTGATGGCCGCTGCCGCTGAGCATCTGGTGCCGGTCACGCTGGAGCTGGGCGGCAAGTCGCCGGCGATTGTCTGTCGCGATTTTCCGCTGGACACCGCCGCCGCGCGGCTGGCCACCGGCAAGTGGTTCAACGCTGGGCAGACCTGCATCGCGCCGGATTACGTGCTGATCGACACCGCACGCCAGCGCGAGTTCGTGCAGGCATTGCAGCAGCAGGTACGCGAGCGCTACGGCGATTTCAGCGTTGCCGAGGATTACACCCGCATCATCAACGAGGGCCAGTACCGGCGCCTGCAGGGCTATCTGGCGCAGGCGCGCGAACGCGGGGTGCCGGTCATTCCGCTGGCGCAGGTGGATGAGGCACGTGCCGACCGTGAGCGCCTGCTGGTGCCGACCGTGGTGCTGGACCCGCCGGACGACCTGGAGCTGATGCGCGAGGAGATCTTCGGTCCGATCCTGCCCGTGCGCGCCTACCCGGACCTGGATGCCGCGTTGACCGACGTGCTGTCCCGCGATCGGCCGCTGGCGCTGTATCCCTTCAGCCATGACAAAGCGACGGTGGAGCGCATCCTCGGCCAGGTGGTGGCCGGTGGGGTGACGGTCAACGACACGCTGCTGCATTTCGCGGCCGATGGCCTGCCGTTCGGCGGGGTGGGCGCCAGCGGCATGGGGGCGTACCACGGGAAGGCCGGGTTCGATGCGATGAGCAAGCGGCTGCCGGTGCTGTGGCAGTCGCGCTGGGCGGCCAGCGATCGGTTGCGGCCGCCGTACTCGAAGATTGCGGGGTTGTTGAAGTTCCTCGTGCGGTAGTGCCGGCGGGGGGCATGGGGTTGCCGGCCAGCGGCCGGCACTACCCGGTAGGTGCCAACCCGCGCATCCCCTTCCGGTGGGTGCCAACCTTGGTTGGCACGCGTGAACCCCAAGCGCCAACCAGGGTTGGCGTCTACCAGACCCCACCCGGGTAGAATGCCCCCCATGAAGATCGCCTCGTGGAACGTCAATTCGCTCAATGTCCGCCTGCCGCACCTGGAGCAGTGGCTCAAGGCGTTCGGCCCGGACATCGTCGGTATCCAGGAAACCAAGCTGGAGGACCACAAGTTCCCCGATTCGGCGCTGATCGCCGCCGGCTACCGCAGCGTGTTCGCCGGCCAGAAGACCTACAACGGCGTGGCGCTGCTCTCGCGTGAGCCCGCGCAGGACGTGCAGATCGGCATTCCCGGTTTCGAGGACGAGCAGAAGCGTGTCATCGCCGGCACCTTCGGCGACCTGCGGGTGATCAACCTGTACGTGGTCAACGGCCAGGACATCGGCACCGACAAGTACGACTACAAGCTGCGCTGGCTGGAGGCCGTCCATGCCTGGATCGCCGAAGAACTGCAGCGGCACCCGAAGCTGATCGTGATGGGCGATTTCAACATCGCCCCGGACGCGCGCGATGTGCACGACCCGGAGGTGTGGAACGAAAACCACATCCTCACCTCCACTGCCGAGCGCGGCGCGCTCAACAAGCTGCTGCAGCTGGGCCTGCACGATGGCTTCCGCCTGCACAACGACGAGGCGGGCACCTTCAGCTGGTGGGATTACCGTGCCGCGGGCTTCCGCCGCAACCTGGGCCTGCGCATCGACCTGACCCTGGTCTCCGACGCGCTGAAGAGCAGCGCGGTGGCCTCGGGCATCGACCGCGAGCCGCGTACCTGGGAACGCCCGAGCGACCACGCGCCGGCATGGGTGGAAGTAGAGTCGAGCTTGCTCGACTGATCTCCCATGCAGTCGAGCAAGCTCCACTCCACAGAACGGGGCCCGACGATTGCCGGGCCCCTTGTGATGCGTCTGCCGGCCAGCGGCCGGCACGACCACCGCGTCAGCGTATGCTCTTGCGGGTGAACAGGTTGACGATCGCCAGCAGGATCACCGCACCGATCAGCGAGAACAGGAAGGTGCGGATGGTGATCGCTTCGTTGATGCCGCCGCCGAACAGCCAGCCGGAAATCAGCGCGCCGACGATGCCGACCACGATGTTGAGGATGATGCCCTGCTGGGCGTCGCGCTTCATGATGATGCTGGCCAGCCAGCCTACGATGCCGCCGACGATCAGCCAGATGATGATGCCCATGATCGAACCTCCGGTGGGGAACTGTGACCAGTTGACGCGCATGGCTGTGAACCCGTCGTGCAATTGCGTGATGGGCGCGTGCGGATGAGCCTGCCAGCCACCCTCGACGGCCCGTGGCGCTTCGGCCCGGTGACGGTCTGGCGGCGCACCCACGTGCCCGGCCAGCGCGGTGAACCGCAGGCGCGGCAGGTGCTGGCGCAGGCGCTGGGGGCCGAACCGGAGGCGCTGCCGCTGGTGCGCGACGGCAAGGGGCGGCCTGAACTGACCGGCGCACTGGCCCATTACGGAACCGGCTGGAGCCACAGCGGCGAGGTGCTGCTGGTGGCGCTGGGCGAGGGCGTGCGGCTGGGCGTGGACCTTGAGCTGCTGCGGCCGCGACCACGCCTGCTGGAGATCGTGCGGCGCTTCTTCCACCCCGAGGAAGTGGCCTGGCTGGAAAGCCTGGACGAGGCCGGGCGCGAGCACTGGTTCTTCCGCGTGTGGTGCGCCAAGGAAGCGATGCTGAAAGCCCACGGCCAAGGCATCTCGTTCGGCCTGCACCGCCTGCAGCTGGCCCCCGGCAATGACGGCGCCCTGCACCTGCGCTGGTGCGACCCGGAACTGGGCGAGGCCGCGCGCTGGCACCTGCACGAATGGCAGGCCAGCGGGCAGTTCCGCGCGGCATTGGCCTGGTATCCGCAGTGAAGCGGCGAATCAGCGCACAAAACCGGCGATAATGCAGGCATGAGCGAACACCCACTTCCCGCCAGCGTGACTGCCACGCTGGAACAGGGCCTGGCCAGCATGGGCCTGGATGCCGCGCTGGCACCGCCGCTGCTGCGCTACCTGGCCCTGCTGCACCGCTGGAACGGCACCTACAACCTCACCGCCATCCGCGACCCGCAGGAGATGGTCACCCGCCACCTGCTCGACTCGCTGGCGATGCAGCCGTTCGTGGCCGATGGCAGCCTGGCCGACCTCGGCACCGGCCCCGGGCTGCCCGGCATCCCGCTGGCCATCGCCTGCCCGGGCCTGCAGGTCACCCTGGTCGAGAGCAACGGCAAGAAGGCGCGCTTCATGCGCGAGGCGGTGCGCCAGCTCGGCCTGGGCAATGCCCGCGTGGCCGAATCGCGCGCCGAGGCGCTGGACGAGGCCGGCCGTTACGACCAGCTGACCGCGCGCGCGATGGACACCCTGGCCGGCATCGTTCGCGTCGGTGGGCACCTGCTGCGCCCCGGTGGCGTGTTGCTGGCCATGAAGGGCGTCTATCCCCATGAAGAGATCGCGGACCTGCCGGAAGGCTGGCAGGTGCGTGAGGTGACCCCGCTGAGCGTGCCCGGCCTGGCCGGCGAACGCCATCTGGTCACGGTTACAGGCCCCTGATTACCGCCGCCAGCCCCTTGTGGAACAACGGGTTGGCGATTCACGATTTCCGCAAGGGGCCGGTTGTACGCATAATGACCGGTCCCAGCACACGTCGACGAGGCACACCCGCATGGCCCGCATCATCGCCATCGCCAACCAGAAGGGTGGCGTCGGCAAGACCACGACCGCCGTCAACCTGGCCGCTTCCCTGGCCAACGCACCCAAGCGCGTGCTGTTGGTCGACCTGGATTCGCAGGGCAACGCGACCATGGGCAGTGGCGTGGACAAGCGCGAGCTGGCAGCCTCCACCTGCGATCTGCTGCTTGGCGAGAACAGTGCTGCCGACGTGCGCGTGCAGGCCGCCGAGGGCTATGACCTGCTGCCCGGCAACATCGACCTGACCGCTGCCGAGATCCAGCTGATGGGTGAGAGCGAGCGCGAGCAGCGCCTGAAGCGCGCGCTGGCGCCGATCCGCGACGAGTACGACTACATCCTGATCGACTGCCCGCCGGCGCTGTCGCTGCTGACGCTCAACGCGCTGGCCGCCGCCGATTCGGTGATCGTGCCGATGCAGTGCGAGTACTACGCGCTGGAAGGCCTGAGCGCGCTGGTGGAAACCATCGAAGCGCTGCGCACCAGCCTGAACCCGGCGCTGGAGATCGAAGGCGTGCTGCGCACCATGTTCGATGTGCGCAACAACCTGGCCAACGCGGTCTCGGCCGAGCTCACCGAGCACTTCGGCGACCGCGTGTTCCGCACCATCGTGCCGCGCAACGTGCGCCTGGCCGAAGCACCCAGCCATGGCCAGAGCATCGTCGGCTACGACCGCGCCTCGCGCGGTGGCGTGGCCTACCTGGGCCTGGCCGGCGAGATCATCCGCCGCAACAACGAACGCAACAAGGCCGCCAAGGCCGTGGAGACCGTCTGATGACCAGCAGCAAGCCGGCAGCCAAGAAGCGAGGCCTCGGCCGTGGCCTGGATGCGCTGCTGGGTCCCAAGGGGGCGGTCAGCCAGGTGCAGGCCACCACCGCGGTGATCGAGCCGCTGCCGGGTGAAGTGCTGCGCAAGCTGGCCGTGGGCCAGCTGCAACCGGGCAAGTACCAGCCGCGCCGCGAGATGGACGAGGGCAAGCTGTCCGAGCTGGCCGACTCGATCAAGTCGCAGGGCGTGATCCAGCCGATCCTGGTGCGCCAGCTGCCGGCCGGCAACTACGAAATCGTCGCCGGTGAACGCCGCTGGCGCGCCTCGCAGCTGGCCGGCCTGGACGAAGTGCCGGTGGTGGTGCGCGAGCTGGAAGACCGCACCGTCATCGCGATGGCGCTGATCGAGAACATCCAGCGCGAAGACCTCAACCCGCTGGAAGAAGCCGAAGCGCTGCAACGTCTCATCAGCGAATTCACCCTGACCCATGCCGAGGCCGCCGAGGCCGTCGGCCGCTCGCGCGCGGCGGTGTCCAACCTGCTGCGCCTGCTGGAGCTGCCGGTGGCGATCCGGCTGCTGCTGGAAACCCGCCGCCTGGAAATGGGCCATGCCCGTGCGCTGCTGACCCTGGCCCCCGAGCTGGCCGGCAAGCTGGCACAGGAAGCGGCCGACGAAGGCTGGTCGGTGCGCGAGGTCGAGCGCCGCGCGCAGGCGTTTGCCGCCGGCAAGGTGCCGAGCAACCGCCCGGTGGCCACGCCGAAGGTGCAGCAGGCCGACATCGCCTCGTTGGAAACCGAGCTGTCCGAAGCGCTGGGTGCCAAGGTGGCGATCAACCACGGCCGCGGCGGCAAGGGCAAGCTGATCATCCATTACACCGATCTGGACACGCTCGACGGCGTGCTGGAAAAGCTGCGTACGCGCCAGGGCTGAGCCCGGTGCAGCAACGGGGGACGCGGCCCGTTCCTGCCGTGTCCCGCGAATGACAGGGAACGTACCGCCGCGCGCGCCGTGGGATGTACTGCCTTCCGGCCCGTGGCCTCATCCAGGGAGCAGGACATGAGCAACGCATTCGACGACGTCAGCCCGGGCGGCAGCCCGATCATGGTGCACAGCCGCCAGAAGGACTTCACGCCGGCGCAGGGCGAAGAACACATCGAGGCCATCGGCGCGCACATCGAGCGCCATCTGGGCCCGGTATCCGGCGTCTTCCACGAGATCATCTCCGACCTGGTTCACATCGACGTGCACGTGGTGCCGGCCAATGAGCAGTTCCCGTACCTGCGGCTGGTGACCTCCGGCATGAGCGACCTGCCGATGACCGTGCCCGCCGAGGTGGATGCGGACGTGCCGCGCTACATGGAGCTGATGGTGACCCTGCCGGCCGACTGGCCGATCTCGCAGGACGCCTTCGAGGACGAGCGCAATTACTGGCCGGTGCGCCTGCTGAAGGGCATGGCGCGGCTGCCGCACGAGTACGACACCTGGCTGGGCTTCGGCCACACCATTCCCAACGGACACCCCAGCGAGCCCTATGCGCCGGGCGTGGGCTTCGACGGTGCCATCGTGCTGCCGCCGGTCACCACGCCGGAAGATTTCGCCGAGCTGGTGCTTGAGGATGGCAAGACCATCGCCTTCATGGCCCTCATGCCGCTGTACCCGGAAGAGATGGACCTGAAGCTGAAAAAGGGCGCCGAAGCACTGCTCGACCGCTTCGATGCGAAGAACATCCAGGACGTGATCGAACCCGGCCGCAGCAATGTGGCCAAGAAGCGTTTCGGGCTGTTCTGAGCCCGCAGCGTATCCTCTGCATCTGTACTCATTGATTTCCAGGCAACTGCAATGACCCTCCTGCTCACCGGCGCTGCCGGCTTCATCGGTGCCTACACCGCCCGCGCGCTGCTGGAGGCTGGCCAGCCGGTGGTCGGCCTGGACAACTTCAACGACTACTACGACCCGCAGATCAAGCGCGACCGCGTGGCCGCGCTGTGCCCGGCGCTGGACCTGCGCACGCTGGACCTGACCGACCGCGATGGCCTGGCCGCGCTGTTTGATGAGGTGCAGCCGAGCGCGGTGATCCACCTGGCCGCGCAGGCCGGCGTGCGCTATTCGCTGGAAAACCCGCATGCCTACGTCGACAGCAACCTGGCCGGCTTCGTCAACATGCTCGAACTGTGCCGCCACCGTGGCGTGCAGCACCTGGTGTATGCGTCGAGCAGCTCGGTCTATGGCGACTCGGCCACGCCGCCGTTCTCCGAAGACCAGCGCGTGGACCAGCCACGCTCGCTGTACGCGGCAACCAAGGCCGCCAACGAGCTGATGGCCTACACCTACGCGCAGTTGTATGGCCTGCATGCCACCGGCCTGCGCTTCTTCACCGTGTATGGCCCGTGGGGCCGGCCGGACATGGCACCGCTGCTGTTCTCGCGCGCGGTGCTGGCCGGTCGGCCGATCGACGTGTTCAACGAAGGTCGCATGCAGCGCGATTTCACACATGTCTCCGACATCGTGGCCGGTATCCTTGGCGCCCTCGCGCATCCGGCCGACGGTCCGGTGCCGCACCGGGTGTTCAACCTCGGCAACCATACGCCGGTCGAGCTGGAGCGCTTCATCGGCGTGATCGAGCAGGCTGCCGGCCGCCCCGCGCAGAAGGTCTACAAGCCCATGCAGCCCGGCGACATGGTGCGCACGATGGCCGATACCCGGCGCGCCCATGACGCCTTCGGCTTCGACGCGGTGACCCCGATCGAAGTGGGACTGCCACCCGTCGTGGAATGGTGCCGCGAGTACTTTGGTGATCGCGCCTGAGGACGGATCCTCACGCCGCCGGGTTCATCTTCGGATAACCTCGGTTTCGGAGAATGCGCGGTCTTTGTCCCCCTTTGGCCGAGTGCCTTATGAGCCAACCCGAGCTTTCCGTTGTCGTCCCCGTGTTCAACGAGCGCGACAATGTCACCCCGCTGGTCACCGAAATCACCGCGGCGCTGCGTGGCCGGGTACCGTTCGAGATCATCTACATCGATGACCACTCGCGCGATGACACCCTGGCGGTCCTGCAGGGCCTGAAGGCGACCACGCCGGAACTGCGGGTGCTGCACCACGTGAACCAGAGCGGGCAGAGCACCGCCGTGCGCACCGGCGTCAAGCATGCGCGGGCGCCATGGATCGCCACCCTGGATGGCGATGGCCAGAACGATCCGGCCGACATTCCCAAGCTGCTGGCCGCGCGCGATGCGGCCGAGGCGCAGGTGAAGCTGTTTGCCGGCTGGCGCGTCAACCGCCAGGACAGCGGCAGCAAGCGCTGGGCCAGCCGCTGGGCCAATGCCATCCGCGCGCGCATGCTGCGCGATGACACGCCCGACACCGGCTGCGGCATCAAGCTGTTCGAGCGCAACGCCTTCCTCGACCTGCCGTACTTCGACCACATGCACCGTTACCTGCCGGCGCTGATGCAGCGTGCCGGCTGGAAGACCATCAGCGTGCCGGTCAACCACCGCCACCGTACCGCCGGCGTGTCCAAGTACAACAACCTGGGCCGCGCGCTGGTCGGCATCCGCGACCTGCGCGGCGTGGCCTGGCTGATCACCCGCAGCAAGCGCACCGCGGTGGAAGAGCGGTGATGGGCCTGGCACTGCACTGGCTCGACCAGCCGCTGACCTGGCTGTACTGGACCGGCCTGCACGTGACCGGCTGGAAGCTGATCGGCTATACCGGCGCGCTGATGTTCGGCGGCCGCTGGCTGGTTCAGTTCATCGCCTCCAAGCGTGCCGGCAAGCCGGTCATCCCGCGCCTGTTCTGGTACATGAGCGTGGTCGGCAGCCTGATGACGCTGAGCTACTTCCTGTTCTCGGCCAAGCAGGACTCGGTGGGCGTGCTGCAGAACCTGTTCCCGGGCGTTCACCGCGCTGTACAGCCTGCAGCTGGACATCAAGCACCGGGGCTGGAAGCGGGACAGGGCCAGCCACTGAGGGCCCGGTAGATGCCGGGCACGCCCTCCGCGGGCGAAGGGGGGATGATCCCCCTTCGCCGATGTATTTACTGCGGCCGACAAACGATGTGGAAAGGATTCTCGTCTTGACCATACCGGGCATATAGCACTTCTGCGACAGCGATCTGTGCGGCCTCTGCACTGGGAGCCTCTTGATCAATGGTGCCTTCTCCAATGATGACCGAGGGCTCCCCCCGACTAACCACATAGTCGCAGGTAAACATGGCAGCTTTAGCCTCAACGGCCATCGCTGCGGAGAGGGTCGCGCCAATCACCACGGCATGGAACATGCGCATATTCTTTTCCTCCAACTTGAATCTGGATGGGTAACATCGACGTATCGGCGGAGGTTCTGGCTCCGTCGAAATCGAGCTTTTCATGTGCAGGGCTGGAAAGATGTGGGAGATTGCCGTGAAGTATGATCAGGACTTCCCGCTCAATTGATCAGATGCAGGACCTTCGTCCCATGCCACGGGCGGTGGGCGGTGCCATGATCGGGGTCTGCCTTCCCGGGAACCTGTGCTCGTGAAAACCCGTCTTGCCGTTGCCCTGCTGATTGCCCTGTCCACCCCCGCCGTGGCCCTGGCCGCACCGCCCGCCACCGCTGCACCGGCCAGCGTGGCCACCGAATCGCCCGCCGACGCCGCCTTCCGTGCGGTGTACGAGAAGGAATGGAAGTGGCGCCAGGACGGCGGCGGTGAGGCCAGTGAGGACGAAGATGCCCCGGCCAATGCCACCCGCATGCCCGACGTCGGCCCGGCCGCACAGCAGGCACGCCTGAAGGTGTGGGACGAGACCCTGGCCGCGCTGAAGAAGATCGACCCGAAGACCCTGTCGGCCGACAACCAGGTCAACTACGCGATCTACCGCGACCAGGTGTTCAACCTGGCCGAAGAGGTGCGCCTGCGCGGCTACGAGATGCCGTTCAACGCCGACTCCTCGTTCTGGTCGAACCTGTCCTTCATGGCCCGGCGCGAGATGAAGACCGTGCAGGACTACCAGAACTACATCGCACGCCTGAATGACGTGCCGCGCTACTTCGGCCAGCAGACCGAGAACATGCGCGCCGGCCTGAAGCGTGGCTTCAGCGTGCCGCGTGCCGTGCTCGATGGCCGCGAGGTGTCCATCGCCACCGTTGCCGAACTGAAGGACCCGACCGAATCGCCGCTGTACGCGCCGTTCAAGAAGCTGCCCAACAGCATTCCGGCCGCCGAGCAGGCCAGGCTGCAGGCGCAGGCGCGCGAAGCGATCAGTGGCAAGGTGGTGCCGGCGTTCCAGCAGCTGCGCACCTTCTTCGTCAGCGAGTACGTGCCGCAGGCGCGCACCACGCTGGCTGCCGAAGCGATGCCGGACGGCAAGGCGTACTACAAGCAGCAGATCCACGAATACACCACGCTGGACCTGTCGCCGGACGAGATCCACCGCATCGGCCTGGGCGAAGTCGCTCGCATCCAGGGCGAGATGAACGACATCATCAAGCAGGTGAAGTTCAAGGGCAGCTTCGCCGAGTTCCTGACCTTCCTGCGTACCGATCCGCAGTTCTACGCCAAGACCCCGGAAGAGCTGCTGTCGCGCGCGGCGTGGATCTCCAAGCGGGCTGACGGCCAGCTGGGCAAGTACATGACGCTGCCGCGCGCGCGCTTCACCATCGTGCCGGTGCCGCCGGACATCGCGCCGTTCTGGACCGCCGGCCGTGGTGGCATGGGCACCTACTGGCTCAATACCTACAACCTGCCGTCGCGCCCGCTGTACAACCTGCCGGCGCTGACCCTGCATGAATCCGATCCGGGCCACGCGCTGCAGGGTGCCATCGCCGCCGAGCAGAAGAACCTGCCCGAGTTCCGCCGCAACGCCTACATCTCCGCCTATGGCGAAGGCTGGGCGCTGTACTGCGAGAAGCTGGGCGTGGAGATGGGCATCTACGAAACCCCGTACGAGGATTTCGGCCGCCTGACCTACGAAATGTGGCGCGCCGCGCGCCTGGTGATCGACACCGGCGTGCACAGCAAGGGCTGGACCCGCGAGCAGGCACTGGCCTACCTGCGTGACCACACCGCGCTGAGTGAGCATGAAGTGACCACCGAGGTGGACCGCTACATCTCCTGGCCGGGCCAGGCGCTGAGCTACAAGCTGGGCGAGATCGCCATCGTGCGCCTGCGCGCGCAGGCCGAGAAGGAGCTGGGCGACAAGTTCGACATCAAGGGCTTCCACGACACCCTGCTCAAGCAGGGTTCGGTGCCGCTGCCGGTACTGGAACAGCAGATCCAGGCCTACATCGCTGAGCGCAAGAAGGCCTGACCGGTCCGCGGTAATGCCGGCCGCTGGCCGGCAACCTGCACGCACCGCAATCGTTCGACATTGCCGGCCAGCGGCCGGCACTACCTGGGATCGGGAAACGGGGCCGGATCATACGATCCGACCCCGTCGACCTTCACCCGCCCGCCCGCGGCTTGGCCACGCGCGCGGCAAACGTCGGCAGCACCAGCAGGGTCAGCACGGTGGCGGTGATCAGGCCACCGATCACCACCGTCGCCAGCGGCTTCTGCACCTCGGCACCGGAACCGCTGGCGATCGCCATCGGAATGAAACCGACGATCGCCACCAGCGCCGTGGTCAGCACCGCGCGGATGCGGCTCGCCGCGCCGTTGATCGCCGCCTGCAGCGGCAGGTCGCCGGCATCCAGGCGCTCGCGGATCGCCTGCATCAGCACCAGCCCATTCAAGGTGGCCACGCCGGAGACGGCGATGAAGCCGACCGCCGCCGACACCGAGAACGGCATGCCACGCAGCAGCAGCGCGAGAATGCCACCGACCAGTGCCAACGGCACGCAGCTGAACACCAGAAGGGCTTCCTTGCCGCTGCGCAGTGCCATGAACAGCAGGCTGCCGATCAGCAGGAACACCACCGGCACCACGGTGGCCAACCGCTTTTCCGCGCGCTGCAGATTCTCGAACTGGCCGCCCCAGGTCAGGTAGGCACCCGGCGGCAGTGCCACGTCAGCCACCGCGGCCTGTGCTTCACCCACGAAGCCACCCAGGTCACGACCGCGCACGTTGGCCTGCACCACCACGCGGCGGCTGCCGTTGTTGCGGCTGATCTGGTTCGGCCCTTCGCTGACCGTGATGCGCGCGACCGACGACAGCGGAATCACCAGTCCCGACGGCGTAGCGATCGGCAACGACGCCAGCTGGTCCGGATCGTTGCGCGAGGCATCGTCCAGGCGCACCACCACGTTGAAGCGGCGATCACCTTCGAAGATCTTGCCGGCTGCCGTACCACCAATGCCGGTGGACAGCGCATCACTCACATCCGCCGCGGTCAGCCCGTACTGCGCCGCCGCCACGTGGTCGATGGCCACGTTCAGCGTGGGCAGGCCGGAGATCTGCTCCACCCGCACGTCAGCCGCGCCCTCCACTGCACGCAGCTTCAACGCCACCTGGTCGGCCACCTTCTGCAGCTGGCTGAAGTCATCGCCGAAGATCATCACCGCCAGGTCGGTACGCACGCCGGAAATCAGCTCGTTGAAGCGCAGCTCGATCGGCTGGCTGAACTCGAAGCTGTTGCCCAGCTGCTGCCCGGCCAGCGTTTCGAAGCGTGCCACCAGCGCGTCCTTGCCCAGCGTCGGATCCGGCCAGTCCTTGCGTGGCTTCAGCACGATCACGCTGTCGGAGATGTTGGTCGGCATCGGGTCGATGGCGGCCTCGGCGGTACCGGTACGCGAGAACACGGTTTCTACTTCCGGCTGCTTGGCAATCGCCTTTTCCAGTGCCAGCTGCATCGCCAGCGACTGCTCCAGCGAAGTCGACGGCACGCGCAGGGCCTGCATCGCCACGTTGCCTTCGTCCAGCGTCGGCATGAACTCGCGTCCCAGCAGCGAGAACGAACCGATGCCCACCACCACCATCATCACCGCACCGGCCAGCACCGTGCGCGGATGCGCCACGGCCTTGCGCACCACCGGTTCGATGCGCGCACGCAGCACGCGGATCAGCTTGGTCTCGTGCTCGCCATCATCGGCATGCGCATCGCCATCCTTCACCTTCGGCTCGCGCACCAGCAGCGCGGCCATCGCCGGCACGAAGGTGAAGGAGAAGATGAAGGCACCGACCAGGGCCAGCATGAAGGTGGCCGCCATCGGGTGGAAGGTCTTGCCCTCCACGCCTTCCAGGGTGAGGATCGGCGCGAACACCAGCAGGATGATCAGCTGTCCGAACGCTGCCGGCCGGGCCATTTTCATGGCCGAATCGGCGGCCACGCGCAGGCGTTCCATCGCGGTCAGCGCACGACCCAGTTCGGCGCGGCGCTGGCCCAGCATCAGCAGCGTCGATTCGACCACGATCACCGCACCGTCCACCAGGATGCCGAAGTCCAGTGCACCCAGGCTCATCAGGTTGCCGCTGATGCCGAAGCGGTTCATGCCGATCACTGCGAACAGGAACGACAGCGGAATCACCAGCGCGGTGATCGTCGCCGCACGCAGGTTGCCCAGCAGCAGGAACAGCACCACCACCACCAGCAGCGCACCCTCGGTGAGGTTCTTGGCCACGGTCTTGATGGTGGAATTGACCAGTACGCTGCGGTCCAGTACCGGTGCCGCCACGATGTCGGCCGGCAGCGATGTGTTCACCTGTTCAAGGCGTGCGGCTGCGGCCTGGGCCACGGTGCGGCTGTTGCCACCCGCAATCATCAGCGCGGTACCCAGCACGGCTTCATGGCCATTGCGGCTGGCGGCACCCAAGCGCGGCGCGCGGCTCAGCTCGACCTCGGCCACATCGGCCACGCGCACCACCACGCCGTTGCGGGTGGCCACCGGGGCCTGCGCCAGATCCTCGGTGGTCAGCGCCAGGCCATCGGCACGCACCACCAGGCCTTCGCCGGCACGCTGCACGAAACCGGCACCGGCCTGCACGTTGGAGCGCTGCAGCGCGGTGACCAGGTCGGCCAGGCCGAGGCCGTGCGCGGCCAGCCGCGCGCTGTCCGGATGCACGCCGTATTCCTTGACGTAGCCGCCGACCGTATCGACGCCGGCCAGCCCCGGGCTGGAACGCATCTGCGGCGCGATGATCCAGTCCTGCACGGTGCGCAGGTAGGTGGCGCGTTCTTCCGGCGTGCGCAACAGGTTGCCTTCCGGCGTGCGGTAGACCTCACCGGCCTGCCAGCCGGCTTCACCGGGCTTGGCCAGCCTGGCCGGATCGAACGTGGTGAAGTCCACCGTCCACATCAGCACTTCGCCGAGGCCGGTGGTGACCGGCGACAGCATCGGCGACGCGCCATCGGGCAGGTCTTCGGATGCTTCGCGCATGCGCTCGGCCACCTGCTGGCGGGCGAAGTAGATGTCGGTGGCATCGGTGAAGATCGCGGTGACCTGCGAGAAGCCATTGCGCGACAGCGAGCGCGTGGTGGTCAGGCCGGGAATGCCGGCCAGCGCGGTTTCCAGCGGGTAGGTCACCTGCCGTTCGATCTGTTCCGGGGTCAGCGCCGGTGCCACCGTGTTGATCTGCACCTGGCGGTTGGTGATGTCCGGCACCGCGTCGATCGGCAGCTTGCCCAGCTGGAACAGGCCCACCGCAGCGATCAACGCCGCCAGGAACACCACCAGCCAGCGGTGGCGCACCGCTGTTTCAATGATCAGCTTGAACATGGTCGCCTCCTCAGTGGCCGTGCTCGGCTTCGCCCTTGGCCAGTTCGGCCTTGAGCAGGAAGGCATTGGCGCCGACGATGCGCTCGTTGCCGGTCAGTCCACCGAGGATCTCGATGCGGTCGCCAGCACGGCGCCCGGCCAGCACCGGCTGCGCCTTGAAGCCGCCGTCGACGGCGACGAACACCGCGCTGCTGCCATCAACGTTCTGCACCGCATCGGCGGGCACGCTGAGCGAACCGTCCTGGCCCTCGGTGACCACCACCGCCGAGACCGGTGAACCGGCCGGCGGCAGCGCGGCATTCACCGGCGTGGCACGGATCACTGCCACACCGCCCTGTTGGCGCACATCGGCGGCCGAACCGGTAACGGTGGCGGTGAAGCTGCCACCCGGCACGCTCACTTCCAGCGTCATGCCCGGCGTGACCTGCGCGGCCAGCGCCGGCGGCGCGGTGAACACCAGCTCGTTCATCGCCGGATCGGCGACGTCGGCCACTGCGCTGCCGGCGGCGACCACGCCACCGGGGGTGACCTGCACGTTGCCGACGATGCCGGCCACCGGGCTGGTGATGCGCACGCGGCCACTGGCATCGGGCGCACCGTTGGCGGCGGCCTGGGCCTGCGCGGCGGCGGCCTGGGCCTGTGCTGCCAGCGAGCGGGCGCGCGAGGCTTCCAGCTCCTGGCGGGCGACCACGCCCTGCTCGACCAGTGCCTTGTCGCGGCCATAGGCCAGGCGCGCGGCCTCGGCTTCGGCCGACGCAGCCAGCGCATTGGCGCGGAACACCGCAGCTTCGCCACTGACCACGATGGCCAGCGCCTGGTTCTGCTTCACCGCCGTGCCCGGCGCGACCAGCACGCGTTCGACGCGGCCGGTCACCGTGGAGGCGACCGAGGCACGTGCGCCTACCGACGGTTCGACCCGGCCGGACAGGCGGGTCGAACCGCCACCGCCGCGGCCGACGGCGACCACCTCGATACCGGACGCCTTGATCTGTTCCGGGGTCAGCTGCACTACGCCTTCATCTGCGTCCGCAGGCGCCTTCGCCGCTTCTGCCTTGGCTTCCTTGCTGTCGGCAGCGTGGCCGTGGCCATCGTCGGTGCCGGCCTTGGCCGTTGTGGGGTCTTCATTGGCAGGTGTCTGCGCATTGCCGGCGCAGCCGGCCAGCAACACGGTCAGCAGGAGGCCGCCGATCAGCGGG
This sequence comes from Stenotrophomonas sp. YJH_SMC_57, assembly GCF_059369755.1. Taxonomy (NCBI): domain Bacteria; kingdom Pseudomonadati; phylum Pseudomonadota; class Gammaproteobacteria; order Lysobacterales; family Lysobacteraceae; genus Stenotrophomonas; species Stenotrophomonas sp. YJH_SMC_57. The sequence continues at coordinate 49,089 of NZ_JCAFSZ010000014.1, forward strand.
AAGGAACGGGAGAGAGTCATGGGGCCTCCACAAAGGGTGCGCGCCCTTCAAGCCGGGCGAGATCGATTTCGGCGCCGACGCGCGACAGGCGCGCGTCGACGGCGGTGCCGCGGGCGGCGATGAGGGCGCTGCGGGTGCTGCGCAGTTCCAGCTGCGAGATGCGACCGGCGTCGAAGCCGACGCGTGCGAGGCGATACGCCTCTTCGGCGGCGACCACGCTTTCATCGGCGGCGCGGGTACGGCTGCCGGCGGCCTTCAACCCGGCCACGGCAGACAGGCGATCGGCCTCGCTGTCGCGGCGCTGCTGGTCCAGGCGTGCCTCGGCCGCGCGCTGGTCGGCATTGGCGGCGCGGATGCCACCGCGGTTGCGGTCGAACAGCGGGATGCTGAGGCTGACCCCGAGGCTGTAGGCACGCTCGCCGCCTTCGCGGAAGCGGGTCTGCGCGGCAGTGACGCTGAGGTCGGGCAGGGCGCGCTTGCGCTCCACCTCCACCAGCTTGCCGGCTGCATCGGCTTCCGCTTCTGCGATACGCACCGCCAGTGCGGCGTCGGTGGCACCGCGCGGCAGCGGCGGGGCACGGTCGAGCAGGCTGTTGTCGATCGACTGCACCGGCGTATCCAGCAACGCGGCACCGGCCAGCCGCGCCAGCGCGGCATCGCGGAACGCCTGTGCTTCATCCAGCGACGCCGTGGCATTGGCCACTTCGCTCTGCGCCTGCACCGCGCGCAGCTGCGGTTCGCGTCCCTGCTTGACCATCGCGTTGACGGCGGCCGCATCATCGCGGGTCAGCGCGAGCGCTTCGCTGGCGAGGGTGTAACGACGCAACGCACTTTCCGCCTGTGCGTAGACCACCGCCAGTTGACTGGCGACATCACTGCGGCTCTGCGAACCACGCAGGGCAGCGGCTTGTGCCTCGGCCCGGGCGGCACGGACGCGCGCGCCACGCTGGCCCCAGACCTCCAGCGGCTGGGACAGGGTGAGCACGGTGTCGGCCTTGCCCATGCCGCCATAGGAGCCGGTGCCCCAGGCATTTTCGGCCGAGTAGGAGAGGGAAGGGTTGGGCAACGCACGGGCCTGGTCGGCGCGCGCATCGGCGGCCTCGGCCAGTGCCGTGCCCACACGGGTGCCGGGCAGCTGGTCCAGGCGTTCAAGCAGGGTGTCGTAGGAGGGGGCGGCTTGCGCCATCACCGATGCCGCCGGGGCCAGGCCCAGCAGCACAGCGACGACCAGCCCGGCCGCGCGCGGCGACCGAGGTGTCAGGATCGACATAGGGGGATTCCGGTTGTGAGTGAAACGGGAGCCCGCAATCGCGGGACGCGCTCAACTCACCCCCGGGGAGGACGCGTCAATTCATCCTGGGCGACCGCATAGGTCGCCGCATCGCCTGCATTCATCCAGCGCGCCGGCAGCGGCGCGCCGAAGGCGGCAAGCGTGTGTGCCGGCAGGCTCAGGTTGGAGTGGTGGCAGTGGTTGTGACCACAGGCACCGACATGCTTGCCGTCGGCATCGCCATCGGCATCCGGTGCGGACTCCACGTGCACCGTGCTGGCATGCGGTTCCACCGTGCACGCCAGTGCGTCGGCCACCGGCACGACCACGAACGCCGCCATCAGCAGCATCAGCAGGTACGAGCGGAGGTGGCGGGAGATCCGGCGCATGAAGGGGAGGCTAGCAAGCGGTTTTCGCCGGATACAATATCAATGGCCGCTTCGGGAATTCGTCGGAATCTCCCGTTCAGGTGGGCGGCATGGGGGCCTTCTGCCCTGGTGGGTACCGACCTCCTGCCCTGGTAGGTGCCGACCTCCTGCCCCGGTGGGTGTCGACCTTGGTCGACACGCCTTTCGATGCTGCCGGCCAGCGGCCGGCACTACCGGTCTGCAGGCAGCTTCGCGATCACCTTGATCTCGAACTGGAACCCGTACAGCCAGGTCACGCCGATGCCGGTCAGGGTCGGATGCGGCGCTTCGCCCCAGTACTCGGGCACGATCGCCCACGCCTTCTCGAAGTTGGTTTCCGGATCGACCAGGAACACGGTCACGTCGATCACGTCATCGAACGTGCAGCCTGCGGCAGCCAACACTGCATTGAGATTGTCGAAGGCGCGGCGCACCTGCGCTTCGAAGTCCGGCTCGGGCGAGCCGTCCTCGCGGCTGCCGACCTGGCCAGAGACGAACAGGAAGCCATCGGATCGGATTGCCGGCGAGTAGCGGTTGCGCTCGTACAGGGCCTGGCGCCCGGCGGGGAAAACGACATCACGCTGTGACATGGGGAAGATCCCGTGGGAGAGAACGCCATCCTCCCCGCCGGCGCTGTCTGGATAAACCGCGATGATCGGCCTAGATTGATTGCCAATTCCAAACAATAACGACCTGCCATGGACCGCTTCGAGGCGATGCGGGCATTTGCCCGGGTGGTGGAGACCGGCAGCTTTACCCGCGCCGCTCACACCCTGCAGGTCAGTCGCACCACGGTCACCCAGCTGGTACAGCAGCTGGAGGCGCACCTGCGGCTGCGCCTGCTCAACCGCACCACGCGGCGAGTCAGTGTCACCGCCGACGGCGCGGCCTACTACCCGCGCATCGCCCGCCTGCTGGCCGAGCTGGAAGAGGTGGAGGGTGGGCTGGGTGATGCGGCCACCCAGCCGCGTGGGCGCCTGCGGGTGGACGTGCCCGGGCCCTACGCGCGGCTGCGGCTGGTGCCGGCGCTGCCGGATTTCCAGGCGCGCTACCCGGAGATCCAGCTGGATATCGGCGTCAGTGATCGCGAAGTCGATGTCATCGCCGACAACGTCGACTGCGTGATCCGTGGCGGCACCCCGGCCGACCCGGCACTGGTGGCGCGGCCGCTCGGCGCGCTGCCGATCGGCTTCCACGCCAGCCCGGGCTATGTGCAGCGCTTTGGCCTGCCGGCCGACCCGCGCGCGCTGGAAGGGCCCGATCACCACATGGTCGGCTTCCTCAGCCCGCGCAGTGGCCGGGCGAGAGTGTTCAGCGCGCAGCGTGGCGATGAACGCATCGAGGTGCAGGGCCGCTACACGGTCGGTTTCGACGACGGCAATGCCTATCTGGCCGCGGCGTTGGCGGGGCTGGGCGTGGTGGCGTTGCCCAGCTACATGGCCGAACCGCACGTGGCGCGTGGCGAGCTGCTGCCGGTGCTGCAGGACTGGCAGTTGCCACCAATGCCGATGCATGTGATGTTCCCGCCGAACCGGCACATGAGCCAGCGGCTGCGGGTGTTCATTGATTGGGTGGTGGAGGTGCTGGGGTGAGCATCTGCAACGTTTCCGAACCCGCTCACGCGGCTGCACGTGCGAAAATCACCACGGCACGCAACAGGAAACCTGGTCACGCATGAGCCGCATCGTCGCACTGGATACCGAAACCACCGGCATCTCGCACCGCTTGGGGCACCGGGTGATCGAGATCGGTGCCGTCGAACTGATCGATGGCCAGCTCACCGGGCGCCAGTTCCACACCTACCTGCAGCCGCAGCGCAAGGTCGACTGGGGCGCACAGCGCGTGCATGGCATCAGCGATGCGATGCTGGTGGGCAAGCCGCTGTTCTCCAGCAAGGCCGCCGAACTGCTGGCGTTCCTGCGCGGCAGCGAGATGGTCGCGCACAACGCCACCTTCGATGTGGGCTTCCTCGACAACGAGCTGCGCCTGTCCGGCATTCCCGGCACGCTGGCCCAGCATTGCCGGATTACCTGCAGCCTGAAGCTGGCGCGCGGGCGCTGGCCCGGCCAGGGCAACAAGCTGGACGATGTACTGCAGCGCCTGCGCATTCCGGGCAACCGAGGCCTGCACGGTGCGTTGAAGGATGCCCATCTGCTGGCGCAGGTGATTCCGCACCTGCGTTGAGGCCCGCCGCCGGGCGCGTTCAGCCACAGCCTGTGGGTAACTTGCGCAAGTGATTGAACCCGTGCATAATGCGCGGCTCGCTGTGTCCGGTTTTCTACCGGGCGGCGCCCCCGGGAGCACGTCCCCGGCCGCCCAACGCCAGCGTAACCCTTTGATTCTCTTGACGTGTGGTGGGCAACCACCGAGGCCGCCGTCTCCCGGGCTACGGGCTGACACAACTTACTATCGAGGTGCGCCATGTCCCGCGTATGCCAGGTTTCCGGCAAGCGAGTGCAGACCGGTAACAACGTCTCGCACGCCAACAACAAGACCCGTCGTCGTTTCCTGCCCAACCTGCACGAGCGCCGCTTCTGGGTTGCCAGCGAGAACCGCTGGGTGAAGCTTCGTGTTTCCGCGCATGCACTGCGCACCATCGACAAGAACGGCATCGATTCCGTTCTGGCTGAGCTGCGTGCGCGCGGCGAAAAGGTCTGAGGAGTAGACGATCATGGCAGGCAAGCGCGATAAGGTCCGTATGATTTCGACCGCCGGTACCGGTCACTTCTACACGACTGACAAGAACAAGAAGAACACCCCGGGGAAGATGGAATTCTCCAAGTACGATCCGGTCGTGCGCAAGCACGTCCCGTACAAGGAAGGCAAGATCAAGTAATCCGCACGGATTGCTGGTCCCCGCGAAGAAACCCGCCCTTGTGGCGGGTTTTTTCATGCCCGGCATTTCCTGGTGGCTGCCGACCGCTCCGATACTGATGTGGTGGCTTCCGACCGTTGGCCGGCACGCTGTCCCCACACCCGGTAGGTGTCGACCTTGGTCGACACGCTGGTTCAAAGCAGTCGAGCAAGCTCGACTCTACACACCCCGCTGGGCAGAATGGCCCATCACCTCCCGACGGGCGACGCGATGCTGTTCGAGTGGTTGCTGGGTTCGTACCTGCTGCTGATCGACTGGCTGATCCGGCTGGTCGCGCTGTGCTGGATCCCCACCCGCACCACGCCGGGGGCGGCGCGCAGCTGGCTGCTGCTGGTCGGCTTCGTGCCGCTGCTGGGCCTGCCGCTGTACCTGCTGTTCGGCCACCCGTGGCTGTCGCGCGAGCGCATCCGCCGCCAGGCCGAGGCCTCGCAGGTCATCCGCGAGGAACAGGCGCTGCAGCATCGCCTGCGCTGGACCCCGCAACCGGACACCGCCTGCGCCGAGATCGTGCCGCTGGTGCAGCGCCAGGGCGATTTCATGCCGGTGCACGGCAACGCGGTCGATCTGCTGACCGACTACGACGAATCGCTGCACACGCTGATCGCCGACATCGACCAGGCCGAAGACCGCGTGCACCTGCTGTACTACCTGATGTTCGATGATGCGGTGGGCGAGGCAGTGGTCGAGGCGCTGCAGCGTGCGGCCGCACGTGGCGTGCAGTGCCGCGTGCTGCTCGACGCGGTGGGCGCCAAGCGCGGCCTGCGCGCCTATCGCAAGCGCCTGCAAGCGCGCGACATCGAAGTGCGCGCGATGCTGCCCGGGGGCCTGCGCTGGCGCCGCAGCGGGCGCATGGACCTGCGCAACCACCGCAAGATCGCGGTGATCGACAACGAGGTGGCCTACGTCGGTTCGCAGAACCTGGCCGGCCCCGGCTTCGTGCCCGGCCACCCGAACCGCGAGCTGGTGGCGCGTGTGCGTGGCCCCGCGGTGGCGCATCTGGAGGCGGTGTTCGCCAGCGACTGGTACATGGAAACCGGCCAGCGCCTGGACGTGATCGCCGATGTGCCCGAGTGCAGCGACGACATCGCCACCCAGCTGCTGCCCAGCGGCCCGGCCTACCCGTACAGCAACGCGCGCGATGCGGTGGCGGCGCTGATCCACCTGGCGCGGCGCCGGCTGGTGATGGTCACCCCGTACTTCGTGCCCGACGAAGCCACGCTGAGCGCGCTGCGCATCGCGGCGTTGTCCGGCGTGCAGGTGCAGCTGATCCTGTCGGCCAGCAACAACCAGCGGCTGACCTCGTGGGCGCAGGAGGCGTACTACGACGAGCTGCTGCGCTGTGGCGTGCGCATCGCCCTGTACGAACCGCAGTTCCTGCACGCCAAGCACATGAGCGTGGACGAGGACATCGCCGTGCTTGGCTCGATCAACATGGATATCCGCTCGTTCGCGCTGAATGCCGAAATCGGCCTGATCTGCTACGACCGCGCGCTGGTCCAGCAGCTGTGCGCGATCGAGGACGGCTACCTGCGCGAGTCGCGGCAGCTGGACCTGCAGCAGTGGCGCAGCCGCCCGACGTGGCGGCGCAGCCGCGAAGGCATCGCACGCCTGGCCGATGCGTTGATGTGAGGCCGCAGTAACCGCCCGCTTCGGCACGCCGGCCTGTCATCGCCGATGGCCTACAATCGGCCCATGACTGATTCACCGCGTAATGGCGAACTGGACCTGGCGATCATCGGTGGCGGTGCGGCCGGGGTGCTGGTGGCGATCCAGGTGTTGCGCCAGGCCCGTGCGCCGCTGGCGCTGGCCATCTTCGAGCCGGCCTCGAAGCTGGCACAGGGCATCGCCTATGCCACGCCGTGGCCGGAGCATCTGCTGAACGTGCCGGCGGCGAAGATGAGTGCGTTTGCCGACGCGCCCGGCGATTTCCTCGACTACCTGATGGCCGCCAACGCCTACCCGGGCGAGGCGCGCGAGGTGCTGGGCGAGCGCTACGTGTGCCGCCACTACTTCGCCGCCTACCTGCAGCAGCGCCTGCAGGACGCCGCCGCGGCCAGCCCGGCGCAGCTGCAGGTGATCGCGCAGCCGGTGCTGGGCCTGCAGCCGGATGACCATGGTTACCAACTGCAGCTGGGCGATGGCCAGACGCTGCACGCCGCACAGGCGGTGCTGGCCACCGGCAACAGCATGCGCCCGCTGCCGGTGGCTGGCGCCGATGCGCTGCCTGCCGACGATGTGATCGAGGCCTGGGACTACGACGGCGTACGCACCCTGGCCGGCGAGCAGGCCGTGGCCATTGTCGGGTCTGGCCTGAGCATGGCCGACACCGTGCTGGCATTGGTTGCTGCCGGCCATGGCGGGCAGCTGTATGTGATCTCGCGCCATGGCCTGCTGCCGTTGCCGCATGCCCACGGTGGCCTGCCCAGCTTCGACCCGGCCACGCTGCTGCCGATGAACCTGCGCCAGCGCCTGCGCGCATTGCGCGGCTTCGCGCGCCAGGCACAGGCTGAAGGCCTGCCGTGGCAGGGCGTGATGGACCGCATCCGTCCGCACGGGCAGGCACTGTGGTGCAGCCTCGATGAGGCCGACCAGCGCCGCTTCCTGCGCCATGTGGTGCGCTATTGGGACGTGCATCGCCATCGCATCGCCGAAGAGGTGGATGCGCAGTTGCAGGCGCTGCAGGACAGTGGCCAGCTGCGCATTCACCGCAGCCGCCTGCAACGCGTCTGGCGCGAGGGCGGCGCCGTGCAGCTGTCCGGCCGCGATGCCTCGGGCAATGAACAGCAGTGGACGATCGGCGGGGTGATCAACGCCACTGGCGTGGAGACCCGTGCCAGCGCGCTGCGCAATCCCTTGCTGCAACAGCTGCAGGCCGAAGGGCTGGCCCGCCCCGGCCCGCACGGGCTGGGCCTGGACAGCACGGTGCCGGGCGATCGCCTGCGCGCCGCCGGCGGCCAGTCGCAGGCACGATTGGGCGTGCTCGGCAGCCTGCGCATCGGCAGCCTGTGGGAAAGCCTGGCCGTGCCTGAACTGCGTCAGCAGGCGCAGGCACTGGCCACCCAGGTGGTCGCAGGAGCAGCGACGGCGATGCCGTAAAATGGGGGCATGGATGTCTCCCACCTGCTTGATGGCCTGAACCCGGCCCAGCGCGAAGCCGTCTCCGCTCCCCCCGGCCACCACCTGGTGCTGGCCGGTGCCGGTTCCGGCAAGACCCGCGTACTCACCCACCGCATCGCCTGGCTGCATGAAGTCGATGGCGTGCCGACCCACGGCATCTTCGCGGTGACCTTCACCAACAAGGCGGCCGGCGAAATGCGCCACCGCATCGACGCGCAGCTGCCCAACGGCAGCCGTGGCATGTGGATCGGCACCTTCCACGGCCTGGCCAACCGCCTGCTGCGCCTGCACTGGCAGGACGCGAAGCTGCCCGAAGGCTTCCAGGTGATGGATTCGGACGACCAGCTGCGGCTGGTCAAGCGCGTGGTGCAGGCGCTGGAACTGGACGACGGCAAGTACCCGGCCAAGCAGATCGCGTGGTGGATCAACGCGCAGAAGGACGAAGGCCGCCGCCCGCAGCACATCCAGCCCGAACCGAACGACGCGTGGCTGGAAACCATGCGCCAGGCCTACATCGAGTACCAGGCGCGCTGCGACCGCGCCGGCCTGGTCGACTTCGCCGAGCTGCTGCTGCGCGCGCACGAGCTGCTGCGCGACAACCCGGCGCTGCTGTCGCACTACCGCGCCCGCTTCCGCGAAATCCTGGTGGACGAGTTCCAGGACACCAATGCCATCCAGTACGCCTTCGTGCGGGTGCTGGCCGGTGATTCCGGCCACGTATTCGTGGTTGGCGACGATGACCAGGCCATCTATGGCTGGCGCGGTGCCAAGGTGGAGAACGTGCAGGGCTTCCTGCGTGACTTCCCGGGCGCGCAGACCATCCGCCTGGAACAGAACTACCGCTCCACCGCCAACATCCTCGGCGCCGCCAACGCGGTGATCGCGCACAACCCCGACCGCATCGGCAAGCAGCTGTGGACCGACAGCGGCGACGGCGAGCCGATCGACCTGTATGCCGCGTACAACGAGATGGACGAAGCGCGCTATATCGTCGAGCGCGCGCGCCAGTGGGTGCGCGACGGTGGCAGCTACACCGAAGTGGCCGTGCTCTACCGCAGCAACGCGCAGTCGCGTGCGCTGGAAGAAGCCCTGCTGAGCGAGCAGGTGCCGTACCGCGTGTACGGTGGCATGCGCTTCTTCGAGCGTGCCGAAATCAAGGACGCGCTGGCCTACCTGCGCCTGCTGTCCAACCGCAACGATGACGCGGCGTTCGAGCGCGCGGTCAATACGCCCACCCGTGGCATTGGCGACCGCACGCTGGACGAAGTGCGCCGCGAGGCGCGCGCGCAGGGCATCTCGCTGTGGGAAGCGACCATGCTGGTCACCCAGGGCAGCGCGCTGGCCGCACGTGCGCGCAATGCGCTGGCCGGCTTCCTGGTGCTGGTCAACGAGCTGCAGGCGCAGACCCTGCACATGACCCTGGCCGAGCGCGTGGACCACGTGCTGGCCCGCTCGCAGCTGCGCGAGCACTGGAGCAAGGAAAGCCGCAACGCGCTGGATTCGGAATCGCGCACCGACAACCTCGACGAACTGGTCTCGGTGGCTTCGCGCTTCGTGCGCCGCGCCGACGACATCGAGGAAGTGGGCGAGGACATGGACGAGCTGGTCGCGTTCCTGGCCTATGCGGCGCTGGAGGCCGGCGAAGGCCAGGCGCAGGCGGGCGAGGACGGCGTGCAGCTGATGACCCTGCACTCGGCCAAGGGCCTGGAATTCCCGCTGGTGTTCCTGGCCGGCCTGGAAGAAGGCCTGTTCCCCAGTGCACGCTCGCTGGAGGAAAGCGGTCGGCTGGAAGAAGAGCGCCGCCTGGCCTACGTGGGCATCACCCGCGCGCGCCAGAAACTGGTGCTGAGCTACGCCGAATCGCGCCGCATCCATGGCCAGGACAACTACAGCCTGCCGTCGCGCTTCCTGCGCGAGATCCCGCGCGAGCTGCTGCATGAAGTGCGGCCGAAGGTGCAGGTCTCGCGGCCGGCCTCGTTGGGCAGCAGCCGGGTGATGGGCCATGCCTCGATCGAGGCACCGCCGCTCAAGCTCGGCGCGCTGGTCACCCATCCCAAGTTCGGCGAAGGCATGGTGACCGACTACGAAGGTAGCGGCGCGCACGCCCGCGTGCAGGTCGAATTCGCCGACGCCGGCAGCAAGTGGCTGGTGATGGCGTATGCCAACCTGACGGTGATCTGATCACCGTCCTGCTTCTTCTGTAGAGCCGAGCCATGCTCGGCTGCTTCTGGTGGGGAAAGAGCAGTCGAGCAAGCTATGCCGGTCGTCCTGACCGGCACCCTTCGGGCCGTCGCAAGCGACGTTGGCAGCGGCTCCTGCCGCTACCTTCGACTCTACAATGGGGCCTGACATCTTCCAGGAACGCCCCGATGACCGAACCCACGCTGCACGTCACCGTGAAGTTGAACGCCCGGCTGCAGCCGGAGCACCGCCATGAACTGTTCGAGGATCCGCTCGATGCGCTGCTGCAGGCGGCCCAGGTGGGCGAGCTGACCGGCGGCGGGACCGCGATGTCCGACCTGGGCGAGGTCGAGTACGGCGATATCGAAGTGGCGCTGATCGATGCGAGCGGCGTGCCGAAGCTGATCGATCTGCTGGAGCAGCTGGGTGCACCGAAGGGCTCGCAGCTGCAGGGTGCGGGCGAGGCCGACCGCAGCTTCGGCGTGACCGAAGGCCTGGGCATCTACCTGGACGGCCTCACCCTGCCGGACGAAGTCTACGAGCAGTGCGATTCCAACCACGTGTTCGAACAGCTGTCGGAGAACATCGACGGCCTCGGTGAGATCTGCAGCTGGTGGCAGGGCCCGACCGAGACCGCGCTGTACATGTACGGCGAATCGTTCGAAGCGATGCGTGATGCGATCGCGGAATTCGTGGCCAGCTACCCGCTGTGCCAGAACGCACGCGTGGTGCAGATCGCCTGAGCCAGGCGGGTTACCGGCCGGCCGCCTGCCGCGCATTGTCGCGCAGCGCCATGTCCTTGCCGATCTGGTAGCCGCCGAACAGCACCGCCAAGGCGATGATCGCGGCGACCAGGATGGATGTCTGGGAACTCCAGGCGGGCGGTTTGTTGTCCTGCATGTCGGTCGTCCTTGGGCGCGGCAGTGCGCCGCCCGCCGAGCATGCGCCGCACTGACCGGCGCGTGCAAGCGGGCGATGCGCACACGCCGCTGCGCGGCGCCGGATTGATCCTGCTCAAGGCGCGGCCTGCACATCCGGTGTGCAATGGTGTTGTTCCCATCTGGCAGATCGCTACGGAGCCCCACCATGTACAAGCGCATCCTGATTGCCACCGACGGGTCCGAGCTGGCCGACAAGGGCCTGGCCAAGGGCCTGGAGCTGGCCAAGGACCTCAATGCCGAGGTCGATATCGTGACCGTTTCCGAGCCGTGGGCCGTCGGCATGTACGACGCCATGGGCTGGAGCGTGGGCTACATGAACAGCCCCGAGTACAAGGCCGACCGCGAGGAAGGCGCACAGAAGGTGCTGCAGCCGGCGCTGGCCAAGGCCGCCGAGCAGGGCATTACCGCCAACCCGGTGCATGTGCTGGACCGCTACGCGGCCGACGGCATCATCGAGACGGCGGGCGAGCGCAACAGCGACCTGATCGTGATGACCTCGCATGGCCGCCGCGGCGTCACCCGCGTGCTGCTGGGCAGCCAGACCGCCGAAGTGCTGGCACGCAGCACGCTGCCGGTGCTGGTCATCCGCTGATCCACACCCGCTGATTCACGCGTTCCCGGGGAGGGGACCCGACGCCGGCCGCAGGATGCGCGCCGGCGTTGTCTTTTTTGTGGGGTGGTGGGCGTCGGTGTATCCACGCCATGCGTGGATGGGCCGTGCCGATCGCCTTGATGGGGTCGGAGCCCGTTCCTGTGGAAAGGGATCCGACCCCCGGTCACATCACCAGCTGTACAGCTTCCAGTACACCGGCGACACGCCGTCCTTGTCGTTGTCGAAACGGCCGTCGCCGTTCTTGTCGTACATGTAGTACGGCGCGCCGCGCGACGGGGTCACCTTGACCATGCGCAGCTGGCCGGACACGCGGTATTCCTCGATGGTGTCACCGTTGTCCATGGTGCGCTTGGAGACATCGGCGCCCTTGACGTCCACCGGGGGAGCACCTGCACCGCCCATGCTGGCGCAGCCAGCGAGCAGGAGCACGGAAGCCAGCATCAGGGTCTTCATCGGCGGGGGCCTTTGCCTGGATAGAGCCCTGATTATGCCCCATCGCCGGGTGCGTGCCGTGTCGTCGCGGTGCAGGCACGGGCGCGTAGAATCGGCGCATGAGCAGATTAGTCCTGATCGACGGGTCCAGTTACCTGTACCGCGCGTTCCACGCGCTGCCGCCCCTGTCCAATGCACAGGGTGAACCCACCGGCGCGCTGTTCGGCGTGGTCAACATGCTGCGCTCGACGCTGAAGGAACGCCCGGCCTACGTCGCGTTCGTGGTCGATGCGCCCGGCAAGACCTTCCGTGACGACCTGTACGACCAGTACAAGGCCAACCGGCCGCCGATGCCCGACGAGCTGCGCAGCCAGGTCGAACCGATGTGCCGCATCGTCGAGGCGCTGGGCATCAGCATCCTGCGCATCCCCGGCGTGGAAGCCGACGATGTGATCGGCACGCTGGCCCTGCAGGGCCTGGCGCAGGACCTGAAGGTGACCATTTCCACCGGCGACAAGGACTTCGCCCAGCTGGTGCGTCCGGGCATCGAGCTGGTCAATACCATGACCGGCAGCCGCATGGATTCGGACGCGGCAGTGATGGACAAGTTCGGCGTGCGTGCCGACCAGATCATCGACCTGCTGGCACTGATGGGTGACACCGTCGACAACGTGCCGGGCGTGGAGAAGTGCGGGCCGAAGACCGCTGCCAAGTGGCTGGCCGAGTACCAGCACCTGGACGGGGTGATGGCGGCCGCGCCGACCATGAAGGGCAAGATCGGCGAGAACCTGCGCGCCGCGCTGGAGCGGCTGCCGCTGAACCGCGAGCTGGTGACCATCCGCACCGACGTGGCGCTGGATGCCAGCCCGACCACGCTGGCCCTGCGCGAGCAGGACGTGCCGGAGCTGACCGAGCTGTATACGCGCTACGGCTTCACCCAGGCGCTGAAGGAACTGGGAGCACCGCTGCCGGCGCCCACTGCTGCCAGTGAGGCCACCCCGAGCCTGCGCGGTACCGCGGCCGGCTTCGCCCGTGGCAGCGCCGAAGCGCCGGCCGCCGGCACGCTGGACCCGGCGCTGGCCGCGCCCGGTGAATATGAGACGGTGCTGACCACCGAGCAGCTGCAGGCCTGGGTCGAGCGCCTGCAGCAGGCCGACCTGATCAGCTTCGATACCGAGACCGATGCGCTGGACGCGATGCGTGCGCGCCTGGTCGGCGTCAGCCTGGCCGTCGAGCCGGGCAGGGCCGCCTACATTCCGGTCGGCCACGATTACCCGGGTGCGCCGGCCCAGCTGCCGATGCAGCAGGTGCTGGACGCGCTGCGCCCGGTGCTGCAGGACCCGGCGAAGAAGAAGCTGGGCCAGCACGGCAAGTACGACCTGCATGTGCTGCGCCGCCACGGCGTGGACGTGCAGGGCTACCACGACGACACCATGCTCGAGAGCTTCGTGCTCAATTCCACCGCCACTCGCCACGACATGGACTCGCTGGCCCTGCGCTACCTGGGCTACAGCACCATCAAGTTCGAGGACGTGGCCGGCAAGGGCGCCAAGCAGATTCCGTTCTCGCAGGTGGGCATCGACGAAGCCAGCCGCTACGCGGCCGAGGACGCCGACATCACCCTGCGCCTGCACCATGCGCTGCAGCCGCAGCTGCTGGCCGAACCGGCGCTGGACAGCGTGTACCGCGACATCGAGATGCCGCTGGTGCCGGTGCTGGCCAGCATCGAAGCCAATGGCGTGCGGATCGACACCGACGAACTGCGCCGGCAGAGCCAGGACCTGTCCTCGCGCATGCTGGCCGCGCAGCAGAAGGCCACCGAGCTGGCCGGGCGCAGCTTCAACCTGGATTCGCCCAAGCAGCTGCAGGCGGTGCTGTTCGATGAGCTGAAGCTGCCCGCGGTGGTGAAGACCCCCAAGGGCCAGCCCAGCACCAATGAAGAGGCGCTGGAGGCGATTGCCGAGCAGCACGAGCTGCCGCGGGTGATCCTGGAGTACCGCGGCCTGGCCAAGCTGCGCAGCACCTACACCGACAAGCTGCCGGAGATGGTCAACCCGGACACCGGCCGCGTGCACACCAGCTACCACCAGTCCGGTGCCGCCACCGGCCGCCTGTCCTCGTCGGACCCGAACCTGCAGAACATCCCGATCCGCACCGAGGACGGCCGCCGCATCCGCCGCGCGTTCATCGCGCCGGAGGGCTTCCAGCTGCTGGCGGCCGACTATTCGCAGATCGAGCTGCGGATCATGGCCCACCTGTCCGAGGACCCGGGCCTGGTGCGCGCCTTCGAACAGGGCGCCGACGTGCACCGTGCCACCGCCGCCGAGGTGTTCGGGCGCACGCTGGAGGAAGTGACCCCGAACGAGCGCCGGGCCGCCAAGGCGATCAACTTCGGCCTGATGTACGGCATGAGCGCGTTCGGCCTGGCCCGCAACCTGGGCATCGACCGTGGCCAGGCGCAGGACTACGTGGCGCTGTACTTCAGCCGCTACCCGGGCGTGCGCGACTTCATGGAGCGGATGCGCCAGCAGGCCCGCGACCAGGGCTACGTGGAAACCCTGTTCGGCCGCCGCCTGTACCTGAACGACATTCATGCCCGCAACCAGGGCCTGCGCGCGGGTGCTGAACGCGCGGCGATCAACGCGCCGATGCAGGGCACCGCCGCCGACATCATCAAGCGTGCGATGGTGGACGTGGACCAGTGGCTGCGTGACAGCGGCGCACCGGCACGGATGATCCTGCAGGTGCACGATGAACTGGTGTTCGAAACCGAAAGTAGTTTCGTCGAAGACTTGCGTTTGCAGGTGGTGGAACGCATGTCGCAAGCGGCCAAACTGCGGGTGCCGCTGGTGGTCGATACCGGCATCGGCAGCAACTGGGACGAAGCGCACTGACCCCGTTTCAGGCCGAAAACGACGTGAATTTGTTCATCAGTCGGAGGTTTCTGACTCGATCATGAATGTTCCCCCGATTGAAGTTCATTAAATTGGGCCCCTTCACGAACCGTTAGTGTTCGGAGTGCTTCTATAACTCTCGACAGGCGCAATGCCTGTTGTGGATCTCTCCCATCCCCTGGAGCAGATCTCGGAACGGGGACTCCTCCCCAAGTGCCCGTTCCCCGGCCCCGTTGACCTCCCCCTGGTCAGCGGGGCTTTTTATTTGTGCCGTTGCCAGATTCCCTGGTCTGCGCCACGCTGGGCCACCGCTCCGCAGGGGAAAACGATGCCCGATCTGTTCGCACTGGCGATGCCGTGGTGGGAGTTCATCCTGCGCGCGGTGGTGGTCTACGTCGTGGTGCTGGGCATGGTCCGGCTCAGCGGCAAGCGCGCGCTGGGGCAGATCACGCCGTTCGACGTGCTGCTGATCGTGCTGCTGGGCAATGCCGTACAGAACGCCCTGCTGGGCACCGACACCTCGCTGGGCGGCGGCCTGCTGCTGGCGGCGACCCTGATCCTGCTCAACTACGGGGTGGGCTGGGTCAGTACCCGCAACCGGCGGATCGAGCGCCTGGTGGAGGGAGAGCCGGTGGTGATCGCGCGCGATGGGCGCCTGTTCGACACCGTGCTGCGTCGCGAACAGGTCACCCGCGCTGATTTCGAGGCTGCCATGCGCCAGCAGGGCTGCCTGGGCGTGGAGGATGTCGAGCTGGCCCTGCTGGAGATCAACGGGCACATCACCATCATCCCCAGGAAGAGCACCTGACCTGGTAGCGCCGAGCCTGGGCCCGGCTGCACGGTGCATCAGCCGGGCGGGGGACCGGTGCTACCCAGCCCCGGTCATGGCGTGCAGCGGTCGTTGCTCGCCGCAGGCTTGCGCTCGTAGTAGGCGAAGCGGTTGCCACCGTCGATACCGGCCAGGTTGCCGTTCTGCAGCAGCTGCAGCACGAAGTCGCTGCCGAGTTCGCGATGGATGAGGATGCGGCCGTCGCGCAGGCTGGCGCGCAGTGGCTGCTCGCGGCCCCCGGCTTCGACCACGCCATCCTGGAGGAAGCGCAGCTGCGACAGCACGCTGCGTTCGGCTTCAAAGCTGCCGCAGGGCAGCGCGCTGGCCGTGACCGGTGCCAGCGCCGTGCCGGGAGCGCTGGCCAGCACGCCGAGATCCTTGGCCGGCCCGCAGGCCGGGGCATCCGCGCGCTGCGCACACGACAGTTGCAGCGCCTCGCGGGCCTGCTGCAGGCGGCCACTGCTCCACAAGGTCTCGGCGGTGTCGGCGCAGAACGTTTCGCCCTGCTGTACGCGGCACAAGGCGATCAGTTCATCCAGCTGTGCCGGCGGCAGCGGCGCATCCACCGAATGCTGCAGGCCGAGCAGGGCCTTGCCCATCATTTCCGAGGCGACCTGCCTGGCCACCGCCGTGCAGCCCTCGGCGTCGAACGACGGTGACTCCTCCTTGCAGATCTCGGGCATCGGCGGCTCCGCCGTGCTTGGCGAAGCGTCCTTGGCCTGCTGGTGGTAGGTTTCCAGCAGGCGCATGCAGGCGGCGCCCACGCCCTCGGCGCACCAGGCATGCAGCTTCTGCGGTGCGGCCTCCGGCAGCGCTTCCAGGCACTCGGAGGTATTCATCACGCAGCCGTCTTGGATGGGCTCTGGCATCACCTTGCATGCGGCGGAGCGCTCACGGGTGAACTCGCGGTAGGGCGTGCTGAGGGTGCGTTCGTTGTCGGAGAAGTACCAGTTCTCCAGGCGGCCCGTGGACAGGTTGCCGGTGCCGAGCACGTCGTCCTGGCGGGCGATGCGCAGTTCCTCGGTGGCCTGGTAGGGACCTGACAGGAAGCCGTGGCCCTCGCTTTCAAGGGTCAGCGTGGTGTTGCCGCTGCTGTCCTTGTAGGTGCCGCAGGCCATCGATTGCGCGGCGGCCGGCAGGCTGGCCGAGGCCAGCACGAGCAGCAGCAGGGAGCGCCAACCCGCAGCGCGGGGACGAAGGGAAACAGACGCGGGCATGACATCATCCTTGAGGAAAAAAGACGACCTGTCCGGTGCACGACGCACCGCAGGCGTGGGGATGGCACCAAGCGTCAGGCGTGGTGCCGGAAGATCAGAGCCAGTCGCGCGGCACCAGGTAATCCGCCAGGCGTGCCTCGGCACTGCCGGCGTCCGGGTTGAAGCCGTATTCCCAGCGCACCCGCGGCGGCAGGCTCATCAGGATGCTTTCGCTGCGGCCACCGCTCTGCAGGCCGAACAGCGTACCGCGGTCGTAGACCAGGTTGAATTCCACGTAGCGGCCACGGCGGTACAGCTGGAACTCGCGTTCGCGCTCGCCATGGGGCGTGTCCTTGCGCTGCTGCACGATCGGCAGGTACGCCTCCAGGAAGCCATCGCCGACCGCGCGCAGATAGTCGAAATCGCGCTCGAAATCGCCATGCAGGTCATCGAAGAACAGGCCGCCGACGCCGCGTGTTTCGTTGCGGTGGCGCAGGAAGAAGTACTCATCGCACCAACGCTTGTGCTCGGCGTAACGTTCCTCACCGAATGGCGCACACAGATCGCGTGCGACCCGGTGCCAGTGCTGCACGTCCTCGTCGAACGGATAGAAGGGGGTCAGGTCGAAGCCGCCGCCGAACCAGCTGGCCACCACTTCGCCGTCGCGCTGCGCCTGGAAAAAGCGCACGTTGGCGTGGGTGGTCGGCACGTAGGGATTGAGCGGGTGGAACACCAGCGACACGCCGGTGGCGCGCCACGAGGCGCCGGCCAGTTCCGGTCGGTTGGCCGAGGCCGACGGCGGCAGGCGGCTGCCAGCCACGTCGGAGAAGCCGATGCCGGCCTGTTCGAACACTGCACCATCGCGCAGCACGCGGGTACGCCCGCCGCCGCCCTCGGCCCGCTGCCACAGGTCTTCCTGGAAGCGGGCCTGGCCATCGACGGCCTCGATCGCCGCGCAGATGCGGTCCTGCAGGTCGGTGAGGTAGGCGCGCACGCGCTCGAATTCGTTCATGGCGCGTACTTTACCGCAGGGCCCGGCCGGGCCGTGCGATGCACGGCGGTCAGCGCCGTGGTGGGCGGCACCGGCCCGCGTCGGTCACTGGCCGGTAACGCTCGTAGGCGGTCTGAATGTCCATGCCGAGCAGGTCGCCATTGCCCAGCTGGCGCAGCACGAAGGTTTCGCCGTGCTGCTGCAGCTGGACGGCACCTTCGTGCAGCCGGGCCTGCATGCCATCACTGAAGTCGAAACTGTCGAACTGGCCACCGTCGGCCTGGTAGCGGCCACACGGCACCCGCTGCAGCGGCACCAGGCGCAGATCGGTACCGAGTTCACGCAGCGGCGCGGTACGTTCGCAGGCACTGACGCGGCCGCCATCGCAGGTGACCTGCAGGGCCTGCACCGCCAATGCGGGCTGCAGCGCGGTCAGCTGCTGCGCGGCTACTTCAACGCAGAAGCGGCCACCCCGGTGCTGCAGGCACAACTGCTGCAGGCGATCACGCGCAGCGACCGGAAGCGGCGAATCCAGCGTGTCTTCGTCTTCCTGTGCCAGCCGTTGGTCCACCCGCCGCATGGCGGTGGCCAGTGCATCGTCGGTCATGGCTTCGCAGGCCTGCCGATCGTGCCCGGCGGTGTGTTCGCGGCACGGCGGCGGGCGCTCGAAGAAGGCCGGGCCGGCGTCATCGGCAGCATCCGCCGCACCGCCCTCACGCATCAGCCGCAGCAGCGCCGAGCAACCCGCACCCACGCCCTCGTCGCAGGCGCGCCGGGCCTGGCCGGGCGAGGCCGTTGGCAGCTGCACCATGCAGTAGCTGCCAGCAGCGCGGCAGCTGCCGGCCACCGCGCTGGGTTCGGCGGCGCAGGCCCGGGACTGGCGCAGGGTGTAGACCACCGACACGCTGTCCTCGATGCGCTGCCCATCGGCGCTGATCCGGATTGGCTCCGCCACGCCATCGTCGAGCATGACCAGGCGGGCCTGTGCCGCACTGCGATCGACCCACAGCGGCTCCGGCTCATCGATGCCGTTGTGGCGGTAGCCGCTGCTGGGGCTGGTGAACACCAGTGCCATGCCGTCATCGAGGCTGCGATACTCGCCGCAGCGCAGGGCATCGGCGCTGGCAGGCAGCGCGGTGAACAGCAGCAGGGCAGGGAAAAGAGCCAGCAAGCGCATGCGACGGTCCTTGTCGTGCGAGAAGGGGATGGGGCTCAGCGGAAGCGCGAGCGGATATCGGGCCGCAACAAGCGCCAGGCCAGCCAACCCTGCAGGCCCAGGAACAGCACTGAAGTGCCGAGCAGGGTGAAGGTCATCATCCAGCGACGCGGCTGCAGCGACTGCTGCATCTCCGGCCCGTCGGCGAGCAGCACGATCATGTCGCGCATGAACACGTCCCACCACCAGGTGATCGCGAAATTGGCCAGCGCGCTCAACAGCAGCATCACCACGAAGCTCCATAGGCCCCAGTAGCGTTCGCGCAGCAGCCCCCAGCTGGCCACGGCCGAGACCAGGCAGAGCAATGCAGCGATCATCGAGGCACCCACCGGGTGCGCCAGCAGCCAGGTCAGGCTGTGCATCTGCCGATGCTGTGCTTCACCCGCCAGCAGCTGCCAGAGTGGAACGTCGTGCAGCGGCCACACCAGCAGCCCCTGCAGCACGAAATAGCCGGCCAGCAGTGCGGATAACCAGAAGGACGCCTGGACCAGTGGCCGGATCCACGCGTGGTAGGGCGAAGGCTGCAACGAGGGCGGCGGGAGCGGCACTGACATCCGGTGTCCTTGCAATCGGCACCCGCGCGGTCAGCGGGCCGTCACCCGGGTGGCGACGGCCGGCAGGATATGGTGTTCGCTCAGCGGTGCCAAGGGCAGGCCGTGTGGCGGCTGCAGCGGCACCCAGGCCAGTTCGGCAATCTCGGCGCGCGCCTGCGGGGTACCGTCCACCTGCACCCACCACGCCTGTGCCTGCACGCGATGGCCGGGCTCGTTCACCGCCCAGTCTTCAAAGGCGCCCAGCGGGAGGGCGGCATCGGCGCGCAGCTGCACGCCCAGTTCCTCGTCCAGCTCGCAGGCCAGCGCCTGCAGCGGCGCTTCGCCGGGTTCGGGTTTGCCGCCCGGCTGGATGAAGCGGTGGGCGCCGTGCTTGCGCACCACCAGCGCCCGGCCACGGTCATCCAGGATGACCGCGGCCACGATCTCTATCGTGGCCGCGGCAGTGCTCACTTCAGGTTCTGCTCGAACAGCTTGAGGATGCGCTTGTACTGGTCCAGCCAGGAATCGGCACGGACATAGCCGTGGCGTTCCAGCGGGTACGGCGCGATCGACCAGTTGTCCTTGTGCAGTTCGATCAGGCGCTGGGTGAGGTTCACCGAGTCCTGGAAGAACACGTTGTCATCCATCATGCCGTGGGCG
Organism: Stenotrophomonas sp. YJH_SMC_57; assembly: GCF_059369755.1. NCBI lineage: Bacteria > Pseudomonadati > Pseudomonadota > Gammaproteobacteria > Lysobacterales > Lysobacteraceae > Stenotrophomonas > Stenotrophomonas sp. YJH_SMC_57. Next base: position 69,244 of record NZ_JCAFSZ010000014.1, read on the forward strand.
ATCAGCAGGTTGTCCTGCAGGTTCTGCGCGTACTCGATGGGCGAGGACACGCGGTACGCCTCCGGATCGATGTCCGGGGTGTTGAGGATGTTGCTGGTGTAGCCGTGGTTGTACTGGTGCCAGTCGACCACCGGACGCAGCGCGGCGCCGGCCTTGAAGGTGCCCGGCGAGCGGAACAGCGCCATGAAGGTCATGAAGCCGCCGTAGGAACCGCCGTAGATGCCGGCGTGGTCGCGGTCACCCTGCTGGGTATCGACCAGCCAGTCCAGGCCGTCCTTGTAGTCTTCCAGTTCCGGGTGGCCCATGTTGCGGTAGATCGCCGTACGCCAGTCGCGGCCGTAGCCCTCGCTGCCGCGGTAATCCATGTCCAGCACGATGTAGCCCTTCTGCACCAGCAGGTTGTGGAACATCTGCTCGCGGAAGTAGGCCGGGTAGCGCTGGTGCACGTTCTGCAGGTAGCCGGCGCCGTGCACGAACATCACGATCGGGTACTTGCGGCCCGGCTCCTTGTTTTCCGGTTCGTAGTACTTGGCCCAGACCACGCCGGCGCCATGCTTGGACGGCACCGCCACCAGCTTCGGCTGGACCCACTGGCGCGCCTTGTAGCCGGCGGTGCGGGTATCGGTCAGCACGCGCGCCTGGCCACCGGCAATGGGCAGCACCGCCAGCTGCGGCGGCAGGTAGGCGCCGGAGTAGCGCACCAGCAGCTGCTGGCCATCCGGCGACAGCGAGAAGTCCTCCACGCCGTTGAGGCTGGTCAGCTCGCGCACCTGGCGGCTGCCGGTGTCGACCGCGCAGACTTCATAGTCATGCGGGGCCTGCTGGTTGCACAGGAAGTAGAAGCCCTTGCCATCGGCCGACGGTACCGGCGCCGAGGTTTCCCACTTGCCGCTGGTCAGTGCCTGCGGCTTGGCGCTGCCGGCCTGGGTGTACAGGTGCGAGAAGCCCGATTCCTCGGACAGCAGCCACAGCGTGCGGCCATCGGCCATCCAGCCGAAATCGTTGAAGCCCCAGTTGATCCAGGCGTTGTCGGTGAGGCGGTGGCGGTTCTGCACGCGGCCGTCGGCGGCGTTGACGCTGATGATCCAGCGGTCCTTGTTGTCGTTGGCACGCAGCATTACTGCAGCCTGCTGGCCGTCGGCGCTCCAGCGGATGCCACCGCCCATGAAATCACTCATCACCTGCAGGCTGCGTTCGCCCTTCAGTGCGTCCTTGCCGGCCTTGCGGCGCAGTTCGGCCAGCGGATCGGTGCCGATGCCCGGCAGGCCCGACAGCGAGAGCTTCTCGGCCTTGCCGGTGCGCACGTCGACGTACCACAGGGTGTGCGGCTCGAAGCCGTTGCGGCCAACGCGGGTGCGGGTGTCCTCGGTTTCCTCGTAGCCTGATTCGGTCACGTACAGCGGCATCTTGCCGCCGCGACCGTCATCGAAGTCCTTCGGCTTGGTCACCACGATCAGGTGGCCCAGGTCCGGCGACAGCACGCTGTCGGCAATCTCCACATCGGTGCCCAGGTACACCGGGCCGGGCGCGCGGGTCGGGTCGGCCTGGCGCCAGCGCTGGTCCTGGTCCTTCAGCGCCTCGCGCTGGTCGCGGTCGCGACGCAGGGTTTCCAGCGTACGCAGCTGCTGGTCGCGCAGCACGTCGGCCTTCGGCGGCGTACGCGGGTCCTTCTCGGCCTTCAGGCTGGCCACCTGCTGCACGCCGCTGGCGGCAGTCCAATGGAACCAGTTCTGGCCGACGCGCCAGATCACGCCGTTGTCGGCCGCGAAGTTCACGTTGCCTGCGCGCTCGTTGCTGCGGGTCAGCTGGGTCAGCGCGCCGCTGCGCAGGTCGCGCACGAACACGTCGCCATTGCGGACGAACGCACTGCGGCTGCGGCTGCGGTCGTAGACCGGCTCGGCCACGTCCAGGGTGCCGCGCTGGTCATCGGCCACCTGTGCGGCCACGCCACCGGCCACCGGCTGGCGGAAGGTGTCGCGCACCGGGCTGCCGTTGCGCTTGAGCTGGTACTCCACCTGCTGGCTGTTCCACGACCACCAGGCCTTCTCGACCGGCGGCCCGATCCAGTCCGGGTCGGCCATGGCCTGTTCGATGGTGATCGGCGTCGGCGCGGCATGCGCGGCCGGTGCGGCCAGCACGGCCGACAGCAGGAGGGACAGGGGCAGCACTCGGGACATGGGCGGACGGCACCGGAAGAGGAAACCGGGCAAGGGTAGCAGCCGCCCCGGCCGCGGGCAGGGGCCACAGGTCATGGCAGCGGAATCGGCAAACTGCTGCAACCGGTTGCCGGGCTCGCGCATCCATTGTCCTGAACCCGCATCATCCACCGAACAGGAGTCCGACCATGCAGGAACTGATCCCGATCACCCTCTTCATCTGCATCGCCTATGCGATCCACGCCATTGCCGATGCCCGCGCCCGCAGCAAGCTGGTGGCCCCACACGTGCCGGAGGAGGTGATCCGCTCGCTGGCCGTGCTGGAAGAGGAGCGCCGCCGCCAGGGCGCGCTGCGCTGGGGCATCAGCCTGGTCTGCCTGGCGCTGGCGATGGCCCTGCTGGAAGCCATCGGTGCCCGTGACCTGACCTTCGGTGCCGCCGCCGCGCTGGTTGGCAGCGCCGGCCTCGGCCAGCTGCTGGCCTGGCACTTCACCCGTCCTGCGGCGCGCAGGGGCTGAGCTGGCCCATGCCACGGGCACAGGGGGCGCCCCGTAGATGAGCCTGCTCGGCGAAGCATTGTCGGCACTGCGGGGCCGTCGCCGCCAGAACATGGTGGCGATCGCAGCACCTGCCGAGCCACTGGATGCGGATCAGGCCCTGGTGCGGGCGATCATCGATGGCTCGCAGGCGGCCTTCGCGCACCTGGTGGAGACCCATCAACGCACCTGCGCGCACGTGATCGGGCGCATGGTCGGCGACCGCGACCAGGTGGCCGACCTGCTGCAGGAGACCTTCCTGGCGGTGTTCCGCCAGCTGCACCGGTTCCGCTTTGAATCCTCGCTACGCACCTGGGTCTCGCGGGTGGCCTACACCACTGCATTGCAGCACCTGCGCCGGCGGCGGCTGGAGGCGCAATGGATGGTGGCGGTGGAGGTGCCTGAGGAACTGGGCATCGGCGATGAAGGCCCCGGGCCGGCCGAGTTGAGCGAGGCGGTGCAGGCCGGGCGCCAGCTGGGCGCGGCACTGGAGCGATTGAGTGCGCCGCAACGACTGATTGTAGGCCTGCATTATCTGGAGGACTTCGATCTGGCCGAGATCGAGCAGGTCACCGGGCTGGCGCGCGGTACCATCAAGAGCCACCTGTACCGCGCGCGGCAGGTCCTGAAGCAGGAGTTGACGCGACGCGCCACCCCCGGAGAACTGCTGTGAGCCAATCGACTGACCCTCGCGATGCGGACGAGCGCGCGCTGGCACAGGCGTTGCGTGAACAGGAACAACGGCACGCCGTGCCTGATGTGAGCGAGGCGCTGCAGCAGCGGCTGCAGGCGGAAACGCGCGACAGCGGTGTGCTGTACGTGGTGGTGCAGGTGCTGTTGTTCGGCGCGCTGCTGGCTGCCGCGGCCTGGTATTTCTGGAACTGAGGCGCCCTCCGGGCGGTGGGCCTGGTAGATGCCGACTTTGGTCGGCGTTTGGGCCTGTGTGCCAACCAAGGTTGGCAGCTACCAGAGCGGTTGACCCCTGCGACAAAGTGAAGCAGCGCGTCACCCGGTCGCATCCCGGCTTAACCAAATCCTCCTAAAGTGGTCCGGTATCCCACCGGTCGCAGGCAGGAGGCGTCCCTTGGACGCGTTGTTGTTGTCCCGGATCCAGTTCGGATTCGTCATCAGTTTCCACGTGCTGTTCCCGGCCTTCACCATCGGCACGGCCAGCTGGCTGGCCTTCATTGAATGGCGCTGGCTGCGCACGAAACTGCCCGTGTGGCGCGAGCTGTACTTCTTCTGGCAGAAGATCTTCGCCGTGTCGTTCGGCATGGGCGTGGTCAGCGGCATCGTCATGGCCTTCCAGTTCGGTACCAACTGGCCGCGGCTGAGCGAAGTGGCTGGCACGGTCATCGGCCCGCTGCTGACCTATGAAGTGCTGACCGCGTTCTTCCTGGAAGCCAGCTTCCTCGGCGTGATGATGTTCGGCTGGGGGCGGGTGTCTCCGCGCCTGCATTTCCTGTCCACCTGCATGGTCGCGCTGGGCACGCTGTTCTCCACGTTCTGGATCCTGTCGTCCAACAGCTGGCTGCATACGCCGGCCGGCTACGAGATGGTCAACGGCATCGTGCACCCTGTGGACTGGTGGCAGGTGGTGTTCAACCCCTCGTTCCCGTACCGCCTGGCGCACATGGCGCTGGGTTCGTTCATCACCACCTGTTTCGTGATCGGTGGCGTCGGCGCGTGGTACCTGCGCAAGGGCACGCACGTGGAAGCCGGCCGGCGCATGCTGGTCGCGGCGGTAGCGTTCGCGGCGCTGACGGTGCCAGTGCAGATCTTCGTCGGCGACATGCATGGCCTGAACACGCTCAAGCATCAGCCGATGAAGATCGCGGCGATGGAAGCGCACTGGCATGAAACCAAGGAAGGCGAGGGCGTGCCGCTGGTGGTGTTCGCGCTGCCCAACGAAAAGGAAGAGCGCAACGATTTCGAAGTGGCGATCCCGAAGCTGGGCAGCGTGATCCTCACCCATTCGCTGGACGGCAGCTTCGATCCGCTCACGTCGGTGCCGGCCAGCGAACGGCCGCCGGTGACGCCGGTGTTCTTCGCCTTCCGCATCATGGTCGGGCTGGGCACGCTGATGCTGCTGCTGGCCTGGGTCTCGGCATTCCAGCTGTGGCGCCGGAAGCTGCTGGATTCACCCTGGCTGCTGCGCGGCTGGAACTGGATGTTGCCGAGTGGCTTCATCGCACTGCTGTCCGGCTGGTTCGTCACCGAAATGGGGCGCCAGCCGTGGGTGGTGTATGGCGTGCTGCGCACCGCCGACGCAGTGGGCCCGCAGAGTGCGTGGATGACCGCGCTGTCGCTGGGTGTCTACGTGGTCGGCTATGCCTTCGTGTTCGGCTGGGGCATCTGGTACCTGGTGAAGATCCTGCGCCATGGGCCGCAGCCGTATGCCGAGGGGCCGTCGCTGGACCACGGCAGCCATACCCCGGCGCGCCCGCTGTCGGCAGCCGACGAACCGCTGGAGGATCGCTGACATGGACCTGATGACCTGGCTGCCGGTGGCGTGGTTCGCGGTGATCGGTTTCGGTGTACTGATGTATGTGGTGCTGGATGGCTTCGTGCTCGGCATCGGCATCCTTGCGCCGTTCGCCGAAGACGAGGAACAGCTGGACCTGATGATGAACACCGCCGCACCGATCTGGGACGGCAACGAGACCTGGCTGGTGCTGGGTGGCGCCGGCCTGCTGGCGGCGTTCCCGAAGGCGTACGCGGTGCTGCTGTCGGCGCTGTACCTGCCGGTGCTGCTGCTGGTGGTGGCGCTGGTGTTCCGTGGCGTGGCCTTCGAGTTCCGCTTCAAGGCGCACCGCTCACGCCGGTTGTGGAGCGTGGCGTTCGCGCTGGGCTCGCTGCTGGCCACCTTCGCCCAAGGCGTGATCCTGGGCACGCTGGTGCAGGGCCTGCCCCTGCAGGACGGCGTCTATCACGGCGGCCCGTTCGCCTGGTTCAGTCCGTTCGCGATGTTGACCGGCGCCGCGCTGGTGGCCGGCTACGCGCTGTTGGGCAGTACCTGGCTGATCCTGAAGACCGAAGGCCGGGTACAGGCGCTGGCGCGGCAGATGACCCGGCCGCTGGTGGTGGCGGTGATCGCAGCGATGGGCCTGGTCAGCAGCTGGCTGCCGTTCCTGCAGTCGCGCCTGATGGACCGCTGGTTCAGCGATGGCAACTTCTGGTGGCTGTCGCCGGTACCGCTGCTGACCCTGGCGGTGGCGGCCGCGTTGTGGCGCAGCGCCACCCATCCGCGCCGTGACCTGCCGCCGTTCCTGCTCAGCCTTGCCCTGTTCGTGCTCGGCTTCCTCGGCCTGGTGCTGGGCATGTGGCCGTACCTGCTGCCGCCATCGATGACCCTGTGGCAGGCCGCTGCGCCGGCATCATCGCTGGGCTTCACCCTTGTCGGGCTGGTGATCCTGCTGCCGGTCATCCTCGGCTATACGGCGTGGTCCTACCGGGTGTTCCGCGGCAAGGTGCACGCCGACGCCGGCTATCACTGAGCACCGGGCCAAGGCTGAACGCCGTCGCCACATTGCTGAACCTCGTCGGGGAAACACCGTCGATCACGCCGCCATCGTCGGCTGACGGCTTTCCCCGGTGTCGGCTTTCCGACACAATCATGGCTCTTCCCGGGTTATTGTCCCGCGGACATGCACGCCTACGTCTATAAAAGCCAACTCAAGCCGGACACCTACGTCTACGTTCCCCGACGCGAAGATTTCAGCGCGCTGCCTGCGCCGCTGCTCAAATCGCTGGGGACGCTCACTTTCGTGCTGGACGTCGCCCTGGATGCCCAGCGCCGCCTGGCGCAGGCCGACCCGGACAAGGTCCGCAGCGAAATGAGCGAACGCGGCTTCTACCTGCAGGTGCCGCCTTCGGTGGCCAGCCTGATGCCGCGGCACTATGACTGATCCCTCCCGTCCGCGCGCGCTGTCGATCGCCTTCACTGTTGGCGCCGTGCTGGCGCTGGGCGCTGCCGTGGGCGGCGTCCCGGGCGCCCTGCTTGCCGCATTGGCGCAGCCTGCGTTCGCGCTGGGCGTGTCGTGGTGGCGGCGCAGCCGCGCGCTGCTACCGTTGAAGGTGGTTGCTCGCCAGGATCTGCCGGCGCTGCTGGCGCTGTGGGCGGCCGCACCGGTCCTGTTGGCGCTGCTGCTGGCCTGGCCGCTGGCCGCGTTGCGTGACAGTGGCAGCCTGGCCGCGGTGCTGGGCCTGAGCGTGCTGGTCAGTGCCGGCCTGCTGGCGGCCTGGCGTACCTGGCCGTTGTGGAACGATGTCGAACGCCTGGATGGCAGCCTGGCCCAGCACTGGCAGGCGCTGGCAGGGCGTGACCTGACCGCCTGGCGCGGCCTCGGTGTGGCCGCGCTGGTGATCGCGCTGGCGGCACTGGTGGTGCTGCCGGCCTGGCCGGGCCTGCTGCCGGAAAGTGCACGATGGCCGGCCGCGCTGGCGGTGGTGGTGCTGTCGCCGCTGCTGCACCTGCTGCTGCAGCGGGTGGCGCCCGCACCGCTGGTGTCGTTGCGTACCGGCGCGTTGAACGCGACCAGCCACGAACACGAACCGATGTTCGCCGCCGCGGCCGAGACCGCGCCGCTGGAGGCGATGGCGCCGCAGGAACTGACCCCGGCCCTGTACGAAGCCGCCCGCCATGGCCGCATCGACCGCGGCCTGCAGCTGCTGCAGGCCGGTGCCGATCCCTATGCATTGCCGGACCCGAACTGGCGCGACCAGCGCAGCCTGGCGGTACTGGCCGCGGTGCTGCCCGACCTTCGCCTGCTGCGCGAACTGATCGCCCGCGGCGTCGACGTGAACGCGCCGCACCGCGGCATGACCCCGCTGCTGGCGGCGACCCGTGACAGCTGGCATGGTCGCCCCGAAGCGGTGATGACCCTGCTCGCCAACGGCGCCGATTCGCGCGCCACCGACGGCGACGGCAACACCCCGCTGCACCATGCCGCGCGCAGTTCCGACCCGGGCGTGGCGGCGCTGCTGCGCGATGCCGCGGCCGAAGTCGATGCGCTGAACAGTGATGGCTGGTCGCCGCTGGCGGTAGCCTGCCAGGTCGGCAACTGGCGCCTGGCGCGTTTCCTGCTCGAACGCGGTGCCCGCAGCGAGCCGGCCGAAGGCACTCCGGTGCTGCTGGCTGCCGCCGCCACCGAAGACGACGATCCGGCCGGCGTACAGCTGCTGCTCAAGCACAAGGCACGCGCCGACGCGCGTGATCGCCAACGCCGCAGTGCGCTGCACGAGGCCGCATTGGCGGGCCACGTCGAGATCATCGGCGTGCTGCTCGGTGCCGGCGCCAACCTGGAAGCACGCGATGCGCTGGGCCGTACGCCGTGGCTGGAAGCGGCCCGTGCCGGTCGCGCTGCGGTGATCGAGCACCTGCTGCCGCACAAACCCGACCTGGTTGCAGTGGACGGCGAAGGCCGCAACGCAGTGCAGCTGGCGGTGATGGCCGAGGATGTCTCGCCGCTGCTGATCAAGCGCCTGGTCGAGCTGGGCATCGCCGCCGATGCCGCCGATCCGGTCGGCCGCCGTGCGGTGGACTATGCCGCCGAAGCGGGCCGCTGGGCGATCGTGGCCCTGCTGGACCCGTCCTATCCGTTGCCGGCCGCCGTCAGTGATGGGCTGGCCGAGCGCGGCGAAGCGGCCATGGCCAGCGGCCTGCTGCCGGACCGTCCGCCGCTGACCCTGCTGCGGGAAGCGCTGGGTTTCGGCAACACCGAAGGCATGGCCGCGCTGGCCAGGCTGTGCCAGCCGGAAGAACTGGGTGGCCTGCTGCTCGATCCGGAGCTGGCGCTGGAACCGCGTGCGGTCGACTGGCTGCTGGGCCACGGCGCCGATCCCTATGTGCGTGACGCCTGCGCCGACACGCCGATGTTTGCGCTGCTGTCGCGCGGCATCGATGCGGTGCCTGCACTGCAGGTGATGCTGCAGCGTGGCCTGTCGCCGGCCGGGCGCGGTGGCCTGGCGCGCTTCCTCGCCGCCTGCGCCCAGCACGACCAGGCCGCCCGAGGGCTGGAACAGCTGGCGCTGGAATTGCTGGAACGTGGTGCCGATCCGTTTGCGGCCTCGCCGGCCGGCGATCCGCCGCTGTCGCTGGCGGTACGCCTGGGTTGGCTGCGCCTGCAGCAGGCTCTGTTGAAGGCTGGCGTCGATCGCGAAGCGCGCGACAGCCACGGCATGACCGCCTTGCATCTGGCCACCGCGCTGGCTCGCGAAGGTGCATTGAAGCTGCTGGTGCAGCACGGCGCCTCGCCGGAAGCACGCGCCGCCGATGGCCAGACGCCGCTGGGCGTGGCGCTGTCGATTGGTCGCCGTGACCTGGCCGACTGGCTGGACTGGCGGGTGTGGCCGTTGCCACGCCGCACCCTGCGCGAGGCCGATCTGCCGGCCGCCGCGATGGCCGGTGACGTCGATGCAGTGCGCCGCCTGATCGATCTTGGATTCGCCGTCGACGCGGTTGATGCACAGGGCTGCACCGCGCTGCTGCGTGCGGCCGGTGGCGGCCATCTGGCAGTGACCGACCTGCTGCTGGCGCGTGGCGCCGATCCGCAGCACGCGGCGGCCAGTGGTGCCACGCCGTTGTCGGCGGCGGTCAGCATGCGCCAGGTGGACATCGTCTCGGCCCTGCTCGATGCCGGTGCCAAGCTGGAACATCGCCTGCCGGGCGGAGTGACGGTGCTGATGCTGGCCTCGGCGCTGGGCCTGCCGGACATCGTCGCGCGCCTGCTCACCGCCGGTGCCGACGTGCACGCCGGTGACGCGCAGCAGCTGGGTCCGCTGCACTGTGCCGCGCTGTATGGCTTCAGTGCCCGTGACCGCTCGCGCCTGCTGGCCCTGCTCGACACCCTGCTGCTGGCCGGTGCCGAGCCGGACCAGGCTGCTGCCGGTTCGGTTACGCCGTTGCTGCTGCTGCTGGGCGCACGCGCCGAGCCGGGTACCGCCTGCGACGAGCAGGTGGTGATGGCCGCGGTGGAGCGCCTGCTGGACGAGGACGTGAGCCTGGACGTGCGTGACCCGCGCGGTTTCGGCCCGCTGCACCTGGCCGCCCTGCACGGTTTGCCGCTGCTGGTGCAGCGCCTGCTGCGTGCCGGTGCCGATCCGGAAGTGCGCGACAGCCTCAACCGCAGCCCACGCGAGATCGCGGTGATGCGCGGCTTCATCGACGTGGCCGGTGAGTTCGAGCCGCGCGTGCCGGGTGTTTCCTCGATGGCCCGGTTCCTGCGCGACAACGGCTGATCCCAGCGGCCGGCACGACCGGGTTCGCGAACCATCGGGTGGGTGCCGACCTTGGTCGGCACGCCTACGTGTCGTCGCTTTCCGCGTCGGCCTCGAACAGGTGCATCAGGTCGTTGCGCGCATCGCGCGAGGTCTGGATCACCGCGGCCTCGTCGTCGTAGACCAGGTACTGGTCGCGCAGCAACTGCTCGTCGTGTTCGCGGAAGCGCTGCACATGGCGTTCGGCCACGTTCGGGGCCACGCCCAGCGCGGTCAGCACGCGCCCGCTCATTTCCAGGCTGGTGCCGAACACTTCGCGGAACGGCTCGGCCGACATGTCCATCAGCCGCCACGCATGCTGGCGGTTGCGCGCGCGGGCCAGCACCGTTGCATCCGGATACAGCCGGCGCACCATGCGCACCGCGCGCAGGTTGGTCTCCGGGTCATCCACGGTGATCACGAACACATCGATGTGCTCGCCACCGGCCGCGCGCAGCATTTCGGGCCGGGTCGGGTCGCCGTAGTACAGCTGGTTGCCGAAGCGGCGCAGGTCGGCCACGGTGTCCGGGTTCGCCTCCAGCGCCACGAACGGCACCTTCTGCGCGGTCAGCAGACGCGCGATCACCTGGCCGAAGCGGCCCATGCCGGCGATCAGCACCTTCGGCCGGTTGTCCGGTGCCACCTTGTCAGCCTCGGCGGCCTGGCGCGGTGCGGCCTTTTCCTGGCCGAGCAGCCTGAGCAGCGCGATCATCAGCAGCGGCGTGATCGCCATCGACAGGCCGACGATGGCCACCAGCCGGTCATGGTTGGCGTTGCCCAGCAGGTGCGCGCGCTGCGCTTCGTTGAACACCACGAAGGCGAATTCACCGCCCAGCCACAGCACGCTGCCCAGCAGCAGCGACTGTCGCGAACTGAGCCTTGCAATACGCCCGATCACGTACAGCAGGCCGAACTTGACCACCAGCAGGATGCCGACGCCGGCGGCGATCAGCCACGGCTCGGACGCGATGCGGTCGAGGTCGATGCCCATGCCCACCGCAATGAAGAACAGGCCCAGCAGCAGCCCCTTGAACGGCTCGATCTGTGCTTCCAGTTCGTGCCGGAATTCCGAGTCGGACAACAGCACGCCGGCCAGGAATGCACCCAGGCTGGGGCTGAGGCCGGCTTCCTGCATGAACCAGGCGGTGCCCAGCACCACCAGCAGGGCGGTGGCGGTGAACACTTCCGGACTGCGGGTGCGCGCGATGATGCTGAACACCTTGCGCAGCACCGGTCGCCCGCACAGGATCACCACCGCCAGCGCACCCAGCGCCACGGCGGCATCCTCCCAGCGCAGCGTCTCGTTCTTGACCCCGCCCAGCAGCGGGATGGCCGCCAGCAGCGGGATCGCGATCAGATCCTGGAACAGCAGGATGGCAAAGCCCAGCCGGCCATGGTCGCTGTTGATCGCCTTGTGCTCGGACAGCAGCTGCAGGCCCACCGCGGTGGACGACAGCGCCAGCGCTACACCCACCACCAGCGCGCTTTTCCACTGGAAATGGTCGAGCAGCAGCAGGCCGCCCAGCACCAGCCCGGACAGCGCCACCTGCGCCGCACCGGCACCGAACACCGAGCGCCGCATCACCTTCAGGCGTGCCGGCGACAGTTCCAGGCCGATCACGAACAGCAGCATCACCACACCGATCTCGGCGGCGCCGAGGATGCGGTCGGCGTCCTGCACGAAGCCCAGCCCGTCCGGGCCCAGCACCACGCCGGCCGCCAGGTAGCCCAGCACCGCGCCGAAGCCGAACTTCTTGAACACCGGCACGGCGATGACCGCCGCCAGCAGCAGTACCAGCGCCAGTTCCAGACCGCCGCTATGCATGGGAATACCTGGTCATCGGGGAAACCGGCCGCGCGTCCGTTCGGAGGAGGAAAGACATGGCGAACGCCACCGCGACATTATGCGCGCCGGTGCGTGTACGCACGAGGACACGCGTGCGGGCAACGCTGTCGGCTGGCCCTGGGTTGACCTGCATGCCCGGCAGGTCCAGACTCCCCGCCGCTGGCGGCGCGTCCGCCGGCACACGCATCCCGGAGTCCCCAACCCATGTCCAGCGACAGTAGAAGTCGACCTCGTTCGACGCCAGCGATGGCCACCGCCTGACATCGGGACGGTTTGCCTGCGTTGGCGTTGCGCGAGGTCGCACCCCCACAAGGCAGAACCGATGAACCAGAAGCAATTGCTGCGCGCAGGGGCCGATGCTGCTGCCCTGGCCGCACCCCTGGCGAACTACAACACCGCCGACGCGGTGGAGTTCCTCAATACGCTGGAGCTGACGCGCGCCGCGGACACGCTGGCGGCGCTGCCGTTGCCTCGTGCGGTGAAGATGCTCGAAGCGCCGGAACTGCACCGCAGTGGCGAGCTGGTGGCCGCGTTGCCGCCGGCCCGTGCCGCCGCCCTGCTCGGGCTGATGGCCGACGACCGTGCCACCGACATCGTGCACGAGCTGGACGAGGACGAGCGCGCGCGGTTGATCCCACTGCTGGGCACCGATGCGCGCCAGGCCATCCAGAAGCTGCTGAGCTACCCGCCCAACACCGCTGGCGCGCTGATGACCACCGAGTACGTGGCGGTGCCCGCCAGCTGGACCGTGGCGCAGACCCTGCAGCACATCCGCCAGGTCGAGCGCACCCGCGAAACGGTGTACGCGATCTACGTTCTGGACCCGGCCAGCCAGCACCTCCAGCAGGTGGTGACCATGCGCCGGCTGATCACCGGATTGCCGGAGGAATCGATCCTGGACGTAGCCCAGGTCAACCCGCCGGTGACCGTTGACGCGCTGATGGACCAGGAAGAAGTGGCACGGCTGATCCGCCGCCACGACCTGCTGGCGATCCCGGTGGTCGACGCGCAACAGCAGATGCTCGGCATCGTCACCGTCGATGACGTGCTGGATGCGCTGATCGAGGAATCCACCGAGGATGCGCACAAGTTCGGCGGCATGGAAGCGCTGGACAAGCCGTACATGCAGATCGGCTTCCTTGAGATGCTGCGCAAGCGTGCTGGCTGGCTGAGCGTGCTGTTCCTGGGCGAGATGCTCACCGCAAGCGCCATGCAGCATTACGAGGACGAGCTGGCACGCGCGGTGGTGCTGACCCTGTTCATTCCATTGATCATGAGTTCGGGTGGCAACTCCGGCTCGCAGGCCACCTCGCTGCTGATCCGCAGCCTGGCGCTGCGCGAACTGCGCCTGCGCGACTGGTGGAAGGTGGCCCTGCGCGAGATCCCGACCGGTATGGTGCTCGGCGCCATCCTCGGCTGCCTGGCCATCGTGCGCATCGTGATCTGGCAGCTGGGCGGCCTGCACGACTACGGCGAGCACTGGATCCTGCTGGCGATCACCATCGGTGCGGCGCTGGTCGGCATCGTCACCTTCGGCTCGCTGTCCGGCTCGATGCTGCCGTTCATCCTGAAGCGCCTCGGCTTCGACCCTGCCAGCGCCTCGGCCCCGTTCGTCGCCACCCTGGTGGACGTGACCGGCCTGGTGATCTATTTCAGCATCGCCGCGATGATCCTGCACGGCACGCTGCTGTAAGCCGGAACCCCGCCTTTGGTAGGTGCCGACCTTGGTCGGCACGCAGAACAAAAAGGGGACGGAGGGGATTAAGTCGTTTGTGCCACAAACGACTTAATCCCCTCCGTCCCCTTTTTGGGTACCGTAGGCGCATGAGTACCTACCATCTGCAGTCCGTGTTCCGCCCGCAGTCGGTCGCGGTGATCGGTGGCAGCCCGCGTGAGCGTTCGGCCGGCCGGGCGGTGATGCGCAACCTGCGTGGCACCGGCTTTCCCGGCAAGGTGGCCTGGATCAACCCGCGACATGCCGAGATCGATGGCATCCGCACGGTCAAACGGCTGAAGGACCTGGACTGGGTGCCGGACCTGGTGGTCATCACCGCGCCGGCGGCGATCGTGCCTCAGGTGGTGCGCACCGCCGCCGAGCGCGGCGTGCAGGCGGCGATCATCCTCACCGCGCACCTGGGCGAAGGCCCCGGCTCGCTGTCGGCGCAGGTGGAGGCGGTGGCGCGCACGCATGGCCTGCGCATCCTTGGCCCGCACTGCCTGGGCGTGATCGCGCCGCATGCGCGGCTCAACGCCAGCATTGCCGCGCATTTCCCGCAGGCCGGCGACCTCGCGCTGATCTCCGAATCCTCGGCCATCGCCGCCGCACTGGTGGAATGGGGCGTGGCGCGCTCGGTCGGATTCTCTGCCGTGGTCTCGCTGGGCGACACGATGGATGTCGACTTCGGCGATCTGCTCGATTACTTCGCCACCGACTACCGCACCCGCGCCATCCTGCTCTACGTCGAGCAGATCAAGGACGCGCGCAAGTTCATGTCGGCCGCGCGTGCGGCCGCCCGTGCCAAGCCGGTGGTGGTGGTGAAGTCGGGCCGCGCCGAACGCGTGCAGCCGGGCAGCCGCGATACCCACGTGCAGGCGCTCGCCCGCGCCGACGATGTCTACGGCGCGGCGTTCAACCGCGCCGGCCTGCTGCGCGTCGGCGCGCTGGACGAACTGTTCACTGCCGCCGAGTCGCTGGGGCGGCTGGGCACCTTCCCCGGCCGCCGCCTGGCCATCCTCAGCAACGGCGGCGGTGTCGGCCGCCTCGCGGTGGACCAGCTGATCGCATTGCGGGGCACGCTGGCCAACCTGTCCGAGAGCACCATCGAAAAGCTCGACGCGGTGCTGCCGCAGGGCTGGTCGCGCAGCAATCCGGTCGACATCGTGGTCGATGCCGACGGTGACCGCTACGCCTCGGCCATCGAAGCGCTGCTGGCCGACAACGAAAACGACGCGGTGATGGTGGTCAACGTGCCGACCGCGTTCACCTCGTCCGCCGATGCAGCGCAGGCGCTGACCCGCACGCTCGGCCTGCGCCCGCGCCACCACCGCGACAAGCCGGTGTTCGCGGTGTGGCTGGGCAACGACGACCAGGCCACCGCCACGCTCAACGCGGCGCGGGTGCCGACCTATCCGACCGAGGCCGAAGCCGTGCGTGGCTTCCAGCATCTGGTGCGCTACCGCGAAGCGCAGAACGCGCTGATGGAAACGCCGCCCAGCCTGCCACAGGATTTCAATGTCGATGCGGCGGCTGCGCGCGCGCTGGTCGATGCCGCGCTGGCCAATGGCCAGCAGTGGCTGGACCCGCTGGCCACCCATGAGCTGCTGAAGGCCTATGGCATTCCGTCCGCGCCGGTGATGCACGCGCGCGATGCGCACGAGGCGATGGACCTGGCGCAACCGCTGCTGGAGCGCGGCGCCAGCGTGGCGTTGAAGATCCTGTCGCCGGACATTCCGCACAAGTCGGAAGTGGATGGCGTGCGCCTCAACCTGGGCACGCTGCCCGCGGTGCAGAGCGCGGCCAATGCAATCCTGTCGCGTGCCCGCCAGCTGCGGCCCGATGCACGCATCGATGGCCTGCTGGTGCAGCCGACCATCGTCCGGCCGAAGGCGCGCGAGCTGATCGTCGGCATCGCCGACGACGCCACGTTCGGCCCGGTGATCGTGGTCGGCCGTGGCGGCACTGCGGTCGAAGTGATCAACGACAAGGCGCTGGCACTGCCGCCGCTGGACCTGCGCCTGGCCCACGAACTGATCGGCCAGACCCGTGCCTCGCGCATCCTCAAGGCCTACGGTGACGTGCCAGCGGCCGACGAGCGTGCACTGGCGCTGGCATTGGTGAAGCTGGCCCAGCTGGCCGCCGATATTCCCGAAGTACGCACGCTGGACATCAATCCGCTGCTGGTCGATGGCAAGGGCATCCTCGCCCTCGACGCACGCATCGCCATTGCGCCCTCGCGCATCCTGCACAAGGGCCGCGGCCACCCCCGTTTCTCGGTGTTCCCGTACCCCAAGGAGTGGGAGCGCACCATCGAACTGTCCGACGGCGGCCGCGCCTTCGTACGGCCGGTGCGGCCGGAAGACGACGCGCTGTTCCGCGCGTTCTTCGCCCGTGTCAGCGACGAGGACCTGCGCCTGCGCTTCTTCCAGTCGGTGAAGCACTTCAGCCACGAATTCATCGCGCGCCTGACCCAGCTGGACTACGCGCGCTCGATCGCACTGGTGGCGATTGAACCGCGCAGCGGCGAGATGCTCGGCGCGGTGCGCCTGCACGCTGACGCCGATTACCACCGCGGCGAGTACGGCATCCTGATCCGCTCGGACCTGAAGGGCCACGGTATCGGCTGGCGGCTGATGGCGATCATGATCGAGTACGCCAAGTGGCTGGGCCTGGACGTGGTCGAGGGCCAGGTCCTGCGCGAGAACAGCACCATGCTGGCGATGTGCCAGAGCCTGGGCTTCAAGACCAAGCTGGACCCGGACGACCCGACGGTGATGATGGTGACCCTGCCGGTGCAGCAGGTCGAGGTGCCTGAGGTGCCCCCGGTGGAGTGAATCACGCCCGGCGGCACACCGGCCTCAGCGCAGGGGTTCCACCACCACCGCCGTGCCATAGCACAGCACCTCGGTCAGCCCGGTCATCACATCGGTGGCGTCGTAGCGCATGCCGATGATCGCGTTGGCGCCCAGTTGCCGCGCGTGCTTGACCATGTCGCGGTAGGTTTCCTCGCGGGCCTGTTCGCACAGTTCGGTGTAGATGGTGATGTTGCCGCCGAACAGGGTCTGGATGCCGCCGAGGAAATTGCCGACGATCGAGCGCGAGCGCACGGTGATGCCACGCACCACGCCCAGGTTGCGCGCCACACGGTAGCCGGGCAGCTCGAAGGCGGTGGTGACCAGCGAATCGTCGAAGCGCAGCGCCGGAGGGGAGGGGATGCCGCTGTTGTAGGGGTCTGCCATGGTCGCGTCCGTGTCGTTGCCTTCTGTAGAGTCGAGCCATGCTCGACTGGCTGTGGAGCCGTCTCGCAAGCTCGACTCTACAACCCAACGGCCCGATGCGGCATGGCTCTGTCACTGTACTGGCGCGACAATACCGCCATGACCGACCGTATTCCCCTGCTGCTGCTCCCCGGCCTGCTCAACGATGCCGAGCTGTGGCGCGCCCAGCTGGCCAACCTGGCCGATATCGCCGACTGCACGGTGGGCGACCAGACCCGGGGCGAAACCCTGCAGGCGGTGGCCGAAGACGTGCTGGCGCAGGCACCGGAGCGGTTTGCGCTGGCCGGCTTCTCACTCGGTGGCTTCGTCGCCCAGCAGATCCTGCGTATCGCTCCGGAGCGGGTAGTGCAGCTGGCATTGATCGACACCTCGATCCATGCCGACTCGCCCGAGCGCGCAGAGCAGCGTCGCAGCCAACGTGCCAGCGTGCGCCTGCCGGGGAAATTCCATGGCTTCGGTGATGCACTGATGCGCAGCTACATCGATGCCTCGCGGCTGGACGACTACGTGCTGGTTCAGCGCGTGCGCGACATGACCGCGCGGCTGGGCGCCGAAGTGTTCCTGCGCCAGAGCGCGCTGGAGCGCCGCGATGGGCATGACGTGCTGGCGGGTTACCGTGACCCGCTGCTGATCGTGTGCGGTGCCAACGACCGCATCACGCCGCTGGCAGTGAGCGAGGAAATGCACGCGCTGGTGCCGCATTCGCAGCTGGTGGTGGTGCCCGATTGCGGGCACCTGGCGCCGATGGAGAAGCCGGAAGAAGTGAGTGCCGCCATGCGTGGCTGGTTGCTGCAGGAGGAGGGATAACCCCGCCTTCGGTAGGTGCCGACCTTGGTCGGCACGTTGTTTCAGCGATCGATCACAGGTCAGTGCCGACCAAGGTCGGCACCCACCGATTCGGTGCCGCAAACACGGTCGGGATCAATCCCAGGCCGGGGCGATGCCTTCCGGGTTGGCCAGGCGATGGCCGCGGTCGAGCTTGGCGATCTGCGCCATGTCTTCGTCGGTCAGGCGCACGGCCGCCGCGTCGAGGTTGGCGGCGAGGTTGTCGCGCTTGGTCGACGACGGAATGACCGAGAAGCCCTGCTGCAGCGCCCAGGCCAGCGCTACCTGTGCCGGGGTGGCCTGGTGGCGGCCGGCGATGGCCTGGATCACCGGGTCCTTCAGCACTTCGCCATAGGCCAGGCTCATGTAGGCGGTGATGTGGATGCCGTTGTCCTGCAGGAACTTCACCAGCAGGCGGTTCTGCAGGTACGGATGGATCTCGACCTGGTTGGTGGCGATCGCGTCGGCACCGAGGATCTCGATCGCCTTGCGGGTCTGCGCGATGGTGAAGTTGGAGATGCCGATCTCCCGGGCCAGTCCCTGCGCCTTGGCTTCGGCCAGTGCCGGCAGGTATTCCTCCATCGGCACGTCGACCTTGTCGTTCGGCGACGGCCAGTGGATCAGCGCCAGGTCGACGCGGTCGGTGCGCAGTTTTTCCAGGCTGGTGCGCAGGCTGGCCAGCAACGCATCGTGCTTGAACTCGGTGATCCACACCTTGGTGGTCAGGTACAGATCGTCGCGCGGCACACCGGATTCGGCGATGGCCTGGCCGACTTCGGCTTCATTGCCGTAGATCTGCGCGGTATCAACGGCGCGGTAGCCGACCTCCAGCGCTTTGCGCACCGAGTCGATCACGGTCTGGTCCTTCAGGCGGAAGGTGCCGAGACCAAAGGCGGGGACAGTCATGGGAAGCTCCAACGGGGGGAAGGGAGTAGCAGGAGAAGAGGGTAGGGCAGGCACCGTATGCATGCCGGCAACGGTGCATTGCATGAATCAATGCGCGGTGGCGGCAATGCCGTCGGCGCGCGGGTCGATACCATCGCGACGGTCGAGGCGACCACTGAGCGCGGTCAGCGCGTAGGCGCCAACCACCACCAGCGCGCCCAGCCACGGCGTATGCATCAGGCCGATGTGCTCCACCACCAGCCCACCCAGCGAGGCGCCCAGGGCGATGCCGATGTTGAATGCGGCGATGTTCAGGCCCGAGGCCACATCGGTGGCCTGCGGCGCATAGCGCTGCGCCTGCTTGACCACGTAGACCTGCAGGCCCGGCACGTTGCCGAAGGCCACGGCCCCCAGCGCCAGCACCGTCAGCAGCATCAGCACGCTGTTGGAGGCGGTGAAGGTGAGCACGAACAGCACGATGGCCAGCAGCGCGAAGATGTGCTTCAACGCCGGCACCGGGCCCAGGCGGTCGGCGAGTCGACCGCCCCACAGGTTGCCGATCGCCACCGACACGCCGTAGACCAGCAGCACCAGGCTGACCGCATTGGCCGAGAAGCCGGTGACGTCCTGCAGGATCGGCGCCAGATAGGTGAAGGCCAGGAAGGTGCCGCCGTAACCCAGTGCGGTCATTGCGTAGACCAGCAACAGGCGCGGCTGGCCCAGCACCGCCAGCTGCTGGCGGAAGCTGGCCGGTGCGCTCTGCGGCAGGTTGCGCGGAACGAACAGCAGCGCGCCCAGCAGGGCGATCACGCCGAGGCCGGCCACGGCCAGGAAGGTGGCGCGCCAGCCCAGGTGCTGGCCGATGAAGGTGCCCAGCGGCACACCGGTCACCAGCGCCACGGTCAGGCCGGTGAACATGATCGCGATTGCGCTGGCGGCCTTCTCCTTCGGCACCACGGCAGTGGCGATGATCGCGCCGATCGAGAAGAACACACCGTGCGCCAGGCCGGTGAGGATGCGCGCGGCGATCAGCGAGGTGTAGCCCGGCGCCATGAAGGCGATGACGTTGCCGAGGGTGAACAGCACCATCAGCGCCACCAGCAGGGTCTTGCGCGGCACGCGGCCGGTCAGCGCGGTCAGCACCGGCGCACCGATGGCCACGCCCAGTGCATACAGCGAGACCAGCAGGCCGGCCGAGGGCAGGCTGACCTGCAGGTCGGCGGCGATGGTCGGGATCAGGCCGACGATGACGAATTCGGTGGTGCCGATGGCGAACGCGCCGAGGGTCAACGCCAGCAGGGCGAGGGGAATGCCACGGATCATGACAGGGTCCAGCAGGGGAAGAGGCTGCGCAGTCTGCGCCGCCGTCTTTGGCTGAAAAACCGGTCTTCACGCCAATCACTCTTGCCGTGCAGTCAATAATGGCGGCATGAAGACGACGCTTGATGAAATGCAGGCCTTCCTGGCAGTGATCGACAGCGGTTCGATCAGCGCCGCCGCCGAGCAGCTGGGGCAGACGCCGTCGGGCGTGAGCCGCGCGCTGGGGCGGCTGGAGGACAAGCTGGGCACCACCCTGCTGACCCGCACCACCCGCCGCCTGCACCTGACCGCCGAGGGCGAGGCGTACCGGCGCCATGCGCGCGCGATCATCGATGCGGTGGAGTCGGCGGAGGAACAGATGGCGGCACGCCGCGAGCGCCCGGCCGGGCGCCTGCGCGTGGACGCGGCGATGCCGTTCGTGCTGCACGTGATCGCGCCACTGGTGGCCGGTTATCGAGAGCGCTACCCGGACGTGCAGCTGGAGTTGAACAGTTCCGACCGCTACATCGACCTGCTGGAGAGACGCACCGACCTGGCGATCCGGATCGGGCCGCTGGCCGACTCCACCCTGCATGCACGGCCGCTGGGCCGCTGCAGGCTGCGGCTGGTGGCCAGCCCGGCCTATCTGGACAGGTCGGGCGAGCCGAGCACGGTCGCCGCGCTCGGCCAGCACACCCTGCTCGGTTTCAACGAGCCGGAATCGCTGAACCGCTGGCCGCTGCCCGGGGAGTCGGAGGGATTGCTGCTGGTGCGCCCGGACATGGCGGTGTCCAGTGGCGAGACGCTGCGCCGGCTGGCGGTGGAAGGGGTGGGCATCACCTGCCTGTCCGACTTCGTCACCGATCGCGACCGCGCCGCCGGCACGCTGGTGCCGGTGCTGGCCGCGCAGACGCTGGAGGTGTACCAGCCGATCCATGCGGTGTACTACCGCAACACGGCGGTGTCGGCGCGGATCAGCTCGTTCCTGGATTATCTGGCCGCGGCGATGGCGCAGAGCGATTACCTGCGATAAGCGTTGCCGCCGGGTTGCCGGCAGCGGCCGCCACTACCGCAGGCTCCGGTGGATGCGGACCGTTGGTCCGCACCGATCCTGCCGTCGCCCGACCCACGGTCGGGCACTACCCATGTGGCGTTGGGCACTGCCGGCCAGCGGCCGGCACTACCCATGTCCGCGTTCCACGGTAGTGCCGGCCGCTGGCCGGCAACCGGATCAATCAGGCTGCACGTTGCAGCGCATCCTTCGCCGCTGCCGTGGTCGACAGGTCAAATACATCCACGGCGTCGATCAGGCGGTTCGCCTGTTGCTCCAGGCTGCGTGCAGCGGCGCTGGCCTCTTCCACCAGCGCAGCGTTCTGCTGGGTGGTGCCATCCATCTGGATCACGGTCTGGCTGACCTGCTCGATGCCAGCGCTCTGTTCCTGCGACGCGGCGGAGATCTCGGCCATGATGTCGGTCACCCGCTGCACCGAGGCCACGATCTCGGCCATGGTGTCGCCGGCCTCACGCACGCGCTGCGCGCCGTGCCCGACCTGTTCCACCGAGGCCTCGATCAGCGCCTTGATCTCCTTCGCCGCAGCGGCCGAACGCTGTGCCAGCGTGCGCACCTCGCTGGCGACCACCGCGAAGCCGCGGCCCTGTTCGCCGGCACGCGCGGCTTCCACCGCAGCGTTCAACGCCAGGATGTTGGTCTGGAACGCGATGCCATCGATCACGCTGATGATCTCGGCGATCTGCCGCGACGAGGTCTCGATCGCGCCCATCGTCGCCACCACCTGGCCGACCACGCTGCCGCCCTGCGAGGCGACGCTGTGGGCGCCGATCGCCAGCTGGTTGGCCTGGCGTGCGTGCTCGGCATTCTGCCGCACGGTGGAGGTCAGTTCCTCCATCGACGCGGCGGTCTCTTCCAGGTTGGCAGCCTGCTGCTCGGTGCGACGCGACAGATCGTTGTTGCCGGCGGCAATCTCCGCCGCAGCCGTGTGGATGTTGCCGGAGGCGTGCTTGATGTCGGTGACGATCGTCGCCAGCTGGGCGGCGGTGGTGTTGGCGTCGCCGGCGATGCGGGCGAACACGCCCTGGAAGTCACCGTGCATGCGTGCGCCGAGGCGGCCATCGGCAATCGCGCGCAGCATGCCGGAGACCTCACCCAGGTTCAGCTCAGTGGCCTGCATCAGGCGATTCAGGCCGTCGACCATCGCGCGGAAATCATGTTCGAAGCGCGCGCTGTCGCCGCGCTGGCTGAAGTCGCCGGCGGCGGCGGCTTCGGCCAGGCGGCGGATCTCGCCATTGATGGTGCCCAGATTGGCCTTGGCGGTATCCAGCGCTTCGGTGATCACCGCCTTCTCGCCGGGCAGGCGTTCCATGTCCTGGCTGAGGTCGCCGATGGCATAGCGGCCCATGATCGCGATCGCGCGCATCTTCACCTGGATGTGCGCGTCCACCAGCGCGTTGCTGTCGGCCACCATCTCGCCGAACGCGCCGGGAAAGGCGCTGGCATCCATGCGATGGCTGATGGTGCCGGCCTCGTGCGCCTGTGCCATCGCGCCCTGTGCGTCCAGTACGCCGCGCAGCGTGGATTGCACCGCCTGCATCGCCTGCGCGAGGCGGCCGATCTCATCGCGGCTGCTCACCCGCACCACGTGCTGCAGGTCGCCGGCGGCGACCGCGCGTGCGGCAGCTTCCACCGCCAGCACCGGCTGCACCACCGCACGCCGCAACCACCAGGCCAGGCCCATCAGCAGCAGCACCGCGGCCAGCACGGTCAGTGCCGCGCACAGCAGCAGGGTCTGCCGCGCCTGCTGCGAACGCGCCGCCAGTGCCGCTTCGGCCACCTGCGTGGCCTGCGTGCTCAGCGCATCCAGTGCGGTGGCCACCGGACGATCCTTGCCACGCACCAGGGTGTCGCCAGCGGCGGGATCGTAGCCGGCGGCGGCGAAGGCCTGCAGCGCGGCGTGATAGTCCTTCTGCAGCTGCGCATGCAGTCCGATGAAGGCCTGCGCCTGCTCGCGCGTGCGCGCATCCGGGCTGCTGGCGAGGCCCTTGGCCAGTTGTTCGACCAGACGGCCTTCGCTGTCGAAGGCCTCCAGGTGACGCTGACGCAAGGCATCGTCGTGCCCGCGCAGCAGCACGTTCTTCCATTCCTGCACCTGGCCGCGGAACTCGCGCTGCAGGCGTTCGGCATCGCGACTGTGCGCGACTTCGGGCGGGACATCGGTGGACAGCTTCAACCAGGCGGAAGCAAGACCTGCCAAGGCGCACAACAGGACTACGGCCAGGCCAACGGAAACCGCGCCGAGCAGCTTGGACTGCAGGCGGGGTGCACGGACAGACGCATTCATCGGAAGGGGCTCTCGGGAAGGGGCGATGCGGTATCGACCGGTTTCGAGCACCTCTGAAGTGCGACGTTCATCACATTAGCGTTTCGTTTAGCGAAGTGAAGGAAACGTTTCATAGGACAAATGTGTCCATATGGAACGAAAGCAGACTCTGGACAGGGGATTTAAATGTAACTATTGTTGTTACATGAAATCCGCGAACCCGCTTTCCGACGCCCTGCACGTGATGGCGCACCTGGTCGGCCAGGCCGCACCGCGCACCTCCGAACAGCTGGCGTCGTGCCTGCCGACCCATCCGGTGGTGATCCGGCGCCTGCTGGCGCAGCTGCACAAGGCCGGCCTGGTGCGCAGCGCACGCGGCCATGGCGGCGGCAGCCAGCTGGCCCGCGACGCCGCCACCATCACCCTGCACGACATCTATCTGGCCGTGGGCGCGCCGCCGCTGGTACAGGTGGGTGCCCGCGATTCAGGGCGTGGCTGCCCTATCCAGCATCTGGTCAACAGTGCCCTGCTGGAGGGCGCACGCGAGGCGCAGCGCCTGCTCGAACAGCGCCTGCAGGCAGCCACGCTGGACCAGCTCGGCGCCGAGTTCGCCCGCCATCTCGCCCATCACCGCTCCCTGGAAGGTCACCATGAATCCTGATGTGCTCATCGTCGGCGGCAGCTATGCCGGCATCGCCGCCGGCCTGATCCTGGCCCGCGCCCGTCGCCCGGTCACCGTCATCGACGCCGGTTCGCCGCGCAACCGCTTCGCCAGCCATTCGCACGGCGTGCTGGGGCTGGATGGCGTCAGCGGCGCCGAGCTGCTCAAGACCGCCCGCCAGCAGCTGCTGGACTATCCCAGCGTGCGCTGGGTGCATGCCGATGCGGTGCATGCCCGCAGCACCAACGATGGGGTTGAAGTGGAGACCGCCGACGGCCAGGTGCTGGCCGCGCGCAAGCTGCTGCTGGCCAGCGGCATCGCCGACCAGCTGCCGGAGCTGCCGGGCCTGGCCGAACGCTGGGGCAGCACCGTGCTGCACTGCCCCTACTGCCATGGTTATGAAGTCGGTGGCGGTGCGATCGGCCTGCTCGGCGGCCACCCGATGTCGGCCGCCAAGGCGCCGCTGTTCGCCGACTGGGGCAATGTCACCTTCTTCAGCCAGGGCCTGCCGATCACCGATGACGAACGCGCCGCCATGCAGCAGCGTGGCGTGCAGATCGAGACCTCGCCGGTACTGGGCGTGCAGGGCGACCAGCCGAGCTGGCTGGAAGTGGAACTGGCCGATGGCCGTCGCGTCGCGCAGCGGGCACTGTTCGTTCCGGCCACCCAGGCGATGGCCACGCCGCTGGTGCAGCGGCTGGGCTGCACGTTGGCCGAGAGCCCGCTGGGCGTTTTGATCGAGGTCGATGCGATGAAGCAGACCTCGGTGCCGAACGTGTATGCCGCAGGCGATGCGACCACGGTCGGCAACATCACCCTGGCCACCGCCGAAGGAGTGCGCGCGGGTATCGGCATGCATCATGCGCTGGTGAGCGAAGACAGCGTGCCGCGCTGATCGGGCTTGTTCTGTAGATGCCGACCCTGGTCGGCGCCGCTGCATCCACGCATGGCGTGGATCTACTGCAGGGTGGTCGGGCGCCATTGAGGCACGGTGGGTGCCGGCCTTGGCCGGCACCGTTCCCTCATCCCTTCACGCACAGCACCTGGCGCAGGGTGTGCACCACGTCCACCAGGTCCAGCTGCGCCGCCATCACGTCATCGATCGACTTGTACGCCGCCGGTGACTCGTCCAGCACGCCGCTGTCCTTGCGGCATTCCACATGCGCGGTCGCTTCGCGGTGCTGGGCCAGCGTGATCTGCTGGCGCGCAGTGCCACGGCTCATCACCCGGCCGGCACCGTGGCTGCAGCTGTGGAAGCTGTCCGCGTTGCCCTTGCCACGCACGATGTAGCTGCGCGTGCCCATGCTGCCGGGAATGATGCCCAGCTCGCCCTCACGCGCGCTGACCGCGCCCTTGCGGGTCACCAGCAGTTCCTGGCCGTGGTGCGTTTCCTTCTGCACGTAGTTGTGGTGGCAGTTCACTGCCATCGCCGCCAGCTGGAACTTCGGCAGCCGGTGGCGCATCTCGGCCAGCACGCGCGACATCATCGCCTCGCGGTTCTGCCGGGCGTAGTCCTGCGCCCATGACACCGCTTCGACGTAGTCATCGAACAGCGGCTCGCCTTCCATGAAGAACGCCAGGTCCTTGTCCGGCAGGTGGAAGCCGAGCACGCGCCGGGCCAGCTCCTCGCGCGCCTTCTCGATGAAGTAGGTGCCGATCAGGTTGCCGGTGCCACGCGAGCCGCTGTGCAGCATCACCCACACCGCGTCTGTCTCGTCCAGGCACAGCTCGATGAAGTGATTGCCGCCGCCCAGCGTGCCCAGCTGGCGGTCAAGCTTGTCGGTGCGGATCCGGCGGTGCTTGTCCTTGATCTTCTCCAGCCCGGCGGCCAGCCCGGACTGCAGCAGCCGAGTGTGGATGCTGTCGGGCATGCGGTGGTGCTCGCCGCCGCGGCCGTTGCCGACCGGGATGCTGCGCTCGATGCTGTTGCGCAGCTGCCGCAGGTCATCGGGCAGGTCGTTGGCGCGCAGCGTGGTACGCACGGCGGCCATGCCACAGCCGATGTCGACGCCGACCGCGGCCGGGATGATCGCGCCGCGGGTCGGGATCACCGAACCCACGGTCGCGCCCTTGCCCAGGTGCACGTCCGGCATTACGGCCACCCACGGCCCGACGAACGGGATCGCGGCGATGTTGCGCAGCTGCTCATGCGCCTGCGCTTCCAGCGGCACCCCGTTGACCCAGCCCTTGATCGGCGTGGTGCCCTCGGCGTGCAGCCATTGATAGTTGTGTTGAGTGTCCATGTCTTCGTGTATGTCCTTGATGGGCCGGCGGCGCGTCCCTGCGCCGCCGCTACCCCCTACCTGATCGTCACCAGCTGCTTCAGCACGCCGTCCAGGCCGCCGAACACGGTGAGCGTGTCGATCTTCTCGGTGACCTTCTCCAGCGCCTCCAGCTCCTTCAAGCGCATCAGCACCGGGTTGTCCTCGATCAGCTTTGCGGTGTTGAGCTGCGAACGCGTGGCATTGGCCTCCTCGCGCCGACGGATCACGCTGGCCTGGGCCTGCTTCTCGGCCAGCACCACGCCGTTGAGGATCTCCTTCATCTCGCCCGGCAGGATCACGTCCTTGATGCCGACGCCGAGCAACCGCACGCCGTGGCCCTCGATCGCCGCCTGCACATGCGCGGCGATCTCGCCGTCCAGTGCCGCCTTGTCGCCCAGCAGCTCGTCCAGGCTGCGCGCGGCGATCGCCTGGCGCAGGCCGAACTGCAGTTGCCGGTAGACGAACTCGTCGGCATTGCTGAGCGTGCGGTGTGCCCGCACCGGGTCAACCACCTGCACGGTCGCGGCCAGGTTCACCCGCAGGGTCACCTTGTCGCGGCTGAGCAGTTCCTGGCCGGACACGTCCAGCGAACGTGCACGCAGCTCCACGCGCTCCACCGACACGTTGCCGTTGAAGTTCCAGAACGCGTGCAGGCCGGCGTCCAGCGTCTGCCGCAGCGTGCCATCGATGAACAGCAGGCCGACCGACTCGCTCGGCACGGTGCTGATCACTGCCACACGCGGCAGCACACCCAGTTGGCCCAGGCGCTGCTGCACGTCCACCGCAATGCGCGGCTCGTCACCCAGCGCCATCACCCGCACCTGGGTGTCGACCGAACCCCGCCAATACAGGCGGCGGCTGCCCGGCGGCAACACTTCATCGATGCGGCCATTGCGCAGCAACAGGCCGACCTCGCTGGCGCCGACATTGGCCAGCACGAAGTGCGTGTCCAGCGTCGCGCCCAGTGCCTCGATCAGGCTGTCCTGGTCGCTGCCGGTGTAGGCCGCGCCCTTCGATGCGGTGTGGATGTCCACGTGCGGGCGGCCGCCGAACGGCGACAGGCGGTGCACGCCCGGCAGCAGGATCTGCTGGAAACGACGGTTGCGATACACCAGGCCGCGCTCGCCGTCGCCGATCACGACCTTGATGGTCCAGAACATGGGAATCTCTCCTTGTATGGCTCTGGTGGTTCGACCCGATGCGATGAAACGCCATGACCCGGGCCGATCAGGTCGTGGCGTGGCCGGCTGCACAGCGTGTGCAGCCCGCGGAAGAGGGCGGCCATCGCGGGACGGTCCGCACGCGGAGCCTGCGGCGCGTCATCACCCGTGCCATCGTCGTTGCCGGCAGGCAGCGCCGGTGCGGAGCGGAGCAGCAGATGGCGACGGGCCAGGGCCCGGCGTGTGGTCCGTTGCCTTCCTGGCCGCGCCCGAAGGCGGTGGCAGGGAAGGCAACGATGGCCGCTGGGGCTTGCGCCCCGGGTGTTGTTTCAAGTCATGACGTGACAGGTCATGTGGTTGGAGTGGGAATCGAACCCACGACAGACGGAATCAGGATCCGTTGCTCTGACCAAGCTGAGCTATCCAGTTGGGGACCGCGCGGAATCGAACCGCGTACCGGCGAACCGGCGCCTGCGTCCAGCAGGCGATCCAGGCGATGGCCTGTCCGCGACCTCCGGCATACGCCACGGCAACGCCGCGCGCACCAGCCCGTGGTGGAAACGGGACCGTTGGAGAATCGAGGGTGCAGGCCACCGACATTATCGCGAGCGATAATGTTTGGGTGCGATGCAGATAATGTCCAGGCGCTGCCGGTCGCGCGAAGTAAATCCTTCGGCGGGGCGGGGAAACCTGGGTCAGTGAGCGGCGGGTTGCCGCGCGGGCAGCAGTTCTGGCATCGCGGGTCCTCGTGCCGACGCAAACGAAAACGCCCCCGGGACTTGCGTTCCGAGGGCGTCGTCAGGCCTCGGAGATCGGGGTGGCCGATCTCCGCAGGGCGGGTATCATGCCGTTGTCAGCTGGACGTCCTTGCCGAACGCGCGCGCCAGCACGTCCATGCGCAGGCATGGCAGCAGTTTGGCGATGGCGACGGAATGCGCGTTCAAGGGAAGTTTCCAGTGGTTGTTGAAACGAGGTGCGCACGATAAACCACGATTTAGTCGTGCGCAACCATTTTGTTCAATTATTTTCTTCGCTGTTGTGCAGTGCCGGCCAGCGGCCGGCACTATCGGGTCTCAAGCTTCTTTGCTGGCAGCATCCAGCTGCGCGACATCCTGCACGCTCAGCGACACGTTGGCCGCCGCCAGCAGATCGTGCAGCTGCTCGACGCTGGTAGCGCTGACGATCGGTGCGGTGATCGACGGCCGCGCGATCTGCCACGCCAGCGCGATCTGCGCGGCGCTGGCGTTGTGCTTGCTGGCCACATCATCCAGCGCCTCCAGGATGCGCAGGCCGCGCGGGTTGAGGTAACGCTTCACCACGTTCTCGCCCCGCGCCGGGCTCTTGGCCGCATCGGCCGCGGTGCGGTACTTGCCGCTGAGGAAGCCACTGGCCAGCGCGTAGTAACCGATCACGCCGATCTGCTCGCGCTGCACCAACGGTTCCAGTTCCTTCTCATAGCCGGCGCGGTCGTACAGGTTGTACTCCGGCTGCAGGGTTTCATAGCGCGGCAGCTTGTAGTCGGTGGACACCTTCAGCGCATCGGCCAGGCGCGTGGCGCTGTAGTTGGAGGCACCGATGGCGCGTACCTTGCCGGCTTCGATCAGACGGCCGAACGCGGCCAGCGTGGCTTCCAGCGGCGTCGACTCGTCATCCTCGTGGGCCTGGTACAGATCGATCACGTCGGTCTGCAGGCGGCGCAGTGAATCCTCGACGGCGGCATTGATGTTGTCCGGGGTCAGGCCCGGGCGCTCGGCCCACTTGGCGACCTTGGTCGCCAGCACCACCTTGTCACGCTTGCCACTGCGGGCAAACCACTTGCCGATCAGCGTTTCCGATTCGCCGCCGGTATTGCCCGGCACCCACGCCGAATACACGTCGGCGGTGTCGACCAGATTGAAGCCGGCGTCGACGAAGGCATCGAGCAGGGCGAAGCTGGCCTTCTCATCGGCGCTCCAGCCGAACACGTTGCCACCGAAGGCGAGCGGACGTACATGCAGGCCGGAACGGCCCAGTTCGCGGGTTGCCGTCATGGGCACGGACTCCTTGGGGGGAAGTGTTCCAGAATAGAACGCGTTGTGTGACCGCGCTGCGGCGGCGACCACAAAACAGTGTTCCGCCGCGCGCCCCTGGCTAACGCTTTGTGAACACCTGGGACGCCGCGACTGCTAGTCTCGCCGCATCTTCCGCTGGAGTCGCCCCGATGATGCCTGCTTCGTCCCTGCGTGGTTGCCGCCTGCTGCTTGCCTCGGCCCTGCTCGCCGCTGTTCCCGCGTTCGCCGCACCGGCCACGGTGGCACCGGCGAAGATCCAGGTCTCACCGGCCATCGATGCGGCGGTGAAGGCGTCGACCCGTGATGCCAATAACGTCAAGCGCGATGGCTTCCGCCATCCGGCGCAGACGCTGTCGTTCTTCAAGGTCGCGCCTGACAAGACCGTCATCGAGATCACCCCCGGCAATGGCTGGTACTCGGAAATCCTGGCGCCGCTGCTGCACGACAAGGGCCACTACGTTGCCGCCGTGGTCGATCCGATGGCGGTGCCCGAAGGCCGCGGCCGTGACTACCAGCAGCGCAGCCGCGACAGCCTGGAAAAGAAGTACGCCGCTGCACCGGCAGAGTTCGGCAAGACCGCCGTGGTCGCCTACGATCCGGCCAAGCCGGTGTTCGGCCCAGCCGGTTCAGCCGACGTGGTGCTGACCTTCCGCAACGTGCACAACTGGCGCAAGGCCGGCCAGGCGCAGGGCATGTTCCAGGGCTTCTTCAACGTGCTCAAGCCGGGCGGCGTGCTGGGCGTGGTCGAGCATCGCGCCAAGGCCGATGTGGCCGACGACGATGACACCGGCTACGTCGGCCAGCAACAGGTGATTGCGATGGCCGAGGCGGCCGGCTTCAAGCTGGATGCGCGCAGTGAGGTCAACGCCAACCCGCGTGACACCAAGGACCACCCGAACGGCGTGTGGACGCTGCCGCCGACCAACCAGCACGACAAGGCCGACGACGCGAAGTACCAGGCAATCGGCGAAAGCGACCGCATGACCCTGCGCTTCATCAAGCCGTAAGGCGGCACGCTGCATTGCCCGCGCGGAGCGCCCACCATGGAGCCGGGCCCATGCCCGGCTCACCGCGCGCGCCGGGGTTCAATCGTACTCAAGGACATGGACTGTTGAAGAAGATCCTTTACATCGCCGTCGCGGTACTGGTGCTGACGCGGCTGATCGATTTCGTGTTCTACGGCGGCCACGCCCACGACCTGGTCGGGACTGTTGGTTTCGGAGTGCTGTTCGCCGGCGTCCTGCTGGAGGATCGTGCACGCAGCGCCCGCCCGCCGTCCGCACGCCTGCGGCGCCGCGCCACTATCATCGCGGCGTGCGGCATCGCGCTGGTGCTGGGGTCGTTCCTGCTGGAATGGAAGGTGTTCGGCTGAGCCGGCGGTGATCGCGGCGGCGGCGCGGGAATGGGACAATGCCGTACCCGCCGCCTGCCGCACCCGCGATGCTGATTGCCTTCAACAAGCCCTTCAACGTGCTCTGCCAGTTCACCGACCGCAGCGTGCCGCCGCGGCCGACCCTGGCGGGATTCGGCCTGCCGCCGCGGGTGTACGCCGCCGGCCGCCTGGACCACGACAGCGAAGGCCTGCTGCTGCTGACCGACAACGGCACGCTGGCGCACAAACTCACCGACCCGAAGCACAAGGCCGACAAGACCTACTGGGTGCAGGTGGAGGGAACGCCCAGCGACGAACAGCTGCAGCAGCTGCGCGACGGCGTGCTGCTCAATGACGGGCCGACCCT
Organism: Stenotrophomonas sp. YJH_SMC_57; assembly: GCF_059369755.1. Taxonomy (NCBI): domain Bacteria; kingdom Pseudomonadati; phylum Pseudomonadota; class Gammaproteobacteria; order Lysobacterales; family Lysobacteraceae; genus Stenotrophomonas; species Stenotrophomonas sp. YJH_SMC_57. Next base: position 100,253 of record NZ_JCAFSZ010000014.1, read on the forward strand.
TCAGGCGAAGATCGAACGCCTCGATCCAGAACCTTCGCTGTGGACACGCGATCCGCCCGTGCGCTTCCGCAAGACCGTGCCCGATGCGTGGCTGGCGATCACGATCCGCGAGGGCCGCAATCGCCAGGTGCGGCGGATGACCGCGGCGGTGAACCTGCCGACGCTGCGGCTGGTGCGGGTGGCGATGGGGCCGTACCGGCTGGACGACCTGCAACCGGGGCAGTGGCGGCAGATCGGCTGAACGCACCGCAGAAAAGGCAAGGGCCGGAGCGCCTCCCGTGGAAGCGGTCCGGCCCTGGCAACGCGCGATGCCTCAGGCGTCGCTGCCGATATCGCTGTGCTCGTCAACCACGGTGGCATTGCGGCGGTCGCGTGCGCTGATGCGCTGCGCCTGCCCATTCACCACGTGGCCATTGGCGGCCTTCTTCTTCTGCTGCTTGCGGTACAGCGCATAGCCCAGCAGGCCGACACCCACCGCGGCTGCGGCCACGGCCACTGCCGGGTTGCGGCGCACGAACTTGGTGGCGGCCTTGCCGCCGGTCTTCACTGCGCCGATGGCGGCACCGGTCTTGATCCAGTCCGCATTGCGCAGGCTGCCACCGGCGCTCTTCAGGCCATCGCCGGCGGTGTGGGCCAGCTCCAGGGCGCGCTCCAGAGCGCGGTCGGTGATTACAGTCAGCTTGCTCATGCGGGGGTCCTTTGCCTCGGGTCGAAGTCCAGTGTCGCGTGTTGCCCGTAAACGGTATGTCAGGCGGGGCCGTGCGTGGCGTGACTCCAGCGCAGCCATTCAGGATCAGGCAGGGTCTGCAGCCGGCACAACCGGTCAGGTCCCGCGCGGCTTGGCGCGGTGCGTCGCGGTGGCCGTCCACGGGTCATCCGGCCACGGATGACGCGGGTAACGGCCCTTCATTTCCTTCTTCACTTCGGCGTAGGTGTTTTCCCAGAAATTGCGCAGGTCCTGGGTGACCTGCAGCGGGCGGCCGCCGGGCGAGAGCAGGTGCAGGGTCAACGGCACGCGGCCCTCGGCGATGCGTGGGGTGTCGGCCAGACCGAACAGTTCCTGCAGCTTCACCGCCAGCACCGGCGGCAGCGGTTCGCCGTTCTCGCTGTCCAATGCATAGGTGATCGGCCGCTCCAGCCCGGAAGGCACGGTGATGCGGGTCGGCGCATGGCGTTCGACCTGCTGCCGTTGTGACCACTCCAAGGGCGACTTCAGCGCCTCGCCGAAACTGGCCTCGTCCAGCGCATCCAGGCGGCTCTTTCCGGCGAACGCGGGTTGCAGCCACTGCGCGCGGTTGGCCAGCAGGGCGGCGTCGCTGCAATCGGGCAGTTCCAGCTCCGGCATCCAGCGCCGCAGCGATTCCACCCGGGCCTGCCACTGGCGCAGGCCTTCGGTCCACGGCAGCGCCTGCAGGCCGAGCTCGGCCACCGCATCGGTCAGCGCCTGCGCGGCCTGCTGCGGATCGACACGGCCGGCCGAGCGGCTGTCCAGCACGATGCGGTCGAAACGGGTCTCGCGCAGCGCCACCAGGGCGCGACGCTCGCCGTCCCAGCGCACCACATCTTCGGTCACGAAGCGTTCCGGCCACGCCGTGCGCAGCTGGCCTTCATCCACCGGTGCGGCGCGCAGCAGCAGCGCATCGCGCGCCTCGAAGCGCAGCTCGCTGGCCACCAGCCAGGGCTCGCCGCGCAGGTCGCTCAGTTCATGCAGGCGCGCGCTGCGGCCATTGGCCAGCAGATAGCGCAGCGGATCGCTGGGGTGCTGGACGCCAATGCGGTCGGGGAAGGCATGCGCCAGCAGGTCACCGAGTTCGTGCGCCTCGACGCTGTTGGGCGGAGTGGCCTCGCAACGCAGGCGTCGCCGCCACTGCTTGGCGGCCGCATCGATGGCGGCCAGCCCGCTGCGGTTGGCATCGCCCGGCGCACGGCCGTTGCGGAACGCCGCCAGCGCCCGCCAGCGTGCCGCCAACGCGTCACCGCCCTGGCGTAGCGGATCGCGCGCCTCCAGCAGCGCGGCCAGATCGGCCGCCAGCGCCTGCGCACGTGCGTCCGGTGCGGCCAGCAGCATCGCCGCCATCCGCGGATGCGTGCCCAGCGCCAGCACGCGGCGACCGAGCGCGGTGATCGCGCCGGACTCGGACAGCGCGCCCAGTCGTTGCAGCAGTTCGCGTGCCGCGCCCATCGGGCCGGCCGGCGGCGGGTCGAGGAAGCGCAGGTCGCTGCTGCCCCAGGCCGCCAGTTCCAGTGCCAGCCCGGCCAGTTCCACCTGGTCGATCTCGGCACGGCGCTGTGGTTCCAGCCGTTGCGACTGCGGCCACAGCCGCCAGGCCACGCCTTCGGCCACGCGCCCGGCACGGCCGGCGCGCTGGTCGGCCGAGGCCTGCGCGATGGCCACCACATCCAACCGGGTGAAGCCGCTGTTGGGGTCGTAGCGCGGCTCGCGTGCCTGGCCGCTGTCGATCACCACGCGCACGCCAGGCAGGGTCACCGAGGACTCGGCCACGTTGGTGGCCAGCACCACGCGGCGGCGGCCATCGCTGGCGGCCTGCAGTACGCGCGCCTGCTGCTCCACCGGCAGTTCGCCGTGCAGGGCCAGCACCTCGACACCTCCATCGATAGATTCCTGCAGGCCGGCCTGCACCCGCGCGATCTCGCGCTGGCCGGGCAGGAACACCAGCAGGTCACCGGGATGTTCTGCCAGCGCCTGCTGCACCGCGCGGCGCACCTGCAGTTCCAGTGCTTCGTCGCGACGTGCCGGGAAATGGCTGATCGCCACCGGGTAGCTGCGGCCCTCGCTGCTCAAGCGCGGTGCATCGAGGAAGCGCGTCAGGCGCTCGCCATCCAGCGTCGCCGACATCACCACCAGGCGCAGGTCGTCGCGCAGTTGCGCCTGCACGTCCAGCGCCAGCGCCAGGCCAAGGTCACCACTGAGGTGGCGTTCGTGGAATTCGTCGAACAGGATCGCGCCGACCTGTTCCAGCATCGGGTCGTCCTGCAGCATGCGGGTCAGGATGCCTTCGGTGACGACCTCGATGCGGGTGCGCGCCGAGACCTTGTTCTCGAAGCGGATGCGGTAGCCGACCGTGCCGCCCACCTCTTCACCCAGCTGCCGCGCCATGAACAGCGCCGCGCTGCGTGCGGCCACCCGCCGTGGTTCCAGCAGGATGATCTTCCGTCCCTGCAGCCACGGCGCATCCAGCAGCGCCAGCGGCACCTGGGTAGTCTTGCCGGCGCCCGGCGGGGCTTCCAGCACCAGCCGCGGCTGTGCGGCCAGGTGCTGCTGGATCTGTGGCAGCAGTGGGGAGATCGGGAAGAGCGGGGCGTTCATGTGCAAAGGATAAGGGGCCACGGCGGGCGCAGGTACAATGCGCGGGCACTTTTCCCCCGCGATGACCATGCACCTGATCGATATCGGCGCCAACCTGACCCACGACTCCTTCGACCGCGACCGCGATGCCGTGCTGGACCGCGCGCGCCAGGCCGGCGTGGTGCAGATGGTGATCACCGGCGCCAGCCGCGAGCACTCGCCGCTGGCCCTGCAGCTGGCGCAGCAGCATCCGGGCTTCCTGTACGCCACCGCCGGCGTGCACCCGCATCACGCGGTGGAGTACACCGAGGAATGCGATGCCGAGATGCGCGCGCTGCATGCCCATCCGGAGATAGTGGCGGTGGGCGAGTGCGGGCTGGACTACTTCCGTGACTTCTCGCCGCGCCCGGCCCAGCATCGCGCGTTCGAACGCCAGCTGCAGCTCGCCGCAGACAATGGAAAGCCGCTGTTCCTGCACCAGCGCGACGCGCACGCCGATTTCATGGCGCAGATGAAGAACTTCGAAGGCCGCATCGGTCCGGCGGTGGTGCATTGCTTCACCGGCGAACGCGATGAACTGTTCGATTACCTGGACCAGGACTGGTACATCGGCATCACCGGCTGGTTGTGCGATGAGCGCCGGGGCGCACACCTGCGCGAGCTGGTGAAGAACATCCCGGCCAACCGCCTGATGATCGAAACCGATGCGCCATACCTGCTGCCGCGCACGCTGAAGCCGCTGCCGAAGGACCGCCGCAACGAACCGATGTTCCTCTCGCACATCGTGGAGGAACTGGCACGCGACCGTGGCGAAGACGTGGCGGTGACCGCGGCCAACGCGACCGCAGCAACCCGTGCGTTCTTCCGTCTGCCCGACGCCGGTTGATCCGGTAGTGCCGGCCGCTGGCCGCCAATCAGACGGTGCTGCCGGCCAGCGGCCGGCACTACCGGTTCAACCGCGAAGATCCGTATCTGCCAAGGCGCGCAGCCCTTCCCGATAGGTCGGAAACCGTGGCTCCCAGCCCAGCGCTTCGCGCGTGTCACGGCTGTCGATGCGCTTGTTGCTTTCGTAGAAGCGCCGCAAGGTCGGGCCCAGCAGCGGGTCGTCCCACGCCACGGCAGGCGGCATCGCAAAACCACCCAGCTGCGCGGCGAAGGCCAGCACGTCCTGCGGCGGTGCCGGCTCATCATCGGCTGGCAGGTACACCGCATGAGGTGTGGGCCGTCGCATCGCAGCGATGATCACCGCCGCCAGGTCCTGCACATGCAGCCGGTTGAACACCAGGCCAGGCCGCACCACATGGCGTGCGCGCCCCTGTGCCAGCTGCAGCAGCGCATTGCGTCCAGGCCCATACAGGCCGGGCAGGCGCATCACTGCCGAGGCGATGCCGCGTTGTTCGGCCAGTGCACGCCACTGTGCTTCGGCCTGCCTGCGTTGCTGGCCGGCGGCTTCGGTGGCATCCGCCACGCTGGTTTCGTCGATCCAGCCGCCGGTCCGGTCGGCGTACACCGAGGTTGACGACAGATAGCCGACCCAGCGCAGCGCGGGGCTGGCCTGCAGTGCCGGCAGCACCAGGCGCAGTGCAGGATCGCCTTCAGCGTCGGGTGGCACGCTGCACAGCACGGCGTCGGCCTGCGCGACTTCGTCGAGCAGAGCCGGTGACAGTGTCGCGTCGGCCCGCAGTTGATGGCGCCGCACGCCGTCGTGCGGTGCCGACGCCGGATCACGCACCGTGCCAGCCACATGCACGCCCCGCGCCTGCAGCTGCGCGGCCAGCACGCGCCCGCTCCAGCCCAGCCCGAGGATCAGCACCCTTGCGGGCAAAGCATTCGCGGGCGAGGCCAGGCTCACGCGCTGCGCAGCGCCTGGTAGGCCTGCAGGCTGCTGTAGGCGACCTGCAGCAGCAGGGCTTCCTGGTCGGCCTTGCGCGCGCGCGCCAGCATGTCGCCGACGATCTGTTCGGCCTCCACCTGCTGGCCGGTTTCCAGGTCGCGCAGCATCGACGCCTTCAGCGCCGAACCGGACTGGGTCAAGGTGCCGCGCGCGGCCTCCTGCGCAGCATCGGGAACCGGCTCGCCGGCCGCCTCGGCCACGGCCAGGCATTCGTCGTACAGCCCCCGCACGATGGCCTGCCCATCATCGGTGGCGACGATGCTGCCGATATCCGCGCGCAGCAGGCAGGTGGCGGCAGCCAACGCGGTGAGGAAGGTGTACTTGATCCACTGCTCCTGGCCGATGTGTTCGCTGGCCAGGTGATCGAGGCTGGCCTGCGCACAGGCGGCGGCGAAGGCCTGCACGCGCGCGGAGATCGCGCCGCCATCACGCTCGCCGAAGGTCAGCTTGGCCGGCTTGCCCAGATGCAGCACCGCGCCATCGGGCGCCTTGGTTGCGCTGATGAAGCACAGGCCGCCGAGCACGGCGTCGCGGCCGAAGCGCGCGTCCAGCACGTTGTAGTGATGCAGGCCGTTGAGGATCGGCAATACGGTGGTGCTCAAACCCACCGCAGGGGCGATGGCGTCAATCGAGCTGTCCAGGTCGTAGGCCTTGCAGCTGAGGATGACCAGATCGAACGGTCGCTGCGCGGCGAGCGCGGGCAGGGCGTCGGCGGTGACGTGCTGCACCGGGAAACTGGCATCGCCCAGCGGACTGCGGATGACCAGGCCGTCGCGGTCCAGCTGGGCGGCGCGTGCAGGGCGGACCAGGAAGGTGACGTCCACGCCGGCCTGGGCCAGCCGACCGCCGAAGTAACCGCCGGTACCACCGGCGCCGAGAATCAGGATGCGCATTGCACGTTCACCGTTTCTGGGGGAATCAGACCTGCGATTGTGCCGGAGATTGCAGGCAAAAAAGAGCCGAGCATGGGCTCGGCTCTATGCGCACTACCTTAACCACGCCTGGCGTGGATCCATCGTGTCGACCAAGGTCGACACCCACCAGGAGCGGGTCATGCCATCCAGACAGATCGCAGAGAACTGTCGAAGGCGGGGTGGGTCCGGTTGCGGGGGTGTCCGCGGCATGGATGCCGCGGCCAAGCCCCCATGGATGGGTTTACGGCGTCCCCCGCAACCGGACCCACCCTGCCATCCCGCGGAATGCCTGCTGTTGCTTTTGCCGTTGAAGTTGACGTTGATTCGGCGGGTGCAGGGCCGCAGGCCCTGCGCGCAGAACTCAACTACGCATGCCCACGCCACGGCGCAGCAGCCACAGCGCCAGCGCCGTCAGCACCACCACGAAACCGATCATCAGCCCGTAGGCCATCGGCAGCGGTACATCGCTGCTGCCCAGCAGGCCATAGCGGAACGCATTGACCATGTAGAAGATCGGGTTCGCGTGCGTGGCCGCCTCGGCCCAGCCCGGCAGCAGCTTCACCGAATAGAACACGCCACCCAGGTAGGTCAGCGGGGTCAGGATGAAGGTCGGCACGATCGCCACGTCATCGAACTTCTTCGCGTATACCGCGTTGATGAAGCCGGCCAGCGAGAAGATCGTCGCGCCCAGGATCACCGTGGTCAGCATCACGATCGGGTGCGGGATGCGCACCGGGGTGAAGAACATCGCGATGATCAGCACGATCACGCCCACCATCAGGCCACGCAGCACCGCACCGGCCACATAGCCCCACAGGATCACCCAGTTCGGCATCGGGCTGACCAGCAGTTCCTCCACGTGGCGGCCGAACTTGGCGCCGAAGAACGAGGAGCTGATGTTGCCGTAGCTGTTCTGGATCACGCTCATCATCACCAGGCCCGGCACGATGAACTGCATGTAGGTGTAGCCGCCCATGTCACCCACGCGCGACCCGATCAGGTTGCCGAAGATCAGGAAATACAGGGTCATGGTGATCGCCGGCGGCACCAGGGTCTGGCCCCAGATGCGCATGATGCGGGCGACTTCGCGGCGCACGATGGTCATCAGCGCGACGCGGTTGCGCTGGCCGTCGGTCAGCTCGGTGGTGCTCATGCGGAGGTCTCCAGGTTGCCGGTGAGGCGCACGAACAGCTCCTCCAGGCGGTTGCTCTTGGTACGCATCGAACGCACGCGGATGCCGGCCTCGTTGAGCGTGGCGAACACGCGGTTGAGGTCCATCGCGCGCGGCATGTCGATGTCCAGCGTGTGCGGGTCCGGTGCGGTCAGGGTCGCGCCCTCGATCACCGGAAGCTGCGCGGGCAGCTCACCGTCGATGTCCAGCAGGAAGCCTTCCACGTCCAGCTTGGCCAGCAGGGCGCGCATCGGGCCCTGCTCGACGATCTGGCCGTGGTTGATGATCGCCAGGTGGCGGCACAGGTACTCGGCTTCTTCCAGGTAATGCGTGGTGAGGATGATCGTGGTGCCGGCCGCGTTGATTTCCTTGAGCACGCGCCACATGTCGCGGCGGATCTCGATGTCCACGCCGGCGGTCGGCTCGTCCAGGATCAGCAGGCGCGGGCGGGTCATCATCGCGCGCGCGATCATCAGCCGGCGCTTCATGCCGCCGGACAGCGTGCGGCTCATCACCTGCGCCTTCTCCCACAGGTGGGCACGCTTCAGTTCCTCTTCGGCGCGCTGCTCCGCTTCCTCGCGCGGCACGCCATAGAAGCCGGCGTAGTTCACCAGGATGTCGAAGGGCTTCTCGAACAGGTTGAAGTTGATCTCCTGCGGCACCAGCCCGATCAGGCGCATGGTGGCGCTGCGGTTGCGCACCAGGTCGCTGCCGAACACCTCCACCTGGCCCTCGCTGAGGTTGACCAGGGAGCTGATGATGCCGATCAGGGTCGACTTGCCGGCGCCGTTGGGGCCGAGCAGGGCGAAGAAGTCGCCCGGGGCCACTTCCAGGGAAACCCCCTTCAGGGCCTGGGTGCCGTTGTCGTAGGTCTTGCGCAGGTCGCGCACGCGCAGGGCGGGCGCAGTTTCGTTCAGGGATGCCAAGCTCGAAGCCTTCGCGCCCATGGGCTGGCGCTGGAGAGGGGGCGGGGAGGGGCTATTATAGAAGACCCCGAGGGCTTGCCCCGGCTACACACTGTCCCGAAAAGTCGTGCCTGTTCAATTCCCCCTCAAGCTGGTCGGCCGTCGCATGCTGGCCCCGACCGTCGGCCACTACCAGTTCGTGCGTGACGATGGACAGCCGCTGGATTTCCAGCCCGGCCAGTTCATCCAGGTCCATTTCAGCTACGCCGACGGCACCGAAACCAAGCGCAGCTACTCGCTGGCGACCATCCACGACCACGCGCTGGGCCCGGGCGAGGCGGTGGATATCGCGGTCAGTTTCGTGCCCGGCGGCGCCGCCACGGCCCTGTTCGAGGCGCTGGAGGACGGTGGCCAGGTCAGCGCGTCCGGCCCCTATGGCCGCTTCTGCCTGAATCCCGGTGACCACAACGGCCGCTACCTGCTGATCGCCACCGGTACCGGCGTCACGCCCTACCGCTCGATGCTGCCGCTGCTGGAAACGGAGATGGCCGAGCGTGGCGTGCAGATCGTGCTGCTGCAGGGCGCGCGCAGCCCGGGCGAGCTGCTGTACAGCGAAGACTTCTACAGCTTCGCCGAAAAGCACCCGAACTTCCGTTATGTTCCGTGCCTGTCGCGCGAACTGCCGGCTGATCCGCACCCGGACGTACAGCACGGCTACGTGCAGCAGGCGCTGGCTGGCTTCACCCCGGACCCGGCCACCGACATCGCCTACCTGTGCGGCAACCCGGACATGGTCGATGCCTGTGCCGAGCTGCTCAAGGCCGCCGGCCTGGGCAACCCGCAGATCCGCCGCGAGAAGTACGTCAGCAGCAAATGATTGCGGGTCGTGCCGGCCGCGGGCCGGCAATCCGAACAACCGGAGGCGGCATCACGCCGCCCCCGGTGCCGTGACTCAGTACTCGATCCAGGCATCACGCCAGGCAGAGCCGGTGCCCGGGCGGTAGGCCTCGGCATTGATGTTGCACCAGGCGCCTTCCGGGAACGGGCGGCAGGCGTACAGCTTGCCATCGGTGCCCTTCACCACGGTCTGGCCCGGGATGTAGCTGCCGATACCCGCCGGGTACACGAAGTCGTAGTCGCCAGGCGGCGGATCGACCGGATCCGGATCCGGCATCCGGGTATCGAGCTGGAACAGATGGCCTGGCGTGAGGTACACGCGGTTCTCGGTAGCCGATGCCACCGGCGTGATCACGCCATTCTTCAACACACCCACGCGGGCATTCTGCGCGCTGGCATTGACCTTGCGGGCCAGGGCCAGCGGCCACTGCGTTGCGCCGGTCTGGCCGGCAGCCAGGGTGATTTCCGGGCGTTCGAGGTCGTTGCCGTTGCCATTGAACACGCGCAGGGTCAGGGTCGTGCCCACTTCCAGCGCGCCACGGGCAGTGACCGGGCCGGCGTCCTGCCACTGCGGGGGCGGGGTTACGCCGCCACCGTCTTCAAAGCGCACGTCCATGCAGGTGTAGAACGCTTCGGTGGAATCGGAGCGCTGCCAGGTGTTGTAGATCACGTGCTGGCCGCTGCGCTTGGGCAGCGGGCAGTCCAGCTTGTAGACGTCGCCGGAAAGCGGCACGTTGCCCAGCGTGCAGAACTCCTGCAGGTCGGCCCAGCGCAGCGGGCTGCCCGGTTGCCAGCCCTCGCGGGTGACGTAGAACTTCCAGTCGCGGGTGGCGTGGGGTGCCGGTGCCTTGAATTCGAAGGTATAGCGACCGCGCGCGTCGGCACGGATCGGTGAGGTCTGCCAGTCACTGCGGTTCAGATCCAGCCCGCGGTACTTGCTGTTGCCACCGCTGCACAGCTCGCCATCGGGCACCACGGCCTGGTGGTTGCCATTGGCGCCGGCCTGGTTGATGCCTGCCCAGTCATAGAAGGGTTGCGCGCCACCGATGGCCTTGGCTGCCGCACAGGCCGGGTTGGTCGGGTTTTCAGGGTTGCCCTGGTAACAGGAATAGACACGGCTGGAGGGCTTGGACATGGTGCCGTGGGCGAACGCGCTGCCTGAAGCGGCTACGCCGGCGATCACGGACAGCGCGAGGACGGCCCGGTGGGACAGATGCATGGAGATCTCCTGTGGGTGGTGGAACCCGGTGAAGTCTCGGTATGCCGGCTGCCTGTATCCATCGGATTACTTTGAAAAAAAAAGCTGCGTGATCTCGAGTGGGAACGACTTCACGCTTGCAAGCCAGTGCGTTTCACGATTTGCAGGGAACGGTGCTCAGGCACCGTTCCCTGCATCCGGTCTCAGTACGCGATCCACGCATCGCGCCAGGCTGCGCCCACGCCCGGCCGGTACGCGTCGGCGTTGACGTTGCACCAGGCGCCTTCCGGGAACGGGCGGCAGGCATACAGCTTGCCGTCGCTGCCCTTCACCACGGTCTGGCCGGGCACGTAGCTGCCGATGCCGGCGGGGTACACATGATCGAAATCGCCGCCCGGCGAGGGCGTGCCCGGCTCCGGTAGCTGGGTGTCGAGCTGGAAGCGGTTGCCGTTCTTCAGGTACACCCGGTTGCCGGTGGCCGAGGCGGCGGGTGTGATCACGCCGTTGCTGAGTACACCCACGCGCGCATGCTGGGCGCTGGCATTGACCTTGCGTGCCAGCGCCAACGGCCATTGCGCGGGCGCGGTCTGGCCACTGGCCAGCGTCGCCTCCACGCGCTCGACATCGTTGCCGTTGGCGTTGAACACCCGCAGGGCCAGGGTGGTGCCGACCGGCAGTTCGCCACGTGCGGTCACTGGGCCGGCATCCTGCCATTGCGGCACCGGCGTGGTGCCACCGCCGTTGCCTTCAAAGCGAACGTCCATGCAGGTGTAGAACGCTTCGGTCGAATCCGAGCGCTGCCAGGTGTTGTAGATCACGTGCTGGCCGCTGCGCTGCGGCAGCGTGCACTGCAGCTTGTAGGTGCCATCTGCCGACAGCGGCGTGTTGCCCAGCGTGCAGAACTCCTGCAGGTCGGCCCAGCGCAGCGGGCTGCCCGGCTGCCAGCCGTCGCGGGTGACGAAGAAGCGCCAGTCGCGCGTGGCGTGCGGCGCGGTCGCCTTGAAGACGAAGGTGAACCTGCCATTGGCATCGGGCTGGATCGGCGTGGTCTGCCAGTCGCTGCGGTCCAGATCCAGGCCGCGGAAGGTCGGGTTGTTGCCGCTGCACAGCTTGCCGTCGGGGACCACGGCCTGGTGATTGCCGTTGGCATTGGCCTGGTTGATGCCGTTCCAGTCGTAGAACGCCTGCGAACCGCCCACTGCCTTTGCGGCGGCGCAGGCCGGGTTGGTCGGGTTCTCCGGGTTGCCCTGGAAACAGGCATAGACGCGGCTGACCGGCGTGGTCATGGTGCCGTGGGCGGACGCGGTGCCGGCCAGGGCAAGGCCTGCGGCAGCAAATGAGGTGGCCAGCAACAGCGGTGTGGATCGGAATGACATGGCGCATCCTTGTGGTCGTCGAAAGGGAGCGGTGACCGCAGGAACTGCGCTGCGCGGCGGACTTCCGGCGCCACCCCGGCGAGTATCGAGTCGCACTGCAGGGTGTGGAACCCTGGACGCTCCGATCCGTGACTGCGCATGTGAAGCCCTTCCCGCAGGCTTCACGTGGGGCTGAACGGATGCGCTGGGCGTCACGCGATCGGCGTGGCGCCGATCACGTCATGGAGGCCACGCTACGCGCCCTGTGCATCGACCCTGTCCGCCTGGCACGAGAAGCAGCCATGCGCGGCGTTGTGCAACTGCACGAACGCCACCGCCGCGTTGGCGAACAGCGCATCCAGCTGCGCGGCGACCTCGGTGCCCGCACAGACCTGGGCACCGAGCATCAGCGCAGACCGGTCGTAGGCACGCACCGAGATCATCCGCCGCTGCACATAGGACGGCACCACGCCGGGTGGCAGCACGCACCGGGTCACGCCGCGCTGTACGAAGATCGGGCCGGACGCGTGATAGGGCGAGTGCAGGGGCAGATGGACATGCGACAGCAGGAGCAGCTCGCTGCCACTGGGCGGGTCGCTCAGGCTGATCCGGCAGGGATGGCCGCCGCCGTCGCCCGCCCAGCGGCGCTGGATGCCCAGCGCGGCAAGCGCAGTGTCGTTCTTCTCGAACAGGTGCTGGAAAGGGCGGTGGTCGAGGCCACCGAGGTACCACGCGTGCATGGGCAGCTCCTTGGGTTTGCGCAGATTCTGCGTGCGCATCGATGGCATTGCTCGCCGTTTTCCGACCTCGCATCCGCACCGGGCCACGGAACGCTGCAGGCATCGCGCGGCAAGGCGCTAAGATGCGCGCGCCGCCCCGGTCGACGAGCGCCGCATGTCCCTGGATTTCCCCACCATCACCGTGCTTGGTTTCCTGCTCTGCATCGGCATTGCCGTGGGCTTCTCGCTGCTGCTGGTGGTGCTGCGCGGGCAACCGGTACTGCGGCAGTGGACCATCAGCCTGTGGCTGCTGACGCTGGGGGTGACCCTGCTGGCACTGCGGCCCTACCTGCCGCTGGCGCCTGCGGTGCTGGCCGGCAATGCAGCGATGGCCGGCTGTGGCCTGATGATGCTGCGCGGGGTGGCGCTGCATCTGCAGCAGCCACTGCCGCTGTGGCGGCCGCTGCTGATGGCAGCGGCGTTCATGGCCTGCATTTTCGCGTTCCTGGTGCTCTGGCCGGACCTGCACATGCGCCTGCAGGTGTTCAGTGTGTTCGCACTGACCGTCGATGGCTGGATTGCCTGGCTGCTGCTGCGCCATGCGCCGGCGCAGCAACGCACCAGCTGCCGGCTGGCGGCGGTGGTGTTCCTGGCCGAAGCCACGCTGTATGCCGTGCGCCTGTTCCTGCCGGTGGCGCCCGGCGCTGGCGAGGACATCATGCGCACCGGCTCGCCGATGTTCGCCACCTATATTGCCGGGGTGATGCTGGAGCTGGCGCGCTGCTTCGCCATGGTGTTGCTGCTGGTCGAGCGCATGCTGGTCGACCTGCGGCACGCGGCGCGTACCGATGGCCTGACCGGCCTGCTCAACCGCAGCGCGGTACTGGCCGATGGCCAGGCGCAGTTGCAGCGCGTCCGCCAGCAGGGCCGTCCGCTGGCGTTGTTGCTGGTCGATGTCGACCATTTCAAGCAGATCAACGACCGTTGGGGGCACCTGGCCGGTGACCAGGTGCTGCGCCACTTCTCTGCCGTGCTGCAGCACTGCACGCAGGGGCGGGCCCACCTGCTGGGCCGCTATGGGGGAGAGGAATTCGTGCTGGTACTGGCAGGCAGCACGTCGAGCGACGCAATCATGCTGGCGGCGCTGATCCGCACCCGCCTGCAACGACACCCGGCAGTGCTGGCGACGGGGCCGGTTGCGGTCACCGCCAGCGTGGGGCTGGCCATGGACGAAGGCCGGGGTGACCTGTCCACGCTGCTGGCCGCCGCCGATGCGGCGCTGTACCAGGCCAAGGCCGCCGGGCGCGATCAGCTGGCCTGCGCACCGGCAGCGGCGATTTCGCCGTTTCCCATCGCCGTCGAGGCCGTGCCCGTGTAAGTTGGGTCACATCTTCCGCGGCAGCCCGTCGTGGTCGACAGGAACGCCTCCAGGGGAAACGAGCACGATGCAAAGACACCACCTCGCGCTGGCCGGAATGCTGGCCAGCCTGATGCTTGCCGGTTGCAGCCAGCCGCCGTCAGCCGACACCCGGGGCGACAGCGACGCCCCAAGCCGCCGCTTCGGCGCCATCGAATTCCAGCCCTGCACGCTGTCCACCGAAGGTGCCAGCGCCAATGTCGAAGCCCAGTGCGCGACCCTGCAGGTCCCAGAGGACCGCGCCCACCCCGGCGGCCGCCAGATCGACCTGCGCATCGCCTGGCTGGAATCGGGCAGCAGCGGAGCCGGCCAGCCTGATCCGGTGTTCTTCCTGGCCGGTGGCCCCGGGCAGGCCGCCAGCGAAGTGGCGGTCATCGTCGACAGCGCGCTGCGCCAGGTGCGCAAGCAGCGCGACGTGTTCCTGATCGACCAGCGCGGCACCGGCGGTTCCAACCCGCTCAGCTGCCTCGGCGCGGATGGCAAGGAGCTGCAGATGGACGAGGACGCGGCCCCCACCGAGGCCTCGCTGCGCGATTACGCGCAGCGCTGCGCGGCCTCGCTGCAGGGGCGCGCCGATGCACGCTTCTACACCACCGCCGAGGCCATCGCCGATCTGGACGCCGTACGCCAGGCGCTGGGCGTGGACAGGCTGAACCTGGTCGGCGGTTCCTACGGCACGCGCGTCGCCCAGCGCTACGCGATCGCCTACCCGCAGCACACCCGCAGCCTGGTCATCGATGGCGTGGTGCCCAACGACCTGGTGGTCGGCGGCGAGTTCGCCCGCACGTTCGACAACGCGATCACCCTGCAGTCGGCGCAGTGCCGCAAGGATGCCGCCTGCAGCAAGCGGTTCCCGGTCGATACCCGGGAACAGCTGCGCGCCGTGGCCGAGACCCTGCGGCGTGCGCCGGTCACGGTCGATTACCGCGATCCCGGCACCAATGCGCCCCGCCAGGACGTGCTGTCTCCGGACAGCGTGGTCGGCCTGGCCTTCGCATTCTCCTACGTGCCCGAGTACTCCTCGCTGCTGCCGCTGGTGCTGGATGAAGCGGCGCAGGGCCGATACGCGCCGCTGGCCTCGCTGGTGCGCGGCGCGACCCGCAGCATGGATTTCCAGATCAACCGTGGCATGCAGTGGTCGGTGATCTGCAGCGAGGATGCGCCGCGCTTCCAGGCCCCGGCAGAGAGCGATGACGCCCTGTTCGGTGCCGAAGCGGCACGTGCGTTCTTCGCGGCCTGCCCGGTGTGGCCGCACCAGCCGGCACCGGCCGCGCTGACCGCGCCGCTGAAGTCGGACCTGCCGGTGCTGCTGCTCTCCGGTGAACTGGATCCGGTCACCCCGCCGCGCTATGCCGAACAGGTGCTCAAGGGCCTGCCCAATGGCCGTGCGCTGGTCGCCCGCGGGCAGGGCCATGGCACGCTCAATGCCGGCTGCATGCCGCGGCTGCTTGGCCAGTTCATCGATACCACCGATGCCAAGGCGCTCGATGCCAGCTGCCTGGATACGCTGAGCTACGTGCCGGCGTTCACCTCGTTCAACGGATGGACCCCATGATCGTCGCCGACAACCTGCACAAGGCCTTCGACACCCGCACCGGCCGCATCCAGGCGGTGTCCAACGTCGGTTTCCGTGCCGCCGATGGCCAGATCACCGGCCTGCTCGGCCCCAATGGTGCCGGCAAGACCACCACCATGCGCATGCTGTACACGCTGATGACACCCGACCAGGGCAGCATCAGCGTCGACGGCATCGACGCCGCCCGCGACCCGGTGGAAGTGCGGCGCCATCTTGGCGTGCTGCCCGATGCGCGCGGCGTCTACAAGCGCCTGACCGCGCGCGAGAACATCGCCTACTTCGGCGAGCTGCACGGCCTGTCCGCGCAGCGCATCCGCGAGCGCATCGACGTGCTGTCGCATGCACTGGACATGGGTGACATCCTCGACCGCCAGACCGATGGCTTCTCGCAGGGCCAGCGCACCAAGACCGCCATCGCCCGCGCGCTGGTGCACGACCCGCGTAACGTCATCCTCGATGAACCCACCAACGGCCTGGACGTGATGACCACGCGCGCGCTGCGCCGCTTCCTGCTGGGCCTGCGCGAGGAAGGCCGCTGCGTGATCCTGTCCAGCCACATCATGCAGGAGGTGGGCGCGCTGTGCGACCACATCGTGATCATCGCCAAGGGCACGGTGATGGCAGCCGGTAGTGCCGATGAACTGCGCGCGCAGTCCGGCGAATCCAACCTGGAAGACGCGTTCGTGAAACTGATCGGCAGCGAAGAGGGCCTGCACGCATGAGCATGATGTCGACCCTAATGACGGTGATGCGCAAGGAGCTGCGTGACCTGTCGCGCGACCGCCGCACACTGGCGCTGACCCTGCTGTTCGGCCCGCTGCTGTACCCGCTGCTGATCCTGGGCATGGGCAAGCTGTCTGAAAGCCGCGTGCGCACCCAGATCGAGCAGCCGCTGCAGATTCCCACCATCGGTGCCGAGCACGCGCCGAACCTGGTCCGCTTCCTGGCCGCCCAGGGCCTGAATGCCACCGCCGCGCCGAAGGACCTGGCCGAGGCCATCCGCTCGCAGGAGATCGACGTGGCGCTGCGCATCAGCCCGGAGTTCGGCAGCAACTGGGCCGACGGCAAGCCGGCGCTGGTGGAGGTGATCCGTGACAGCACGCGGCGTGCCGCGGAGGTGCCCACTGCGCGCCTGCAGACGGCATTGGCCACCTACAACGGCCAGGTCGGCGCGTTGCGGCTGATGGCGCGTGGCATCGACGCCCAGGTTGCACGGCCACTGGACATGGCCAGCCAGGACATGGCCAGTGCCGAAGCCAAGCGTGGCCTGATGCTGTCGGCACTGCTGCCGATCCTGTTGACCCTGACCTCGTTCCTGGGCGGCGCCTATCTGGTGATGGACACCACCGCCGGCGAGCGCGAACGGCAGTCTCTTGAACCGCTGCTGGCCACGCCAGGGTCGCGCAGCGCCATCGTCAGCGGCAAGATCGCCGCCGCCTGCATGGTCGGCTTCGCGTCGCTGCTGCTCACCCTGATCGCGTTCAAGGTCAGTGCCCAGATCGCGCCGGGCAACATCGGCCGCCAGCTCAACATGAACATCATGGCGATGGTGCAGATGCTGCTGGTGATGCTGCCGATGCTGCTGATCGGCACCTCGCTGCTGACCTTCCTGGCCGCTGCGGCCAAGAGCATGAAGGAAGCCCAGAGCCACATGACCTGGCTGATGCTGTTGCCGATGCTGCCGGGTTACGCGCTGATCGCCTATCCGGTGAAAAGCCAGCTGTGGCAGTACGCGGTGCCGTTCCTGTCGCAGAACCAGATGCTGCTGAAGGTGATCCGGCACGAGACCATCACTCCCTCGGTGTGGGCGATCTACCTCGGCGCCAGCCTGGGCCTGGCCGCTGTGCTGTGGTTCGCCGCCGTGCGCCGCTACCACAACGAACGCCTGGCGATCTCTGGCTGAGCACAGGGCACGCACCGGGCTACGCCCGGCGGATCTGAAGCGAGGCCCGGTCATTCCGGGCCTCGTCGTGTCCGGCAGCAGGGCGTCGGCACCGCCGTACGAAAAGTTGCAAAAGCGGAGCGATTGCGCGAACTGTCGCGTCTGCCTCTTAACGCCTCAGGTGCAGGGTCCTACCGTGGAATCACACTTTCCCATCGTGATCCAATGGACCTGGACTCACCAGACGCGGCCCCTGTCGACATGGGGCACCGTACCTTCCTCGCGCAGACGCATGGCATCGTCGATCCCTCGCAGGTCGCTGCCGCACAGTTCGCCGATCTTCCCGTCGAACCGCTGAACCCACCGCTGCTGGGCAGGCGACTGCACAATCCCCCCTTGCTGGTGCCACTGCATGCACTGCCTTGGCAGACGCGGCTTGAACTGCTTGAGCGGGCCGATGCCCAGCTGCGTGATCGCGGCCGGCCGCTGTTCTGCACCCTGCTTGAGAGTGACGTACCGGACCGGGTCCGAAACCATCTGATGAACCGGATGGCCCTTCTGCGACCGCATGCCGGAAGGGTGTTGTTCCGCATCCACGACGCACGGGTGTTCCGACACCTTCGGTGGCTGCTGGGTCCTTCGCAGATGGCACAGTTGATGGGACCGATCTCGGCATGGACCTGGCATGAGCCGCTGGGCAACACGTGGCGTACTCACCCACGGCCGGCTGCCGAGGGTCCGTCCGGCCCATTGATCCATCCAGACCAGTGGAGTGTTCTGGCCCAGGTCGCCTGCATCAATGGTTGCCTGAGAGATCTTTCCGAAGAGAGGGGCGGCCATGCAAGCACGCTGCTGCCTGCGGTGCTTCAGGCGATCGGCGAGGCCCAGAGCATGGGGCTGCAGGATCTGGACGATCAGCAGGCGCATGCGTGCCAGCGACTGCGCGGCACCGGGGATGCGGCCGAGCAGGCGGCACTGAACCTGCGGCTCACGCGTGTCCACCAGCAGGGGATGTCCTATCGCATGGCCTGCGAGCTGGGACGCCAACACGGTCTGCAGACGGAGGCGGCATGACTGGACTCGAAAGCGATCCCGACTACTGCCCGAACTGCATCACGTCCGGATTGCCGCTGCTGCTTGCGCGCTACGCGGTGGCGCGGGCAGATGCGGAGGTCCGTGAGGCAGCGCCGGTGCTGCAAGCGCCATTCGATGGCGTTACGGGCGAGCAGCCGTTGCCGGAAGTGTCTGCACGTTATGCACTTCGCCTGCTGCGCGGCGGCTATGTCTACAGCTACCACCAGGCGCGCGATGAGTGGAGGGCATGGCAGTTGAATGAATACGGCGACCTCAGTGCGTTCGACATCCGCGACCAGACCCCGCCGCCGCAGAACGATACGCAGCCGGCGAGGTGCTCGCGCCACGGCGAAACGCTGCTGTCCAAATGCATCATCGTGCCCGATGCCGCCCAGGCAACCCTGTTGTGGCTGGCCTACAGCAGCGCACCGTGGACGCGCAGGGTGTGGCGGAGGCATCAGGACGCTGCCTACCGCCAGCAGCATATGCGATGCATTGATGTTGCCGCGTGGCGGGGCAGTGGGCAGCCGCAGCCACACCTTGCCGAACTCGGGCAAGCTCCCGCCCTGGTGGCTGAACTCCATCTCGCCAAGCCATCCACGACATTGACAGTCTCACGCAATGATCGGGGAGTGCAGGGCATACCGGCGATCAACGCAGTTCCCGGTGTGCATGCGTTCGAATACAGCCTGGATCAATGGGCAAACTACTCCACCGCGCAGGTCGACCAGTTGATCGCGCAGGCAGGCATTGCTGCTGGCCACCCGCAGGTATCGCCGCCTGCGCTGGTGGCGCTGGACGATCCGATCGGCATCATTTCCGATCTCAACCAGCTCGCCATCGAACGCATTCTCGAATGGGAGGCGGAGCCTGAGCGGCGGGAGAGGGTTGAGTCTGCGTCGTCCATCTCACTGATAGAGGGCACCGTCCGGCATGGCGCATTCGAGGATGTCGCGTACCGCCGCAGAGAGGCCGCCATGTTCGGTCGTGGCGTGGTCAGCATTCTGGGCGGGAAGACCAATGCGGAGCAGCTGGCCAGGCCCCTGCAAGCGTGGAATCACGACATATTTGCTGTCGAGGATGAGGAGGCGGTGCTGGCCCAGGCCGACAAGTCCTGGCGAAAGTACAGCCGTCACCTGCGCCAGGTCGATGCGCATACCCACTGGTTGGAGACGATCTACGCCCCCGCGCAGGCGCGGTTCCATGAGGACACCGTGGCCGATCTGGATCGGGCAATGATTGCATGGTGGCAGGCGCCTTCTTTCAAGCAGCACATGCAGAGCAATTACGACAGCAAGGACAGCACCAGCGGGGTGCTCTACCAGGAAGTCGTGACCAATCTGCTGCGCGACTCAGCCTCGCGCGGCCTGATCATGGGCTATCTACTGGAGTGTCTGCAGCAGGATGACGTGCAGGACCCGGGAGCCATCTTCCTGCGAGCGCAGATGTGGAATCAGGATGCGTTGCAGAAGATCTGGAAAGACACCATGGAGAAGGCGAGTGTTGCACCGGGTACGCGGGACTGGCTGACAGCGGCCAACGGCCTGTCCAATGCGCTCAAAGCACTGCTGGATGCAGAGTCCTCCGGAAAGCTGAGTGCGATGTTCCAGGGGACGGCACGGCTGGTGGAGCAGCTATCCGGGCCACTGACACGAATGATCGGAGGCGGTGTTGGCAAGGTATTCGAAGACGGCGCCATGCTGTTGCCCACCCGCATGCAGGTGGGAATGCTGACCGCACTCGCCCAGTCGGCGTCGCCGGGCACTGAGTTGGTGGACCTGAGCGGACATACGACCCCAAAGCGCGCACGGAATGCCTTGGCGATGGCCGTCAGTGAGCGCGCCGGGTTGAACGCGGCCAGCCAGGCGCGCGCCGTCGCCGCGCACGCCGTTGCCGCGGCTGATGCGGATATGGAAGGGAAGCGTTTCAGGGTCGGCCTCGTTGCCTTGGTGGACAGCGATCAGTTGCGGTTGTTCAAGGCGCTGAACGCGAAAGCGGTGATCACCGGAACGTCGCGCCATGCAGAGCTGTCACGAACGCTGACCACCGTCGATATGTATGACGCGATACGGGGTAGCTTCGCCAAACTGGGCAGCACTTCGTACGCCTATGGCACGGCCAGCCTGGTGTTTGCCTCCGCCAGCCTGTCCGAGCTGAGCCGGCAGTACAGCAAGGCACTGCCGCGTGAGCGCCCACTGTTGGGCGCCAACTTTGCTGCGGGCGTGGGTGCGCTGGTGGGA
>NZ_JCAFSZ010000015.1:0-114373 GCF_059369755.1 Stenotrophomonas sp. YJH_SMC_57
CTTGGTGCTTGAACTCATCGGTGTAGCTACGACGGGTGATACGGGACATAAGGGACCTCCAAGTGCGATCAAAGTATCGCTTCTTGGCGTCCGCTGACGGGGGGCCAGATCAATCCGCGCCATGGATGGCGCGGCTAAGCCCCCAGGGACGGGTTCACGGCGTCCCCGCCAATCCCACCCGCCCGACCCACCCTCTGAAACCCTGCTTTCAGCGACCCACCCAACCCACCACGGAGGGGCTCCGCCGTTCGCCGATCCCCGCCGAAGGCGCGCCTCCCGCGCTGCAACATGCCCACGCGCAATCCTGCGCCATCATGGGCACCCCGCCCGCGCCAGGACCGTGCCATGCAGCAGTACCTGCTTCTGATCTACATCGAGCCTGCCCTGCTGCAGGCGCTGCCTACCGAAGAATTCAACGCGCTGATGCGCGACTGCCTCGCCCACGCCGACAAGCTGCAGGCCGAAGGCACGCTGCTGGCCGCGCAGAAGCTGCAGCCGGTCGATACCGCGCAGACCCTGCGCGTGCGCGAGGGGCACAGCCGCGTGCTGGATGGCCCGTTTGCCGAAACCCGTGAACTGCTGGCCGGCTTCAACCTGATCGTGGCGCGCGACCGCGATGAAGCCATGCGCATCGCCCGCGACTTCCCGTGGGCACGCTTCGGCAGCATCGAGGTGCGTCCACTCGAAGACATGGACGCCGAGCGCGAACGCTGCGGCGCCCCCGCCGCCGCTATGGCAGCAGCCGTACCCTGATCTCGCGCCGGCCGATGCCTTCGTTGCCGCTGTAGTCGCGCACGCTGGCACGCACGATGTACTCGCCCGGCGGCAGCGCCGCCGGCTGCCAGCGGCCGGTTTCCATCAGGCCGTCACGCACGGTGTTGGTGGCCAGGTAACGGAACCGGGTCACCGCGCTGCCATGCACGGTGATGCCACTGTCCGGTGCATAGGCCACGCGCACCGCTTCCTTCTGCGGCGGCATGCGGTTGAACACGATGTTCCAGCGCGGCTGCTCGTAACCCTGCAGCGGCTGTCCAGCGCCATCGAGGATCTGGTAGCCCACCTGGTACATGCCCAGGCGGCGGCGCGGCAGGTTGTTGTCAACCTGGTCCCAGGCCTCGACCACGATCTGCACGCCGCGGCCCTGGCGCGCCACCATCACCACGCCATCGCCGCCTGCGGCCATCGGCTGGTCGTTGTCGTCCAGCAGGGCCACATCGGTAATGCGCGGTGCGAAGTGGTCGGCGTAGTTGTGGAAGCCCAACGCCACCGCGTTGGTCTCGAAGCCACCATTACCCACCGCCAGGTGCACGTGCGCCTGGTTGTTGATGCTGCCCAGGCGGTCACCCACGTGGATGCGCATGCCACGACGCACGCGCATCCGCTGCAGCGTGCCCTGCTCGTCGTACAGCGCCTGCCAGCGTGCGTCGAACGGTGCATCGCGCGGCGTGCGGCCGACCCGCATGTGGATGTACTTGAGGCGATCCACCGACAGGCCTTCGGCCTGCTCGCCCAGGCTCCAGGCGGCCATCGGGCTGCTGACCTTGCCCTCGGCGATCGCCAGCACGGTCTGCCCGACATCGCCGCGCACATCGAAGCCGCCGTGCAGGTGGTGGCGGCTCTCGCCCTTGAAGTTGCCGCGCACCTCGCCCA
This sequence comes from Stenotrophomonas sp. YJH_SMC_57, assembly GCF_059369755.1. Taxonomy (NCBI): domain Bacteria; kingdom Pseudomonadati; phylum Pseudomonadota; class Gammaproteobacteria; order Lysobacterales; family Lysobacteraceae; genus Stenotrophomonas; species Stenotrophomonas sp. YJH_SMC_57. The sequence continues at coordinate 1,651 of NZ_JCAFSZ010000015.1, forward strand.
GCGTGCCGACCACTTCGTGCCAACCGTCCTGCGGTGCCAGCGGCCAGCGCCCGCCGGTGTCCGGCAGCGCGGCATCGGCGGCGGGGCCGACCAGCGCCGGCGCCGGCAGGTCACCCACCGGCAGTGGGCGCAGCCGGTGCAGGCGGTAGCTGGCCGCATCGGCCACCAGCACGCTGCCATCGGCATCCATCGCCAGTCCGCTGGGGCGGGCCAGGCGCGGCAGGCGGCCGTTGCCCACCAGCGCGATCTGATGGCCCTGCGGTGTCACCTGCACGATCCGGCCATCCATATCCCCCACGTACAGCACGCCGTCGTGGGTGGTGGCCAACGACAGCGGCCCGTTGATCACCCCACCGGCAGCCACCACCGTGCTGACCGTGCCATCGGGGCCGACGCGGCGCACCGCATTGTTGAACAGGTCGGCCACCAGCAGCGCGCCCTGCGCGTCGAAGGCCAGTGCCACCGGCGTATCGAAGCGCGCCGCGTCGCCCACGCCATCGGCCAGCCCCGGGCGCTCACCGCCGGCCAGCGTACGCACGCTGCCATCGGTGCCGATCACCCGGATGCGATCGTTGAACGTATCGGCCACGTAGACCTGGCCCTGCGCATCCACCGCGATGCCCATCGGGGCATCGAAGCGCGCCTGCGCGGCCGGTCCATCGGCATGGCCCTGCTCACCCCCGGCCAGCGTGGTCACCTGGCCGTCAATGCCGATGCGGCGGATCGCATGGTTGCCGGTGTCGGCCACATACAGGTTGCCCTGCGCATCGGCGGCAATGCCGGAAGGGGTGTTGAAGCTGGCCTGCAACGCCGGGCCATCGATGCGCCCTTCACCCTGCCCGGCCACGGTTTCGACACGGCCGTCGGGCAGGCGGCGGCGGATGCGGTTGTTGTCACCGGCATCGGTGAAGTACACGCTGCCATCGGCGCTGCGCAGCAACGCATAGGGATCGGCAAAGCGGGCCTGTGCCGAGGCACCGTCACGATCACCCGGATGGCCATCGCCGGCCAACGGCTCGATCTGTGCGGTCCAGGCCAACGGCGTGGGCGCCGGGCCTGCCGGTTCAGCCAGCGTGTGCAACGGCGTCTCCCACCAGGTTGCAGCCAATGCCACTGCGGTTGCCACTGCCACGCCTGCTGCCATCCATTGCCACCGTGCCATCGCGCTGCGCTGCCTGCCTGTTGCCTGAAGAGGCACCGACAATAGACGCTGTGCAGGCGATCCGCCACGGCCAATCGTACCGGCGGGCGCCAGAGTTCCATGCATCGCGCTTGTTCTCGCTGGCGGCAGCGGTTTCAATGTTGTCCCCACGGATGGAGATTCTCCATGCCCCGCACCCTCCCCCTCGCCGCCGTGCTGCTGGCCGCACTGGCAGGCACCCCTGCTTCGGCCTCGATCACCGTTGCGCCACAGAAGCCGTCGGTCACCAGCGATGCCGTGCACATGGCCTACGCCAAGCGCTGGGATGATGCGATCGAGCAATCGCGCAGTGGCAACACACTGGGTGCGCTGATCACGATGGAACAGCTGATGGAGGATCCGCTGCTGGACGACTTCGACGCCGAGCATCGTGGCCGCGCCGCACAGGTGGCCGGCTGGACCGCAATGGTGCAGAAGAAGCCGGTCCAGGCCCGCCGCTACCTGCTGCGCGCCGTGGAAGCCCTGCCGGAGGACGCGCAGATCCTGCTGACCCTGGTCTCGCTCGAACTGTCCGAGAGCCAGCCCGCACCGGCCACGAAGTACCTGGTGCGGGCGCTGAAGCATGCCGATGCGCCGCTGTCGCTGCAGAACGACACGGTCAGGTACCTGCAGTACCGCCTGCGCGACCAGCCACGACAGCGCATGGAACTTCTGCAGGCGCTGTTTGACAACGGCTGGAAGAGTGGCGGCCTGGAGCCGACCGGCATGTGGCTGGCACTGGCTACGCTGCAGGCCGAGAACGGCCGTAGCGATGACGTCCCGGCAACCCTGGCCCGTATCAATGGCCCCGCCGAGATCATCCGGCTGCGCAGCGACAAGCGCTTCGACCGCTATGTCGACCGCAGCGACCCGCGCTTTGATCCGGTGCAGGCCGCGCAGAAGCATCTGGACGAACTGCGGGTGTCGGGCCTGCTCGATCGCGCACTGGACGCGCGCATGGCCGAATTCAGCAGCACGCTGCTGATGCTGGACCGCAACGAGGAAGTGCTGGCGCTGACCGACGGCATGGCCCGTGCGGCCGCCGCAGGTGAGTCGCCTTCGGCCACCGACGCCGAGTGGGTCGGGTGGCTGCTCAACAGCCGCCTCACTGCACTGCGCCGGCTGGGCCGGCTTGACGATGCACTGGCGACCGCGCAGCAGGCCACGCGCATCGGTGCACTCGGTCCCAACAGCATCGAGCACCAGTTGAACATCGGCTTCCTGTTGATCTCGCTGGGTCGCCCCCAGGAAGCGGCGCAGGCGGTGCAGGGCATCCAGGGCCTGGCCGGTTATGGCAAGGCTGCACAGGCGCTGGTGCAGTTCGCCGCCGCCCGCGGCCAGGGCGATACCCGCGCAATGGAGACCGCACGCGAGGTGATCCTCGCCCAGCGCGACGATGCCGCCGTGTTCCATCGCGAGATGCTGCTGGAGCAGGGTGACCTGGACGGCGCGGCCGCGGTGCTGATCGGGCAGCTACGCTCGCCGGTCGACCGCGGCGAGACCCTGGCCAGCCTGCAGGACATGCGCACCTATCCGTCGCTTCCCGGCGATGTGCGCATCGATGCCGCATGGCGTGCGCTCAAGCAGCGTGCCGACGTGCAGGCCGAGGTCGCGCGCGTCGGCCGCATCGAGCGCTACGCGCTGGTCGGCAGCGGCACCTCGCGCTGAGCAGCGCCTAGCGCGCCGGTACCTCGGTACGGATGCCCATCGCCTCGCGGTAGCGCGCGTACAGCGCCATCACCTTGTCCACATAGGCCAGGGTTTCGGCATACGGCGGGACGCCCTTGTAGCGGGTGACCGCCCCGATGCCGGCGTTGTAGGCGGCCGCCGCCAGCGGCCGGTCGCCGTTGTAGCGGCGCAGCAGCGCGCGCATGTAGCGGGCGCCGCCATCAATCGACTGCTGCGGCGAGAACGGATCACGCACGCCGTACTCCTGCGCGGTGTCCGGCATCAGCTGCATCACACCCTGTGCGCCCTTGGTCGACACCGCCAGCGCATCAAAGTTGCTTTCGGCATGGGCAATCGCACGCAGCCACGCATCGTCGACGCCGGTGGCCTTGGCCGCGGCCTTGAACTGCCTGGCGTGCTGCGCCAGCTGCGGCTTGCCGACCTTGCCCAGGCCCTCATGGGCCGGCTCGCCCGGCGGCGTGGCCACGGTGAACTTCAGGAACACCCGCGAGCCGGGCAGGTTGCGGGTCGAGTAGACCAGCGCACCGTCCTGCTCGCGCTCGTACAGCACACCGCTGAACACGCCCATGTTGCCCCACAGGTTCGGGGTCTGGATGGCGTTGTCGTCGATCTCCTTCGGCGTGCAGCGCGAACCCGGTTCCGGTGCGGTGGCCAGGCTGACGGTGTTGCCCTGCACGCAGCGGTAGACCGTGCGCGCGGTGGCCAGCCCGGGCCACAGGCCGGGCAGCAGCAACAGCACCAGCAGGAGCGGGCGACAGGACATGGCGGCCGGATGATCCGGCCGCGCCCGCTAATGTTGGGTGAATGGGGGTCGGCAGGGCTGCGCCCTGCACCTGCGGTAGTGCCGGCCGCTGGCCGGCAACCTCAACAGCAACGGCAACGGCCGATTTCCTGCGAGGAGGCGGGCTGGGTCCGGTTGCGGGGGACGCTGCAAGTACGTCCATGTAAGCTCGGTCGCCGCATCCATGCGGCTCACGCCCCCACAACCGGACCCACCCCGCCCTCGACAGTTTCCTGCGACGGACAGTAGATCCGCGCCATGCGTGGATGAAACTTCCTGGAAACCGTGAATCAATCGATGGAGCGGAGACGTTGGATTACTTCGCGGTCCTGCGGCGCATCCAGTAGCCCACCCCCAGCAGCACGAACCACGCCGGGCTGGCGATCAACGCCTGGCGGGTATCGCCCTGCAGGCTCAGCAGCACCAGCACGCCGGCGAAGAACACCAGGCAGGCCCAGCACATGGCCACGCCGCCAGGCATCTTGAAGATCGAGGCGGCGTGGCGCTCCGGATAACGGCGGCGGTAGACCATGTATGCCACCAGGATCAGCGACCAGACGAAGATGAACAGCACCGTCGCCAGCGTCGTCACCAGGGTGAAGGCGGTCACCAGGTTGGGAATCAGGTAGATCAGCAGGGTGCCGCCCAGCAGGCACAGGCACGAGAACAGCAGGCCGCGCGCCGGCACCGCCGCACGCGACAGCCGCGACAGCCCGCGCGGTGCGTGGCCCTCTTCGGCCAGGCCGTACAGCATGCGGCTGGTGGAGAAGATGCCGCTGTTGGCCGACGACGTGGCCGAGGTCAGCACCACGAAGTTGATCAGGCTGGCGGCGGCGGGAATGCCGGCCAGCACGAACAGCTGCACGAACGGGCTCTTGTCCGGCACCACCTGGCGCCACGGCGTGACCGCCATGATCGCGATCAGCGCCAGCACGTAGAAGATGATGATGCGCACCGGAATCGAGTTGATCGCCTTGGGCAGGTTGCGCTCGGGGTCGGCCGTCTCGGCGGCGGTGGTGCCCACCAGTTCTATGCCGACGAAGGCGAACACCGCAATCTGGAAACCGGCAAAGAAGCCGACCAGCCCCATCGGGAACATGCCGCCGTCATTCCACAGGTTCGACAGCGCAGCGGTGTGGCCGCTGGGCGAGGTGAAGCCCCACGCGACCAGGCCGGCGCCGGTGATGATCAGCGCGCAGATCGCCACGATCTTGATCAGCGCGAACCAGAATTCCATTTCGCCGAACAGCTTCACCGTCACCAGGTTCAGTGCCAGCAACAGCAGCACGCAGGCCAGTGCCGGTATCCATGCATCCAGCCCGGGGAACCAGAACTGCGCATAGGCGGCGATCGCGATCACATCGGCGATGGCGGTGACGATCCAGCAGAACCAGTACGTCCATCCGCAGAAAAAGCCGGCCCAGGGGCCCAGCAGATCGGTGGAGAAATCGATGAAGGATTTGTACTGCAGGTTGGACAGCAGCAGCTCGCCCATCGCGCGCATCACGAAGAACAGCATCGCGCCGATGATCAGGTAGACGAAGACGATGGACGGGCCGGCCAGGCTGATGGTCTTGCCCGAGCCCATGAACAGGCCGGTACCGATGGCACCGCCGATGGCGATCAGTTGCAGGTGGCGGTTGGACAGGCTGCGGCGCAGGTGCTCGGGGGGCGTTGCGGGCTCGGTCATGGGCGCGGAAAGGGGCGGGCGAAGCCTCCGACGGTAGTCCTCTGCGGGCAGGAGCGCCAGCACCGGACGAGCTGATTCCGTCAATCTTGGCCGCTTTCATCACAATGTGACGAAATACCGGATTGCGCCCATTCCGCCCGGCCCGGCGCCATGCTCAGATAGCCGCATCTGCCCAAGGACCGGCCCGCCCATGCCCTCTGCCCTGCCCCTCCCGCTGGAGCTCCGGCCATGAGCCGGCTGCGCGTCATCATCGGCGGCACCGCGCTGGCACTGCTGGCCGCCGCCGTACCGATCGCGGTGATGGCCTACGCCACCTGGGACCGCGCGGTCACGGTCGAACAGCAGCGGCTGCACGACATCGCGCTGCGCACCCTGCGCCGCTCTGATCTGTCCTACCACGAGGCGCTGGCCGCGCTGAAGTCGGCCGAAGCCGGTACCGCCTCCGGCTGCGACGAGGAACACATCCGGCGCATGCAGACGCTGGTGATGACCACGCCGTCGGCGGACCAGATGGGCTACTTCGAAGGGGGCAAGCTGCGCTGCACCTCCTGGGGGCCATTTCGCTCGGACGTGAACCAGCCCAGGGCCGACCATGTCACCAGCGACGGCGCCGGCATCGCGGTGGACGTGCGCCCCGAAGCCAGCGGCCGTCGCCAGGTACTGTCGATCCTGTATGGCTCCTACGACGTACTGGTCGATCCACGCCGCTTCGTCGATGTCATCGTCGATCCGAATGTGCGCCTGGCGCTGGCCAGCCCGGATGGGCGTCTGCTGGCCAAGCAGGACGGCATGGACCCGGTCCTGCTGCAGAACCTGCTGCGCAATCCCGGCGAGGGGCTGGACCAGAACACGCTGTATGCCACCGCGCGCAACGAGGAATGGCTGGCGATCGCCACCACGCCACGCACCGCGCTGGCCGCCACCTTCCGCCAGCAGGCCTGGCTGTTCGTGCCGCTGGGGCTGCTGCTGGCAGCTGCGGGGGCCGGCCTGGTGATCTGGCTCTCCCGGCGCCGGCTGTCGCTGCGCGGCGAGCTGGCCACCGCCATCCGCCGCCGCGAGCTGTACCTGCATTACCAGCCGATCATCGAGCTGGATACCGGCATCTGCGTCGGCGCCGAAGCGTTGATCCGCTGGCAGCGCCCGGACGGAACCCAGGTGCGGCCGGACCTGTTCATTCCGCTGGCCGAAGAGGCCGGCATGATCGCCGACATTACCGACCTGGTGATCGAGAACGTGGTGCGCGACATGCGCGAGCTGCTGGTGGCCGACCGCAGCGCGCACATCGCGATCAACCTCGCCGCCGAGGACATCAGCAGTGGGCGTGCATTGAAGATGATCACCCGGCACATGGCCGGCAGCGGCATCCTGCCGCAGCAGATCTGGATGGAGGCCACCGAGCGAGGCTTCCTCGACCTGGACCGCGCCCGCACCATGCTGGCGCAGGCGCGCCGCGCCGGCCACAGCGTGGCCATCGATGATTTCGGCGTAGGCTTCTCCAGCCTGCAGTACCTGGAGCAGCTGCCACTGGATGCGCTGAAGATCGACAAGTCGTTCATCGATGCCATCGGCACCGAGAGCGCGACCAGCCCGGTCACGCCGCACATCATCGACATGGCCAAGGAACTGGGCCTGTGGGTGGTGGCCGAAGGCGTGGAAACCGAAGCGCAGCTGGCCTACCTGCACAGCCGCCACGTCGAGTTCGGGCAGGGCTGGCTGTTCTCGCGGCCGCTGCCGCGCGACGAGTTCGTGGCGTTCCACAACAAGCGCCAGCAGCGCTACGGCGCGGCGCGCGAGCACATGCAGAATCCGCGCAGCGTGCCGATCGAGCGTGAGGGCGTGGAGTAGGACGGCGAACGGCGGGGCCCCTCGTGGTGGGTCGAGCCCGGTGGATCCATCAGTTGGGGCCGGGTGGATGGGTCGCGCAGGGGGCGCTGCAAGTACGTCCATGTAAGCTCGGTCGCCGCATCCATGCGGCTCACGCCCCTGCGCAACCCACCCATCCGGCCACGGACAGATTGCGGCGGCATCCCACCACGGAATCAACAGAAAAATCAAAGGCAAACGCGGGTTGCTGCGCTCAGTAGATCCACGTCATGCGTGGATGGCGTGGACCCTGGTAGTGCCGGCCGCTGGCCGGCACCGCGCCCTCACCGATCGCCGCCTATTCCCACGCCTTCGGCCGCGCCAGCAACCACGCTGCCGTCACCACCAGCAACAGCAACGGCAACCATCCCAGCTGGCTTGCGCCGCGCGCCTGCAGCAGCACACCGCCTGCGATGCCACCGGCGGCAATGGCCAGGTTCCAGCCGGTCACCAGCATCGACTGCGCCAGATCCGCAGCGGCACCCGCGCGGCGCGCCAGCGCGGTCTGGAACAGGGTCGCCACCGAGCCGAAGGCCACGCCCCACAGGATCGTCGCCAGCAGCAGCGGGGTCGGCTGGCCTGGCCACAGCAGCAGCGCCAGCACCGGCAGGAGGAAGCCGACCACTGCCGCCCAGACCAGCACGCGCAGATGATGGTCCACGCCCCAGCCGGCAATACCGATGCCAGCAATCGCCGCGATGCCGAACGCCAGCAACAGGCGATCCAGCCAGGCACCGGCACCGGCCTCCACCGCCAACGGTTCGATGTAGGTGTAGAGCACGTTGTGCGCCAGTACGTACAGCACCATCACCAGCAGCGCACTGCGCACACCGGGCATGCGCCAGACCGTACCCAGCGACATGCGCTGGCCGGCCGCCGCCGCTGGCAGTGCAGGCAACGCCCAGCGCGCGTACGCCAGCAGTCCCACGCCCAGCAGGCTCATCAACGCGAACGCCCAGCGCCAGCCGATCTGCTGGCCCAGCAACGTGCCGGCGGGCACCCCCAGCGACAACGCCAACGGTGAGCCGACCATGGCTACAGCGATCGCCCGGCCCTGCAGCGAAGGCACCACCATGCGCGCGGCGTAACCGGCCACCAGCGACCACAGCAGGCCACCACTTACCCCGGCCAGGAAGCGTGCGGCCAGGATCAGCGCGTAGCTGCTGCTCAACGCGGTCAGCATATTGACCACCACGAACCCGGCAATCGCCGCCAGCAGCAGCGGACGCCGCGGCAGGCGCTGGGTCAGCGCGGTCATCGGCAGCGCGGCCATCACCGAGCCCAACGCATACACGCTCACCAGCTGGCCCACCGCCGCATCACTCACGCCCAGGCTGTCGCCCATCGGCCGCAGCACGCCGGCCGGCAGGGTCTCGGTCAGCAGGGTGATGAAGCCACCACCGGCCAGTGCCAGCAGGCCAGCCCAAGGCAGGCGTGTGGCTTCACCGGCCGGGCTGCTCGCATCGATGGCATGGCCGCTCATCGGGCGCCCTCCAGATCGGCATAGACCGCATTGCGCAGCGCATCGACGAAGGCGCCATCCATGCCCTCGTACAGGGTGTTGGTCAGCGCCACCACGCTCAGCCCATGCGCCGGGTCGACGAACCAGCTGTGGCCATACGCGCCGCCCCAACGCCAGGTGCCTTCGCACTGCGGCGTGCCGCTGGCAGTGGCATCGCGCAGCAGTGCAAAGCCCAGGCCGAAGCCCCAGCCGGCCGGTTCCGGCGGGCCCTGCTCGCCCACCTGCGGGGTCGCCATCTGCGCCGCCAGTGCAGGCGGCAACAGGCCCGATGCGCGCACATCGCGCAGCGCCTCCAGCACCGCCATCAGCTCATCGGCGGTGCCCACCAGACCGGCACCGGCAGAGGCGAAATGGCTGGCGTTGGTGGCGCGCGCAAGGCTGTACTCGATGCCGATCGTGCCCTCGAACGGCGCCACTCTTTCGCCCTCCTGCAGGCGATGCGGCTGTGGCATGTCGCTCACATAGGGCGTGGCCAGCCGCGCAGCATCGGCGGTGGCGAAGGCGGTATCGCGCAGGCCCAGCGGTACGGCCAGCAGCCGCGCGAACAGCGCCTGCAGGGTTTCACCGGTTGCGGCTTCGGCCACCGCACCGGCCACATCCACGCCCAGCGAGTACAGCCACTGGCTGCCGGGTGCGAACAGCAGCGGCGCCTGCGCGATGCGGCGCACGTTGTCGGCCAGGGACACCGGGCTGGCATCCATGCCATCGCTGACACCCGCCCGCGCATACGGGCCGTCCGCATCGGCCTCCAGGAAACGGTAGCCCAGCCCGCTGCTGTGGCTGAGCAGCTGGCGCAGGCTGATCGGCGGCGTGCTGCCATCGGCCAGCGCCGGACGGAAGTCCGGCAGCCAACGCTGCACCGGGGCATCGAGGTCGAGCACGCCCTCGGCCACCAGGCGCAGGATCACCGTGGTCAGCAGCGGCTTGCTGACCGAGGCCAGCCGGAACAACTGGTCGCGCTGCATCGGCGCGGCCGATTCGCGGTCCGCCAGGCCGCTGGCGCTGGCGTGGCGCAGCACCCCGTGCTGGCGCACCAGCACCACCGCGCCGACCAGGCGCAGGGGATGCACCTGCTGCAGCAACCGCTGCACCGACGGCAGCGTCGGTACGGGTTCAAGGGAAAGAGCGGCATTCATCGCGGTGATCCGTGGGGGAGAGGCCGCCACGTTAGGCAGCCCGCCGCCACGCAAAAAGCCGGTTGCCGCTCCGGGCATCATGGACCGTGCAGTCCGCAATCGGCATCATGGCCGGAACTGCAAGGCCGCAACCGCCCACGACCCGCCCCGCACCACAGTGTTGCGAGGGCGGCGCCGACCGCCGCCAGCGCGCCCCTCTACCCTGCTGCTTTCGTCGCCCGCACGCCCATGACCGTCCTGGACAACCTCGCCAACCTGCAGACCTTCGTGCACGCCGCCGACACCCGCAGCTTCGTCGAGACCGGGCGCCTGCAGGGCATCTCCGCCTCGGCCGCCGGCAAGTGCGTTGCACGGCTGGAGCACGCACTGGGCGTGCGGCTGTTCCATCGCAGTACGCGCAGCATCACCCTCACCGCCGAGGGCCAGCTGTTCCTGGCGCGCTGCCGGCGCATCCTCGACGAGCGCGATGCCGCACGCACCGAACTGGCGCAACCACACGCCACGCCGCGCGGCACGCTGCGCATCGGCCTGCCGCTGGTGGGTGACCTGACCCTGCCGCTGATGGCCGAGTTCATGGCTGCCTATCCGGACATCCGCCTCGATCTCGATTTCAGCGATCGGCTGGTCGATGTCATCGAGGAAGGTTTCGATGCCGTGCTGCGGGTCGGCGAGCCCAGCGACTCGCGCATGAACGCGCGGCGCCTGGGCGTGTTTCCGCGCCGCATCGTCGCCTCGCCCGCCTACCTGCAGCAGCGCGGTGTTCCGCGCACGCCGGCCGAGCTGATGCAGCACACGCTGCTGCACTACCGCTTCCCCAGCACCGGCAAGCTGGAGCTGTGGCCGATCCACTGGCCCGAAGATGAAATCCCGCAGGAACTGCCGGTACACATGGTGGCCAACACCATCGAAGCACGCGTGGCGCTGGCGCTGCGCCACGTGGGCCTGGCGTTCGTGCCGGTGCACTCGGTACGCGATGCGCTGGCCGACGGCCGGCTGGTCACCGTGCTGGACGAACACGTGCATTCCTGCGGCATCTTCCACCTGCTGTGGCCCTCCGGCCGCCACGTGCTGCCGAAGCTGCGGGTGTTCATCGATTTCGTCAGCGCACGCCTGGAAACCGTGCCGTAGGCGCGATCAATCCCGGCCATTCAGCCAGCCCCGCTATACTGTCCCCTCATTCCTCCCAGAGGCTCGCGACCAATGCGCCATTGATGCCGCCGTCTTCCCATCAGACGGCCTGACTCTTCCCGCCCCTGCGCGCAGGGGAGAACCCGGCATCCATGGAGGTCGCATGACCCCGCATTCCCTCACGCTCGATCGCGTGTCGTATCGATTGGCCGACGGCCGTCCGCTGTTTTCCGATCTGTCGTTTTCCTTTGAACCGGTCGCCACCGGCCTGGTCGGTGCCAATGGCACCGGCAAGAGCGTGCTCGCCCGCCTGCTGGCCGGCCACCTGTCAGCAGACAGCGGCCAGGTGCGCCGCAGCGGCCGCGTGTTCCTGTTGCCGACACCCGGCTATCCACCCTCTGGCACCGTTGGCGCGCTGGCCGGTGTCGGCGAAGCACTGGCCGCGCTCGCGCGCATCGAAGCCGGCAGCGTGGACGAGGCCGACTTCACCCGCGTCGGTGACCGCTGGGACCTGCGCGAACGCCTGCAGCAGCAATGGCAGGCAGTAGGCCTGCCCGACGACCTCGAGCCCGCCCAACCCGCCGCGCGCCTCAGTGGTGGCCAGGCGATGCAGGTCGCGCTGTCCGGGGCCTGGGCCAGCGGTGCCGACTGGTTGATCCTCGACGAGCCCAGCAACCACCTCGACACACGCCATCGCCAGCAGCTGTACCACCAGTTGCAGCAGTGGCGTGGCGGACTGCTGGCAATCAGCCACGACCGTGAGCTGCTGGAACAGATGCAGCAGATCGTCGAACTTGATGCGCGTGGGCTGCACCGCTATGGCGGGCCGTGGCAGCACTACGCCGACGCGCGTGCGGCTGAACGTGAGGCCGCCGCCGCCCAGCTCGACCATGCGCGCGCGCAGCACCGGCAGCAGCAACGCAGCGCGCGTGAACAGCACGAACGCCAGCAACAGCGGCAGGCGCGTGGCAACCACGAGGCGAAGCAGGCCAACCAGGCACCGATCCTGCTCGGCCGGCAGAAGCAGCGCGCCGAGGCCAGCCACGGCCGCGCGCAGCAGGTGCAGGCCGATCGCCTGCAGGCCAGTGCCGATCAATTGCGCGCGGCGGCCTCAGCGGTTCATGCCACGCCGGAACTGGCGCTGTTTGCCGGTGAAGGCGAACGCGGCAGCGCGCGCCTGCTGCAGGCGCAATCGCTGGTGTTGCCGCATGGCTGCAGTGCCCCGTTGCAGCTGGAGATCCGTCGCGGGCAGCGCATCGCGGTGGTCGGTGACAATGGCAGCGGCAAGTCCACGCTGCTGCGCGTGCTGGCCGGCCAGCTGCCGGCACGCGCGGGTAGCGTGCAGCGGCATGCGCCGCTTGCCCTGCTGGACCAGCAGCTGCTGGGCTTGTCCGGCGAGCGCAGCATCCTCGATACCGTGCAGGCCGCCAACCCGGCGGCCGATCCCGCTGAACTGCGCACGCGCCTGGCCCTGCTCGGGCTGGATGCACAGCGCATCCTTCGCCCCTCCGGCAGCCTCAGTGATGGCGAACGGGTAAAGGGTGCGCTGGCCAGCGTGCTGTATGCCGATCCGGCACCCCAGCTGTTGCTGCTGGACGAGCCCGGCAACGCGCTGGACCTGGGCGCGCTGCAGGCGCTGGAAGACCTGCTGGTGGCCTGGCCCGGTGCCCTGGTGATGGTCAGCCATGACCGGCACCTGCTGCAGGCCTTGCGGCCCACGCAGGTGCTGCAGGTGACCACCGACAACTGGCAGTGGCGCGACGCATTGTAGAGTCGAGCTTGCTCGACTCCGCCATGCCGGCATCCACGCATGGCGTGGATCGACCGGAACAGCAGCCGAGCGTGGGCTCGGCTCTACAACGGTATCCTGCTCACCGCTTCCACACCGGGAAGGCCTGCGGCAATTGTTGCCACAGCAGCGGACCGGCGCGCAGCTCCTGATCGTTCAGCAGGCACGCGTCCAGTTCCGCACGCACGGCGCGCTCATCCATGTGCACACCGATCACCACCAGCTCCTGGCGGCGGTCGCCCCACAGCGGGTGCCACAGGCGCTGCATCGCCGAGTGCGCGGCCATGTCCGGGAATTCCTCAAGGCCCGGCAGCGGCGCGCTCCAGCACTCGGCCTGCTGCCGCGCCCAGCCGAGGTCACTGTAGGGCAGCGGCGTCGGTGGCAGCAGCGGCGTGGTGTCTTCCTGCCCGGCGCGCACGCGCTCGCGCGCGGCGTACCAGAAACCCGCCGCCTGCGTGCGCGTTGCCGCACCCACGGTGTTCAACTCACCCACCCAGTCCATGCGGTTGGCCAGCCAGAACCAGCCCTTGCTGCGGATCACGCCCGGCATGCCCGACTGCAGCGCGCGTGCAAACCGCGCGGGATGGAACGGGCGCCGCGAACGGTAGACGAAACTGGCGATGCCGTATTCCTCGGTTTCCGGCGTGTGCTCGCCGCGCAGCTCCTTCACCCAGCCCGGTGCACGTTGCGCACGCTCCATGTCGAAGCGACCGGTGTCCAGCAGCTCGCTCAGCGGCACGTCACCGAAGCTGGACAACAACAGCTTGGCATCGCGGTTCAGCCCGCGCAGCACCGCCAGGGTGTCCTGCAGTACTTCGTCGTCCACCTGGTCAACCTTGCTGACCACGATCACGTCGGCAAATTCCACCTGCTCGCACAGCAGGTCGACCACGCCGCGGTCATCCTCCGGCCCGGCCTGCTGGCCGCGCTCGGCCAGGCGCAGGGTCGAGCCGAAGTCAGCCAGGAACGCGCTGCCATCGACCACCGTCACCATCGTGTCCAACCGCGCGATGTCACTGAGGCTGAAGCCGTGCTCGTCGCGCACCGCGAAGGTGGCGGCCACGGGCATCGGCTCGCCGATGCCCGTTGATTCGATCAGCAGGTAGTCGTAACGGCCGGCATCGGCCAGGCGCCGCACTTCCTGCAGCAGGTCATCGCGCAGCGTGCAGCAGATGCAGCCGTTGCTGAACTCCACCAGCGTCTCTTCGGTGCGGCGCAGTTCGGCGCCACCCTCGCGCACCAGCTGCGCATCGATGTTGACCTCGCTCATGTCGTTGACGATGACCGCCACGCGCAGGCCCTCGCGGTTGCGCAGGATCTGGTTGAGCAGGGTGGTCTTGCCGGCCCCGAGGAAGCCGGACAGCACGGTGACCGGAAGGCGACGGTCGGCGCGGGAAACAGTGTTCATGTCGGAGCGGGTTGGCTGCGGAACGGAAATGTTACTGTATAACACTTGTCAAGCAAGGAACCTCCCCCGATGAAGTCGCCCTCCGCTGCCCTGCTGGATGCCGGCGCGGTCGCACTGTCCAGCCTGTGCCTGCTGCACTGCCTGGCGCTGCCCCTGCTTGCCGCCGCGCTGCCGCTGCTCGGCGCCTGGGCCGAAGCAGAATGGGTGCACCTGCTGTTCGTGGCCATCGCCCTGCCGCTGACCGGCTATGCGCTGTGGCGGGCGGAGCGCCGTCGGCCGCTGCCGCTGCTGGCCTGGGCCACCGCTGGCACGGGGCTGGGCCTGCTGCTGGCCGGTGCGCTGGCGCTGCCCTCGCACAGCTGGGAAACACCCCTGACCGTCACCGGCAGCCTGCTGCTGGCCGCAACGCATCTGTGGAACGCGCGGCAGCGGCACGGGTAGTGCCGGCCGCTGGCCGGCATCCCCATGAACACCGGACATACCCGGTAGTGCCGGCCGCTGGCCGGCATCCCCATGAACCCCGGACACACCCGGTAGTGCCGGCCGCTGGCCGGCATCCCCATGAACGCCGGACATACCCGGTAGTGCCGGCCGCTGGCCGGCAACCGCATGAACCCCGCCACCACCTGACGTTGCCGGCCAGCGCCCGACACCACGCCAGCTATTTGCCGTAGCGGCGCAGCAGTTCCACCAGTACCTCAGCCTCGGCGGCCCGCTGCTGCGGATCCTCCGCGCCCACCACATGCTCCTGCAGGTGCTCGTGCAGCAGCTCCATCAGCAGGCTGTGGGCGGCGCCGCGCACCGCGGCGACCTGTACCAGCACGTCCGCGCAG
The DNA here is from genome assembly GCF_059369755.1 of Stenotrophomonas sp. YJH_SMC_57. Taxonomy (NCBI): domain Bacteria; kingdom Pseudomonadati; phylum Pseudomonadota; class Gammaproteobacteria; order Lysobacterales; family Lysobacteraceae; genus Stenotrophomonas; species Stenotrophomonas sp. YJH_SMC_57. The sequence goes on from NZ_JCAFSZ010000015.1 coordinate 16,670, forward strand.
TCGCCGGCCTGGCCTTCGGGCCGGTCCAGCGCCTGCTCCAACGCCGCCACCTGGCCGCCGATACGGCGTACCCGGGTCAGCAGCTGCTTTCGGTTCTTGTGTACATGCGCCATGGCCGGATCATATACCCTATGGGGGTATCCACTCCACGCCTCGGGCCACCATGCACCTGGACACCCTCGCCGCCGCCCGTCGCCACGAACATCGCTTCGACGACGGCAACCCGCTGGCCGAGCGCAACACCCGCCGCGCCCTGTGGCTCACCGTCGGCATGATGCTGGTGGAGATCATCGGCGGCTGGTGGTTCAACTCCATGGCCGTGCTCGCCGACGGCTGGCACATGAGCTCGCACGCGCTCGCGCTGGGCCTGTCGGTGTTCGCTTACCGCTGTGCGCGCCGCTATGCACACGACCCGCGCTTCGCCTTCGGCACCTGGAAGATCGAGATCCTGGCCGGCTACACCAGTGCCATCGCACTGCTCGGTGTTGCGGCGCTGATGGCCGTGCAATCGCTGCAACGGCTGTGGGTGCCGGCGCCGATCCACTACAACGAAGCCATCGCCATCGCGGCGGTCGGGCTCGGCGTGAACCTGCTGTGCGCGTGGTGGCTGCATGACAGCCCGGGCCATGCGCATCACCACCACGGTCACGGCCATGATCATCCCCACGGGCATGACCACGATCACCACGGCCATGCACACGGTCACGACCTCAACCTGCGCTCGGCCTACGTGCACGTGCTGGCCGACGCCGCCACCTCGGTGCTGGCCATCGTTGCCCTGCTCGGCGGCAAGCTGCTGGGCCTGACCTGGCTGGACCCGGTGATGGGCCTGGTCGGCGCGGTGCTGGTCACGGTGTGGGCGATCGGCCTGCTGCGCGACAGTGGCCGTATCCTGCTCGACGCGCAGATGGATGCACCGGTGGTGGCCGAAGTGCGCGAAGTGATCGAGCAGGGCCCGTGGCCGGCACGCCTGGCCGACCTGCACGTCTGGCAGGTCGGCCGCGGCAAGTACGCGGTCAGCGCCAGCGTCGTCACCAGCGATGCCCGCCTGGATGCCGATACCGTGCGCAATGCGCTGGCGATCCATGAAGAACTGGTGCACGTGACCGTGGAAATCCACCGCAGCGCATGACCCGCATCCGGTAGTGCCGGCCGCTGGCCGGCAACCCCATGAACTCCGCAGGCAACCTGCAGTTGCCGGCCAGCGGCCGGCACTACCATCAGAGCTTCAGCATCATCCGCAGCAGGTACATCAGCAGCGGCAGCGCGCTCACGACCGCACCGGCAATGCCGATCCACGGCCAACGCTCGCCGCGCACGCGCGATGCCACGGCAAAGCCGGCACCCACCAGCGCCGCACCCAGCACCGCCACGCCCATGCCCGCGGCCAGGCCATTGCCACCGGCCGCCACCGCCGCCTGTGCGGCCACTGTGCCCGCGCCCCAGCCGACCACCATGCCCAACCAACTGGCCACGCCGCACCACGGTGCCTTGCCCTGCGCCATCCGAAAACCCCTCTTCTCTTGCCGAATTCCTGTACGGGCCGTGCCCGCCTGCTGCCTACACTAGCCGCACCTGCCCCGTAGGGACATCCCATGCGCACGCTCCACCTGCTGCTGCCCGGTGCCCTCCTGCTGCTCACCGCCTGTAGCGGTGATGCCGGGCTTCCCTTCTCCGCCGACCCGTTGCAGGGCTGTTTCGCCACCAGCGCGCGCAAGCCCGCCGACTTCCGCATCGAGAAGGAAGGGGGCCAGTACTTCGTCTCCTTCAACCGCGACGGCCAGTGGCAGCGTGAGCCGAATGCCCTGCACAAGGCCAGCAACAGCGAGATCAGCCGCTACTTCCGCGACGATGCTGCGCAGATCGACAGCGCGCTGATCCGCATGGCCGGCGGCTTCGGCATCTTCCATTTCAACAAGGGCGCCACACTGAAAGGCAAGGCCAGCGACAGCGACTACATGGCGCTGATGCTGATCGGCGCCGGACCGGTGTATGCGGTGAAGTGCCCGTAATACGCAATGATTCTGATGGCCTTATGGCGCGGAGTGGGCACATCCTCTGGTCTTTGAGGAACGTTCCATGATGCTCTTTCTGCTGCTTGCGATAGGTGTCGCCAAGACCCAAGGCGCTTATGACCAAGTCCAGGAACTACCTGATGGCCAGATTCTGCTGATGCGCACTCTGGATTGGGATCTCGGCGACGGCAGCCACGAACGGGTCACCGTGCACTGGCTGCTGCGGGAGGATGGGACCATGCGCTACGACTTCGATCGTCAGCCACCCGAAACCCAGGAGGTCCATCGACGCTCGTGCGCGCTGCAGGGCATGCAGCCCTCACGTGGTGTCGGCATGATTGCAGGGGAAGGAACCACCCACGGCTTCACCTGTACCCACGTCGAGCCCCGTCTCGGCCCTGCAACAGCTGCGGTACCATGCCCTCCCCCGAACCGCCCCGGTACCCGCCGTGCCCCATTACACCGGCCCCCTGCTGACCCGCGACAGCGCCGACACCCTGCGCCGTGCCCATGACAAGGGCGCCGCCGACTGGCAAGGCTCGCTTGATCTGGGGCGCAGCCAGGACACCGTGGCACTGGATGCCGACGGCTTCCACTTCCGCGGCCAGGTCTACCCGTGGCCGGGCAAGCTGAAGGACCGCACGCTGTACTACTGGGATGGCGAGGAGTTCGCGCCGATCTCGCGCTACAGCGGCTCGCTGATCAAGCTGGTGCCCACCGAGTGGGGCGCGCCCACCTTCGAGATCGACGGCATCAAGATGCTGCCGACCTCCAAGCTGTCGCCGTTCGAGGACGCACGCCGCAAGGTCGAGCTGGTCGCGCCGGCCGGCAAGGTCATCCTCGATACCTGCGGCGGCCTCGGCTACTTCGCCGCCTGCGCGCTGGAGGCCGGCGTCGGTCAGATCCGCTCGTTCGAGAAGAACGCCGACGTGATGTGGCTGCGCACGCTCAACCCGTGGTCGCCGGACCCGGACTCGGCCGCCGCCGATGGCCGCCTGCAGTTCAGCCACGGCGACGTCTCGCAGCAGATCGAGCAGGTGGCCAGCAACAGCGTCGACGCGATCCTGCATGACCCGCCGCGTTTCGGCATTGCAGGCGAGCTGTACTCCCAGGTGTTCTATGACCACCTCGCCCGCGTCATCCGCAAGGGCGGCCGCCTGTTCCACTACACCGGCGCGCCGAACAAGCTGACCAGCGGCCGCGACGTCCCGCGCGAAGTGGCCAAGCGGCTGGAAAAGGCCGGTTTCAAGGCGGAGTTGGCGCTGGACGGCGTACTGGCGGTGCGCCGCGCCTAGCGCAGAGGTTCAAGATCATTGCCGGCATGCCGATAGCGTAGAAAGCCTCTCGGAACACCAGCATGTCGAACCCACGGCCATGGAAGGCAGCATTCACCAATCTAGGCAAGTTCATCGGGGAAGTCATCAGCAAGATCGTGATTCCAACCTGCATGGTCTTCATTGCATTCGCCGCTCACCAGTTGGCATCGCGCTCCGAAGATCAGCGGCGGGAGGAACAGAAGCAGACCGGGATCGAGGACAGAGCGTTCAAGAATGCAAGCATCGGCCACCAGCAGAGCCAGGCCGATAGACAGCTTGATCAGATGATCATGGCATTCATGGAAAAGTATGAAGCCCAGATCGTGTCCCGGGACGAGCAGGTATTCCTGCACCTCCTCGACCGAGCAAAGGCTTACTTCTCCGAAACGGATTTCCGGCTCGTCCAAGTGCGCATCATCTCCTTCCGAGCGAGCGCATTGAGCCTCTCCAGCGAGAGCGACGTAGGCCAGGCTTCGGCCAACGTCCCCGCGCCAGCTGCCCCCCCTCCCACGGCCGAGGATTACCTGAGAGCAGGCAGAGATGCGCTGGTCAGCGGAAAGGCCAACCTTGCCTTTCAGTATTTCCAGGCCGCAACAACCGTTGATGCCTCCAACGCAGAGGCGTGGAACGCACGTGCATATGCCGGTCTGCGCACATCCAATCTTGCTGATGCGAACGAGAGCATCGTCAGGGCCATCCAGCTGTCGTCGGGCGCAACCGGCAAGGTTCGCATGGATACTGTCATCAACGCAGCCAAGATCCAGTGCGTGGGCATCGGCCGTGACACGGGTATTCGCTACCTTGAGGCGCACTACGAGAAGGTACCTGGGCTGAGAGAGCGCGCCTCACAGGATGGGGAACTGTCAAAGATGTGCGCGAGCGGCACGATCGGCTGATCAAGGATCACTGGAGCATTGGATTACACGCCCCATTCTCCAACCGGGTGAACGGGGCAGATCCGATGCTTCAGCGCCGGGGGCGATCTCCGTTGCGGGCAACACCCGCAGCGCTGGGCCTCACTCCGAATCCACCTTGGCCAACTGCATCACCCACTTCGGCACCACCGGCTCCCCGGCGTAGGAGTCCTTCGGCTTCTTCTCCGCCATCGCCCAGCGGTGCAGCCAGCTGGGACCGTAGCGGCCGTTGTAGCCTTCGGCGCCACGCGCATAGGCCGGGTCACGCATCGCTTCGTCCAGCGACACGAAGCGATAGCCACGCCGCTTGGTCGCCGCCACCAGTTCGGCAAACGTGGCCGCGTTGAGCTCGTTGGCGTGCATCAGCCACACCTGCGGCAGCGCATAGCCCAGCAGTGCCTGCGACTGCTTTTCGTAGTAGTCCAGCTTGTTCAGCATGTACGGCACATAGCCCTTGCGCAGCTGTGCCAGCGTCGCCTCGCGCTCGGCCGAATCGGGCTGCTCGTTCATCACGTTGGCATAGGCGAACGCCCACACCCACTCACCGTTGTCGACCGTCACCGGCGCCACGCGATAGCCGTGCTGTTTGAAGAACGCGTCCATCTGCACGCGCTCTTCCGCGTTACGCCCGGCGCGCAGGTAGGGGTGGCGCATCCACTGCGGCACCTGCCCACGCTCGGCCAGCAACGGCCGCAGCACCGTTTCCCCACGCAGGAAATCCTGCTGGAACGCCGCCACGCCCTTGGCGTTCAGGTCCATGTGCGAGTACGTGTGGTTGCCCAGCACATAGCCCGCGTCCAGCCAGTCGCGCAGCATCTGCACGCGCGCAGGCTGCACCTGCCCGTCCACTTCCAGCTTGTTCTCGTTGACGAAGCCCACCACCGGCACGTCCGCCTGGCGCAGCTGCGCCATCAACGCGGCATGCCGCGCCTGCAGGTCCGCCGGCACGATCTCATCCACCCGCGCCCAGGGCAGGTCATCGATGGTCACCGCAATGCGGCGGTCCACCTCGGCCGCCTGCACCGCCAGCGACAGCAACAGCAACGGCAGGGCTCGCAACAACGCACGCATCAGCACTTCCTTGTCGGGGCAATGCGTGGACTGTAGCGCGATCAGGTAGGCGTCCGCATACCCTTGGCCGCCGCACGCCACAGCACGATACTGGCCACCATCGCGGTCATCAGCAGCGATACCGCCATCATCGCCAGATCATCCGGGTTGCGCTGCAACGGGGTGTATTCGCGGGTGAGCACGTGCAGCACCACCTGCTGGGCCTGTGCCAACGGCATCCGGCCCTGCTCGGTCAGGTCCACCAGGCAGGCCGCCGGCGACAGCCTTGCCACGCTGCTCCACGCATCCTCGTACAGGTGCAGCGTCCACCCTGCCAACGCCAGCACGCCCACATGCAGCGCCACCAGCCCCCCGCGCAGCCTGCCCAGGCGGTACTGTTGGGGCATGGCACGCAGCGCACAGACCGTCGCCGCGCCGAGAAGCGCCAGCAGCGTGCCCACCAGCGGAATCCAGCGCAGCGGTTGCCAATCATCCAGCGCTTCGGCGCGCGCCAGCAATTGCTCGGCCACGCGCAGGCGCGCCACGGGATCGGGACCACCGCAGCCGTCCACCACCGGCACCAGCAGCAGATCCACGCGGGAGTGGAAGCAGCCGGCCCCCAGGCCAAGCGACAGCAGCGCCACCAGCTGCAACAGAAACACCATCACCCCCGGCCCGAACAGGCGGCCGAGGCGGGAAACAGCAGAGCGCATCGATTCATCCATGACAACAACGCGCCATGCTATCCAGCCACACCACCGCTGTCGGCTGGCAGATACGACAACAGCTGGCGCCTATCGGTAGGATGTCGATTGAAGTGGATGCATATGTGAGGACGTGCACAGGATGGTGACGTTGTACCTGGTGGTGCGAACACTGCTGCCACTGCTGGCATTCGCACTGGCGGCGTGGGGCGTGTCGCGCCTGATCAATGCACGCGTTGCCCGCCTGCCGCGGGTTCCGCTGAACCTGCCTGCGCACAGCAGCAGCCCGCGCAAGAAGGACCGACGCCTGTACGCACGTGCACTGCGTCGTTGGCCAAGCCTGCGCACCGCAACCCGCCCCGCCAGCGCACCGCGCCGCTGGCATCTGCTGGGCGTGATGGTGGCGATCGCTGCGCTGGCAGCCACGGTGGTGGCCATGCCCGACGGCGCGCGCTTCCAGGTGATGGTCGAGAGCGTGCGCGGCTACCCGGTCACGCTGGCTGAAGTCCGCGTTCCGGTGGCGGCACAGGCCGTGGTGCTGCAGCGATGGCGGCCCTCGCTGGCGCCGCTGGCGCGCCCGGTAACGATGCGCTATCCGATCGGCCGCTTCGGCGGCGACCATGAAGCACGCGCACGGCTTCCGGTGCAGATCCGCCACCTCGACGATCGATTGCAAGTGGCGCTTCCCACCGCCGTGGATGCGGTGGCATTGCAGGCCGAGCTGGCACAGCGGTCTGGCCTGCCGGCCGGCGCGGTTTCGGTGCGCCAGGCGCGGGTAGCGCCCTGGATGGACGCCGGCTGGGAACCGCTGAGCGACCCCTAGCGCCCAGCCCGCGCTCGGCTGCCAGGCTTACACCTCGCGCGGCAGCTTGGCGGCCCACATGTTGTCGACCAGATTCGGATACGGGCGCCCGTTCTCCTCCGCCCGCTGCCGCGCTGCCTCTTTCTGGGCAGGCGACAGCGGCTGGGATTTCTGGCCCTTGGGGTTGGGCTTCTTCCACGGCGGGGTTTCGGTCTTGCGCATGGCGCCAGCTTACTTCTTCAGGAAGTTCAGCAGCGCCAGATTGAAGTGGTCGGCATGGCTGGTGTTGCAGCCGTGCGGCGCGCCTTCCAGGATCACCACCTCGCTGCCCGCGATAGCCTGGTGCGTGCGCTCCCCTGAGCCTTCAAACGGCACGATGGCATCGCTGTCGCCGTGCAGGATCAACGTCGGTACGGTGATCTTCTTCAGGTCATCGCGGAAGTCGGTGGTGGCAAAGGACTGCATGCAACCCAGCGCCGCCGTCTGGTCGGACTGGTGGCACAGCGCGATCGCCGCCTGGCGCTGCTCTTCGGTCACCATCAACTTTCCATCGGCACTGAAGAAGTCGCGGGTGAAGCCATCGAAGAAGCTCTCGCGGTCCTTCTCCAGCCCGCTGCGCATCTCGTCGGCCTTGTCCTGGGTCAGCGGGCCATCCGGATTGTCGTCACTCTTCAGCAGGTAGGGCGGCACAGCGGCGGCGAACACCACGCTATGCAGGCGGTCCTCGCCGTGGTTGGCCACGTAGCGTGCCACCTCGCCACCGCCCATCGAGAAACCGACCAGCGTCACGTCGCGCAAGTCGCGTTCTTCAATCAGCGCGGCCAGGTCCGCCGCCAACGTGTCGTAGTCGTAGCCGTCAGCGGGCTTCTCGGAGCGGCCGAAGCCGCGTCGGTCATAACTGATCACCCGGTACTGGGCATCGCGCAGGATCGACACCTGCGTCTTCCAGGCGTCGGCCGACAGCGGCCAGCCGTGGATCAGGATGACCGGGCGGCCATCGCCGCCAGTGTCTTCAACGTGCAGGCGGATGCGGGAGGCAGGCATGGGGGCTCCTGTGGAGGGGAAGAATTGCAGGCTAGAACCCCGCCCCTATGCCGCCCGTGAGGGAATCGCGGCGCGCTGTGACACGGCGTGCACAGGCTGGAGGGACGCCCGCCCCGCCAGATTCCCGCTTCATCGCGTCCAGCGCCGGTTTCGTCGCAGCGCAGCGACAGGGTGCGGTGGACCGTGCCAGCCTGCGCGGACCACTTCCGGGAGATTCGCCATGCTGCTGCTCACCCTGCCCCTGCTGGCCGCCGGCCTTGCCGCTGCCCCGACCGCGCCCGACAGCCTGCGCGAACAGATCCGCCAGGCCGATACGCAGCTGTTCGCCGCCGCGTTCGACGCCTGCGATGCAAACAAGGCCGCGTCGATGACCACCGAGGACATGGAGTTCTTCCATGACAAGGCCGGCAAGTCCGCAAATAACCGCGACGACTTCCGGCGCAGCGTGGCCGCGCTGTGCGAAAGCAACCGTGCCAACCACACGCAGCTGCGCCGTGAGCTGGTGGAAAGCTCGCTGCAGGTGTTTCCGCTGCACGACGAGCGGGCGCTGGAGATCGGCGACCACCGCTTCCACGAGCGCGATGCGAAGGGTGTGGAGCGTTGGACCGGCCAGGCGCGTTTCGTCCAGGTGTGGCGGCGGGTGGATGGGCAGTGGCAGGTGGAACGGGTGATCAGCTATGACCATCGGCCGGCGGATTGAGGAAGATGAGCCTCCCGCCCCGACTACGGTCCGCCACCGTCGGCTCCGGTCAGGATTCTGCTCTGCGCATTCGGATCGCTCGCTGCGCTATCGGGCCCTCGCCAGTAGTGAACATCGATGGATATCTCACCTCGCGGCTGGCGATGCGCAGTCGAATAGACGCCGTTGGCGTGCATCAGAACCCGAGCATCCAAGGGAATTCCAGGATACCGGTGCGCGCTCTGATAATCCCCATAGAACGCAGCCCATCTACCCAGCCGCTCGAGGCTTGGCTTCCATGAAGGGGAAAAATGGAGGGGAATCGTCAGGGCAACAAACAGCACGGCGAGACCGATCATGCGCATCGTAGAAACGTAGAGACTTCCACCAATGCGCGACCTGACCTTTCGGCCAACCGACGGCACGTGTGCGGACAGGAGAAACTGCGCGATTGCCACCAGCCCGAGTACCAATTGCAGGGCAACGACGGTAACGCCCATGACCAGTACAACGAACCACAGCCAAACGAGTGGATAGAGTGGTAGTGCGAGCGCGCTGGTCGCCAGGGTGAAGTCCTGCCCCGGCAAGCCAGTTGCCGACGTCATGATGTTACGCGCCACCGCGGCCGTTACTACCAGTACGCCCAGATGAAAGAGCAGAACAAGTCTTCGAACCGCAGGCTTCTCCCACACGGTTCTGCACAGGGGTACCAGTCGGAACAGCAAGCCGATCGCCATGCAGAGGCAGCCTACTGCCAAAAGAGCGAGGCACCAGCCTGCATGCATCCCCAGCAAGGGCCCAAACGATCCGATTGCCAGAGGCAGCAGTCCCACCGCGTACAGCTTCAATTCCTTGCTGAGACTCTTGAACTTCTCGATGTAACGTCCTGTCTCGAACATGCTGCCAGATGCGTGGATGGGCAGTCGCTACTTTGCTGCATTGACTTCAGAATGGCCACCAAGGGAACGCGGCTCCCCTGGTGGCCATTCCACATTGCTTACAACTGAATCCGCGCCACGCTCTCGTCAGCGCCCTTGTCGTCCTTCTCGCCGTTCTTGATGCTCACGAACAACACGTTGTTCTTCGCATCCAGCGCCAGGCTGTTCGGGTGGGTCGGCACCTTGTAGGTGGCCACCTTCTGGTAGCTGTCACTGTTGTACGCCGTCACCGTACCGGCTTCGCGGTTGGTCACGTACAGGCGCTTGCGCGGTGCATCCAGCAGGATGCCCAGCGGACCGGCATCGGTCGGGATGCTGGCCAGTTCCTTGCCGGTGCTGCGGTCGAGCACCAGCACGCGCTGGCCCGGGTGCTTGCTGACCAGGCCGCTGCTCTTGGCCTGGTAGCCACGCAGGAATTCCGAGCCCTGGTCGGTCACGAACAGTCGCTTGCCGGCCGGGTCCAGCGCGATGTTCATCGGCTGCTCGGCGGCGATCTTGTGCTGCGCCACCACCTTGTTCGAATCGGTACCCACCACTACCAGGTCGGCCAGCAGGTTGCTGGTGTAGACGCGCTTGTTGGCTGCATCCAGCGCCAGGCCCGGCGCCTTGGCGTTGCCCAGGCCGTCGATGGTGTTGATCACCTTCAGCGTGGTGGTATCGATCACGAACAGCACGCTGCTCACGTCCGGCTGGCTGCTGTGGCCGGTCACGTACAGGCGGTTGCCGGCGCTGTCCACCACCAGCTCGCGCAGGTCGTGGGTGTAGGCGGCCTTGCCGTCCTTGCCGGTCTTCTTCTCCATCAGCTGGATGGTGCCGATGGCCTTGTTCTGTGCGGTATCGACCACGGTCACCGACAGGTCCACGGTGTTGCCCACGTACAGGCGGTTGTGGGCGTCATCCAGCACCACGCCGAACGCCTTGCGCTCCAGCGGGATGCGGGTTTCCACGGCCAGCGTGGCCGGGTTCAGGCGCAGCACCTGGGCCGGGCCGGCGTCATCGCCGAAGCCACCGGACGAGGCCACGAACACGGCGTTCTGTTTCGGGCTGTAGGCCAGTTCGTACAGGCCCTTGGCCACGGCCTGGCGCTGCACGGCGGTGCTGGCACTGGCGGCGGGGGCGTTATCGGCGAACGCGGACGGCACGCCAAGGCTGAGCGAGACGGCAAGGGCCAGGGCGGCCGAGCGGAGAGCGGAATGAGGGAACATGCGAGCATCCTTGAAAGGGCACGGGAGGGTGTCCTGGCTCGCTGGGCCGTACTGCGACGGCCCGCTCCGGCGCGGTTTGCGCGGGGTGGGCTGGCTGGGTTGCGGGGGGAATGTTAACAGGAGACAGCGGGCGGGGGTGGTCTCCGGTACTACGCCCCCGCGCCACCCCTGCCAAACGCCCATCCGCAGCCGCGTGGTGCCAACGAGGGGGCGTTGCAGGCCCGTAAGGATGCCGAGTGGGATTCATTACCGGCGGCCCGCCCTAAAGTTCCACCCGTTGCTGCCGCCTAGCACTAGGTGCTGCAATCACTCCAAGGCGGAATGAGTCCGCCTGCATCGTCAAGGAATGGAAGGCCCGATGTCCGAATTCTTCACGCAAGAAGATTTCAACCTGCTGCAGTCGCTGCAAGGGAAGAAGTTCGATCAAACCGATGCCGCGCATGAGGCCGCGTACAAGAAGCTGCGCCAGGCCTACGATCTGACGCGGGACTGGGCAAACCGCATCAAGGCGGCGCGCTTCCCCAATGGTCGCGTCAGTATCCGTCGACGCCCCACCAACCAGGGCAACCACTTCGCAGGGTACAACTGGGCCAAGATCTATCCCGATGCTGCCTCGCCGCCTTCACTAGCCTACACCGTTGGCCTCAATGGCCATGACGGCTTCGTCGTCAAGATCGACACGGTGAAGCTGCAAGACAACAACCCCATGCGTGAGGCCTATCTGAAGTTGCGTGGTCCATTTCAGTCCTCACACATCGTCAAAATACTACCGATCGACAAGGGGCTGTCGCTTGGCATGGATGATCTGGTGGCGTGGAGTTTGAACGCTATCGCCGAGTTCGGGCTCAGCTATGACGAAGTTGCAGAGCGCATTGGTCAGCCCGACGAAGTTGAGCCGGATGCCGTGCTGAAACACTTCGATATCAACGAAGACTTCCGCACCATGCGCAAGGGTTGGAACACAGAAGAGACAGAGCAATTCTGCAGACTGGCTCGGCTGGTGCATTACTCGGGAATGGACTGGTGGTTCGCAGGTACCCACACCCATCTGCGCTTTGGCCGGAAGAACGCTGGCAGCGCGCGTGCCGTTTCGGTGGTTGGGCTGGTGACGGGTTCCCTCGCCTGCCGGGTCACCTGGCGACCTGAGTTGCCGAGCATTTCCAAGTTCGTTCGCAAGGCCATCTCTGAGAAGATGGTCGACAACATCGCGGCCGCGCTGGAGGCCGATGATGAAGCCTTGCAGGAGCTGATTCGAACCGACGAAGAGCGCGAGGGCTTCTGGCCGGCGCAGGCCAGCGATGACTCGTCGGCCACGCTTGACCTGTCGGAGGCAGACGAGAGCGATGAAGGACTGCCAGCGGTGCAGAGCGAAGTTGCGGAGATGCTTGCGTTCAATCGCATCTACTTCGGTCCGCCAGGAACCGGCAAGACATACCAACTAAAGTTCCTGTTGGATGATCAGTTCACAGCCGACGAGGACGACAAATCCGTTGCGGAAGGCGAAACCAAGCGCTACAGCTTTGTTACCTTCCACCAATCCTACGGCTACGAGGACTTCATCGAAGGGCTGCGCCCGGTCATCGAGAAAAGCGCGCAGGGACAGGTGCGCTATGAAGTTCGTCCGGGCGTGTTCCTGAAGCTCTGCGAGCGGGCTCGCAAGTATCCCGATGAAATGTTCGCCATCGTCATTGACGAGATCAATCGCGGCAACATCAGTAAGATTTTCGGCGAACTGATCACGTTGATTGAACTGGACAAGCGAACCGATATGAAGAACTGCCATTCGGTCACGCTGCCCTACTCTCAGCGGCTGTTCTCCGTTCCGCGCAATGTCAGCATCATCGGAACCATGAACACCGCGGACCGATCCCTGGCATCTCTGGATACCGCCCTTCGCCGCCGATTCGAGTTTGAGGAGGTTCTGCCCGACTCGAGGGACGAGCAAGGGGCGCCTTTGGCAGGTCTACGCGTCAACAGGGATGAAGTCTCCATCAATATCCCAAAGCTGCTCACCGCAATGAACCAACGCATTGAAGCACTTTACGATCGCGAGCATCTGATCGGTCATGCCTACTTCATGCCGTTGAAGAGTATCAAGGAAGACAGCGAGCGCATGACTGCACTGACCGCGCTGTTCGAGAAGCAGATCCTACCTTTGCTGGAAGAATACTTCTACGACGACTGGCAGAAGATTCGGCTGGTGCTTGGCGACAACCAGAAGCATTCAAGCCTGCAATTTGTGCAGGAGACCACCAACGATGACGAGGCACTGGAGCGACTGTTTGGCGCCAATGCTGCGGACGAGGGTCATGGTGCACGGCCGCGTTTCAATCGCAATCCTGATGCTCTGAGCAAGCCAGACGCCTACGTGGCCATCTACAGCACGCTGCTGGGCAACGAGTGAGCACGGCGGCCACGCTCACCCTGCACGAGTACGACGTACTCGTACCGGCATCATCGGGCACCGCGCCCGGTGGTGCGCGCGTCGTGCCCGATGGCGTTTACCGGTGGCTGGAACGGCAGTCGTTGGAGCTGATCGACGGCAAGTTGTCCCCATGGGTTCGCCGTTGCCGCCGGGGTATTCAGGTCACCAGCCACGTGGGCGTGGTTACCGCGCCAGGCGGCCTGCAGATCGAGATCCTGCCCAAGGTGGGCAAGGCGCTGGACGCCGGTGCCGGCGAGGCGCGCGGCCTGCTGCTGAGGATGCTGCGTTGCCTGCAGCAGTTCTCACACCTTCGGTTCGGCAACGCGCAGCTTGCCGCCGACAGCATGCCGCTGCTGGAGGTGTTCGTTGGCGAGTTCCTGCGTACGGTGGTGGCAGTGACCCGCAGCGGGCTTCGCGGCCAGTACCAGACACGTGAGGATGATCTGCCTGCGCTGCGCGGCAGGCTGCTCGTGGCCCAGCATCTCCGCCGCAATCTGGTACGTGCCGATCGCTTCCACACCGCCCACGATGAGTTCAGCATCGACAGGCCGGAGAACCGGCTGATCCACACGGCATTGCGAAAGGTGCTTGCCGCGACTCGCTTGACCCACCATCAGCGGCTGGCACGGGAGCTGTTGGCATTCTTCGCCGAGGTGCCGCTCAGCCACAATCCGGACCAGGACATGCAACGGGTTCAGCTGGACCGCAACATGCGCACCTATCGAGAAGCGCTGGATTGGACGCGTTTGATCCTGCAAGGGCTGTCGCCTACTTCGTCGGTAGGCACGCAGCAGGCACCTTCGCTGTTGTTCCCGATGGAGCGATTGTTCGAGGCGTACGTGGCCAGGCACTTCCAAAAGCAGCTACCGGCGCATCTTGCGCTGGATACTCAGGTCAGGCGGCATCACCTGGTGCATCACGGCGGTGCAAAGTGGTTCCAGCTCCGGCCGGACATGGTGGTGAGCCGGCAGCGGACGGACGTACTGGTGCTGGACACCAAGTGGAAGTTGCTGGATGCCGGACAGGCCAATGGCACCCACAAATACGGCTTACATCAGGATGATTTCTACCAGCTACACGCCTATGGACGCAGCTATCTGGGCGGACAGGGCATGGTTGCACTGGTCTACCCGCGCACCGACAAGCTGGATCAGCCGCTACCGGTGTTCGACTTTCCGGGGAGCGAAGGGCTGCGATTGTGGGTGCTTCCATTCTGCCTGAGGCGGGCCGAAGTGCTGCTTCCGGAGGGCTGGGAATGGCCGCAGGACAGCTTGGCTGGTTGAATCCAGCGTCTTGAGACGAAGGCAGGTCATCCTCTCCACCCAACTGGAGGATGACCATGACCCGAATCGATGCCGCATGGCTGGAAGCGTTCGACAAGGAACTGCTGTGTCTGTTCGCCATCGACCACAACGATGCCGGCATGGATGAGTTCCTGCTGGGCTGCTACGCAGACCTTCCGCCGCGCGAGGCGGCGCTTGCCTTTGGCAGCGACTATGACCTGGAGCGCGACGATGCGCTGTGGCCGCGGCCCGGCGTGCCTGTGTGAACTGTGTCCCACGGTATTCGGGGCAAGCGATGCCAGAGGATGGCCGCTATGCTGGTCGCGCACTGGAATGGAAACCACGCATGCCCCGTTTGAACGCCGCCCTGGCACTGACCTTCGTTCTGATGCTGCTGGGCGCTATGCCTGCCATGGCCATGGATACAGACCTCCGTATTTCCACGGAGGTGTTTGTAGAGGCCGGGGACAACCCAACCTTCAAGGTGCAGCAGGCGCCTGCGGTGGTGTATTCAACACCACCGGTCACGGCCGCCGACACGTTGCCGCAGTTTCCCTTGCAGGTGCTGTTGGTGGCTCAGCTGGATGAGCTGGGCCACGTGTCCAACGTGATGGTGGCGCGGTCCAGCGGGCAGCGGGAGTTTGATCGTGCGGCGCTTGATGCGGTGGATGAATGGCGCTTCGATCCGGTCGTGGTTGAGGGTGTCGCGAAGCATGTGCGGGTTCGGGTGCGGTTGATGTTCGCGCCGGAGACCGAGGCGCCGGCCGCCTAGACTGCTGGTCCAGTCTGTCGCAAGTGACCCTACCCCAGTGCCCTGGCTGGGGCGTCCCTGCGGTTGGGGCCAATAACGCCAAGCCCTTCAAGACCATTGCAGCGCAATCGTTTGCTGCCTTAACACCGTGTGCGACAATGCCGAAAGCGTCAGGACTGGCAATCGCCGGTTCTGCAGTTTCTTGGCATTTGGCTACTGCGCGGGTATCTCTTGGCGTGCCACCGGAAAAGGGTGGCGCGGGTTCGAAAGCCCGTTCAGTAACCATGTGTTTTGCGCTTGCCAGCCGGCGTCACCTTGCGTGGCGCCGGTTGGCAATCCGTTCGCGTTCAATGGCGGGCGGTGCGTGGGGGTCTTCGGACCCACCGGCTTGGTTACTGTCCGGCTTTCGAACCACGCATCGTCCGCCGCCTTTATTAGCGGCGCTGCTTTCTGTCCTTGTACGGAGCATTGCCATGAGCGCAACGAAGCTACCCGGTGTGAACACCCGACGCGATCCGGCCAACACCGATCACGAGAAAGATCCCTCCACCTATCCCCTTGGATTTGTCGCCACGCTGCATCGCATTGGTGCGGGCGCCGCTGCCGATGGGCAGCCCTGGCCCGAGCGCAACCTGAGCCTCGGGCGCAGCATGCAGATGGCCGATGCCGATTGCGCGCTCGGCGGCCTACGTGTGGTGGCGGAACTGATGCTGGCGGCGGAGCGCACGCGGCAGAACGGCACCGACGAGGAGTACGTGGGTGATCGGGTGATGGAGGGGCTGAAGATGGCGTGTGTGGCGTTGACTGTGATGGCTACTGAGCGGGTGCAGGGGCAGAAGTAGCCTAGCTGGACTTAGCCATCTGTCGCGCGATTGCTGACTCTTCACGCGTTATCGGCCAACCGTACTGTTTCTGGTCCACCTCCTATCTGCAGAGCGTCCAATGAGGCCTGTGATCTATGGCGCCGTCCTGTTGGCGGCGCTGTGTGCGGCGATCGCCAGCTGTCATGTACCCAGCGTTGGCCTGCAACTGCGGACCTTTCGGAAAGTCTCCGACGCTGAGTTTGCTGTCATGCGCGAGGAGGCCGCTCGGCTTGTGCGCGAGGGCCAGGTGCTGGACACGCGGCACCTGGGAGAGAGGTACTTCGAGGTCAGTTGCGACGGCAAGCCCGTGATGGTGGTGGACAACTCGTTGGAGCAGCTTGTGATTGTGCTGTATGCGGATAGGGAAATTGACGTTCCCTGCGTTGTGCCAGTGCTGTCGCATTGGAGTGGGCGGATTGTGCCGGAACCGTAGTGCGTATCGATTGGTCCAGAGCCGAGACCGTCACTAGCATCCGATACGACACAGCAGGGGGCTCCTCCAGGCTGATATCAACCTGGCGACTGTCTGCACGCTCTGGAGCGGCTCAACTCGACAGCTTCGCAAGCGCGACGCGAAGTCTGTGCTGTCAGATCAGTTGCGTAAACAGTGAGTCCTGGTCCTCTATGCCCCGCGCTTCGGCCGAGAGTGCACTTCCGGCAGGAGCGAGATGAGCGACTACCCTGCCGTCGCTGCTGATACCGAGGAACAGCACCCGTTCGTCGTATCCCTTCCGGTCCGGCTTTGCCACAGGCTGCAGGTGTTCTCGCGGCGCGAGGCGGCAGCCTGACAGGACACCTGAAAGTCTCACTTCGGGATATTGCGGATAGAAGATCAGCTTCGCTTCGGGAGCCCGCTCCTCTCTCGTCGTGTCCACCCAGCGCAGGTTGAGATCCGATTTTTGAATGTCTCCATCGGTGCCCTTCTCGTGTCTCCAATGCGTGGGAAGATGATAGACAGCTTCGAGAGAGTCTCCGACGTAGATCTGCTGCTTCCTGTTGTCGTTCTCCTCAAGCGGCTTGAACACGATTGTCCTCGCACCCAGTGCCTTGAAGCGCTTGACCAACTCGCCCAACGACGAAAAAACAGCCATATCCATCCTTCTTCAGTTCAATGTGAATTGACACGCAGCATCCAAGTTGCCGTATTGGTGGTTACGGCCGCAACAGCGGGACCTTTAGCACCGTGCTGTACGGTGAAAACCCCAGCGCTCACGCCCTCCACCGCCCACAAGACCTACCTCCCGGCCGGTCCATGTGTCGCTGATGCCTGCTCCAAGCCGAATCCTCACGCAGCGGTGTCGCACCGTTTGAGATCGGCAGCGGCTATGGTTCGCCCGATCTCAACGAGCCGGAGATCGCTCGCACCAGCGCGACTACTCGATGACCGGATCCAGCAGGACGGATCACTGAGTTGCGAAGAGTCACCCGCTGGAAGGACCGCTTTTCCCACGGGAAGAAATTGGACATACTGTCCCCCGAATTCCCGGAGCACCCATGAACGCGTACGAACTGATCGACCTCTCCCTCCAGCGCTTCAGCCCCAAGGAGGTCGCCCAGGCACTGGGAGTTGATCCGAAGACGGTCCGCCGCTGGCAGCTGCGCGAGACCGAACCCAAGCCCTACATCGCAGACGCCATTCGCCAGCGCCTGCTGCCCTTCGGCGAGCCGCCGTCCGGCGAAGGCCAGTTCAGATTCATCGATCTGTTCGCCGGCATCGGTGGCATCCGTACCGCTTTCGAGAAGCAGGGCGGCCGCTGCGTATTCACCAGCGAGTGGGACCCCTACGCGGTCAAGACCTACAAGGCCAATTTCCACGACGGTCCCGATCACGTCTTCGCCTCGGACATCACCAAGGTCCACGAGAACGACGTGCCGGATCACGACGTGCTCCTGGCGGGTTTCCCCTGCCAGCCGTTCTCCATCGCGGGTGTGTCCAAGAAGAACTCTCTCGGTCGTCCGCATGGTTTCTCGGACAAGACCCAGGGAACGCTGTTCTTTGACGTGGCACGCATCATCGATGCCAAGCGTCCTCGCGCTTTCCTGCTGGAAAACGTGAAGAATCTGATGAGTCACGACAAGGGTCGAACCTTCTCGACCATCATGGACGTGCTGAAGAACGAGCTTGGTTACCACGTGCATGCCAAGGTCATCAACGGCAAGCACTTCGGTCCCCAGCACCGCGAACGAATCATCATCGTGGGCTTCCGCGAAGAGACCGCCTTCACGTGGGACGACCTGCAACTGCCGGACTTCGGCATCTCGCCCCGTATGGGCTCAGTCCTGCACAAGCAGGATGGCAGCGAGGGCGAGGACCAACCCTACATCGGTGGCACGAAGGGCAAGGTACTGGACAAGTACACGCTCTCGGACAAGCTGTGGGAGTACCTGCAGAATTATGCCGCCAAGCACCGCGACAAGGGCAATGGCTTCGGCTTCGGTCTGGTGACCCCGGAAAGTACCTGCCGCACGCTCTCCGCGCGCTACTATAAGGACGGTTCGGAGATCCTCATTTCCCAAGGCCCGAAGAAGAATCCGCGCCGACTGACGCCGCGCGAGTGCGCCCGTCTGATGGGCTTTGATGACAACTTCCGGATCCCGGTATCGGACACCCGCGCCTACAAGCAGTTCGGAAACTCGGTTGTTGTTCCGGTGATCGCTGAAGTCGCCCGCATCATGGTTCCTCACCTGCTCCATAAGGCTGATTCGGAGCCTGCAAAGCCCGCTAAGAAAAAGGCCAAGGCCTGACCTTGGCAGACAGCCTCACCCCGGAGCAGCGATCCGCGCAGATGTCCCGGATCCGCGGTTCGAACACCAAGCTGGAGGTCCTTGTCCGCAAGGGCCTCCATGCCCGGGGGCTGAGGTATCGGCTGGGTGGTGCAAAGCTGCCTGGCAGGCCCGACATCGTGCTTCCGAAGTATCGGACCGTGGTGTTCGTGCATGGGTGCTTCTGGCATGGGCATGATTGCCCGCTGTACCGACTGCCGAAGACGCGCCCGGAGTTCTGGCAAGCAAAAATTGACTCGAACAAATCTCGAGACGCCCGCGTTCAGCGGGAACTCCGAGCGGCTGGGTGGAAAGTCATTGAATTCTGGGAGTGCAAGGTCCGTGGGCAGGATCAGGTCGCTATTGATCGCACATTGGATCGCCTCGCGCTTTCAATAACCGGCGCGTCAATAAGTCGTCACCGCACCTGACGACAGCCTGTCTTAGCTGGACGCGGTCGCCCCCGCGACGAACGGATACATTGCCCAGCTCATTCGCGGCTGCTTTAATTGCATCTGCGCGCTATCTTCACAGGGGCAATGGAATGACAGGCTGGAAGTTTCTACCGAACCCGGGTCTCGAAGAAGAGGGATTGGGCCACGCAGGCATTGAGACATTCAAAGGTTCTCCTTTCCCGGGCGTTGCGCGGGAATGCTCCCAGAACAGCTTGGATGCTGCGGCAAAAGGACAGGATCAGGGCGCCAGTACGGTCCACCTCGTATTCCGACTATTGGACGTTCCTGCGGGAGAAGTTCCCGGATTGAAGGATCTCGCATCCTCTGTCGGAGCCTGTCTGTCTCACGCGAAGAAAAAGAAGCGGAAGAAAGAAACTGAGTTTTTCATCCGGGCGGCTGCTCTTGTCGAACAGAAGACGTTGCCCGTTCTGTTGGTGGAAGACTATGGCACTACCGGCCTTCGGGGGCCTGCCGTTGAAGGCAGCCCATTCCACGCACTCGTCAAGTCTTCCGGTGTCAGTCAGAAGAACGTTACGGATGCAGGTGGATCATTCGGTATCGGCAAGAACGCGGCCTTTGCGATTTCCAGTCTGAGAACGGTGTTCTACTCCACTCGCTACACCGATGATCAGGGCAATGACTGCCATCTTGCTCAAGGCAAGAGCATTCTGATTTCCCACGAAGATGGGGAACCACTGAGATCGACTGGCTATTGGGGAAATGCGGATTATCAACCGGTAAGTGACGTTGAAAGTCTGCCCCAATGGCTGCGTCGAACAGAGACTGGGACTACTGTTGCGAGCATCGGCTTCGCACAGACCGACGGCTGGCAATGGCTGATCGCAGAGTCGCTTTCCAGAAACTTCTTCTCAGCCATTCGAGAGGGTGCAATACGCTTCAGTGTCATTTCACCGGAAGAAGAGGATATCGAGATCGACGCAGCGACGATCTCTGATCTCTTCGGGAACCCCCTGCTCCAGGCAGCAGCAGAGAACACAGGAAGTTCCGACGATTTGGCATTCAGCGCAGCGATGCTGGATGCTCTCTGTTCGGAGAGCTCGACTGTGACCGAGTATGAATCACCAGACTCCGGGAAGTTCACACTGACGCTTCTTCAGCGCGAAGGGCTCCCCCGCCGGCTCGGAATCCTGCGGAATGGAATGTACATTGCTGACAACCTCAGTCACTTCGGTCACCCAATGCGACGGTTCTCTCTTTCAAGAGACTTTGTC
Source organism: Stenotrophomonas sp. YJH_SMC_57 (assembly GCF_059369755.1). NCBI lineage: Bacteria > Pseudomonadati > Pseudomonadota > Gammaproteobacteria > Lysobacterales > Lysobacteraceae > Stenotrophomonas > Stenotrophomonas sp. YJH_SMC_57. The sequence continues at coordinate 37,109 of NZ_JCAFSZ010000015.1, forward strand.
GCCGTTCTCCAGCCTGTCAATCGCGAGACCAGCGCAACTGTTCGCGACATGGAGAACCCTCGCCACGACGAGATCTCCGCAGATCGCATTGACGACGAAAAGCGTCGCAAAAAGCTCAAAACCGCGTACAAAAGGGTCGGGGCCTGGGTGCGTCAGTACATTAGAGAATCAACCACTGCAGCCGCCGAGGCGGACGTACTCCTTGATGAGATGAACCAGTTCTTTGCCAGCACGGGCGGAGAGCAACCGATTGCCGATCCCAACACCATGGACGACAACCCGGAACGGCCCACTGTAAAGAAGAGACTAACAAAGCAGCCGCCGAGCGTCGGGCAAGGTGCCAATGGAGAGTCAGGCTCCTCCGGAGGTCAGAAGCGCGGCTCTAAGGGTTCAGGTGCAACCACAGGTGACAGGAAGGGCCCTGGTCGTGGCTCCGTTGGAGGGCGCGGTGGCCGCAGCATTGCGTACACCAATCTCCGCAACTTAGTTTCGGACGAAGGCGTGACACGGACTCTTTCATTCACGCCGGAGGCTACGGCAGAAGCGGTCATTGAGCTCTCGGCAGTAGGAGTAGCCTCCGACGAAATGCTTACAATCATTGAATTGAACGACTCTCAATCTTCCCACTCACCAAAGATCAGTGCAGTAGAAGGCGCCCGGATGTCCGTGAAGATTAAGCTCTCGCGCCCCTATGCTGGCCCGATCTCGGTTGTTCTCCGCCCAATCAAGGAAGAACAAGATGCGCATTAAGGACAGCGCGAGCTTCCCGCACCCTGTGCTCTCCAGCCAGACAATGGATTACGGAGCGCTCTCACTCATGGTCGAACTGGACGTCGAGGAAAACCCGGATGCGGGGCACCTCTTCCTTAACGGAGCACTAGGTATCGATGACACCGAAGTCCTTGAACTCGTGCGACGCGGTGACGCCAGTGCTGGAGTCATGGTGACCTGCCGTGACACTTACTACGACCGTTTGCATGTCACAGGGGTGGGACAGTTCCGACTTGACCTGTCTGGTGGGAAGCTGCGCGGGAGGACGAATATCCGCGCAGTCATCGTGGCTGTCACCGACAGGATTAGGCTGGTGTCCTCGTTCATTGACGCCGAATTCCCGATGGACTCTCGATTTGCCAGCGCAGGCGACATCATCGCGAGTTCCGAGGAGGTCGCGTACGAAGTTGGAATGGAGAAGCTGGCTCCGCTGGAGTCAATCTTCCGTCTCAAGCTTCTTCCCGACGTACCGGAAGGCGAGTTCCAGATAAACCTTGAGGGAGAATCCATCGACATTCTTGCGAGTGCTGATCTCCACGGAATGCTCTCCATCGTGCGTGACAACCGAGCGCGGGATGTCCTGCTGTCATCGCTCTACCTGCCAACTCTCATGAGTGTCCTGGAGGCAATGAGGGAAGACGGTCAGTACGAAGGAAAACGGTGGCACACAGTCATGTCTGCGCGATGCGGTGCCGAAGGAATTGATATCGCAACCTGCGACTTGGGGCAGGCAGCCCAAAACCTGCTGGATAGACCCCTTCGAGCACTCGGCAAGGTGATTGAGGGAGTGAGCGCATGAGCAAGCTACTTTACGTGGGCGAGCAGGTCGCAGCCGATCTTCGGGGCTCAGTCCCTGAGAACCTTGATCGCTACCGGAATGGCGATTTTCTTGACCTGGAGTCTGCTGGCAACTGGCGGATTCCGCTGTCCGTGGACGCAGATCTCTCGGAGCTGTCCCAATTAGCGACAGACGGCAGTCCTGCCAGCGAGATCCACAACTCGCTGATTGTGGGGCACGCGCTTGGCCACATATCTCCAAGCATCGCGCGTGAGAACCGACTGTGGGTTCGAATGAGCCATGTCGAGGGCTTGGCCTACTCACGCGTACGGTGGATCTCAGACAACTCGACGGATGAGAAGTGCGCAGCCGACATCGTCAAGCACCTCTTTGCACCGACCCTCACAGCCTGCCGGGATGACCACGCAATCTCCCGCCTTTGGTGGAACTATCATATTGCGCGTCAGATCGATTCAGCGAATGTCGGATCAGTTCTGCGTCACATCCTGCACAGAGCGGACATCCGTCTCAGCTTCATCGAGCGCTCGGCAATGGCCTCTAGGCCATCGTTTTCCCGCGGTGTCGTGCGACTGCTCGCCAATGAAAAAGATCTGCTGGACGGTGAGAACCTATTCCGGGGCTTCATGAAGCAGATGAACCTCGACGGCGCGGGACTGGCCTTCGAGGTGATGCCTGAGGTAAAGATTGATGCATTGATGAAGCAGTGCCTAGATAAGGTCCGTCGCGTCACTGGCTGACGAACACGTGCAAACGGAGCGTTTGGGGTGCGCAGCATCCCCCGACCTTCTCAGATGTGAGAACTAGATATGAATCCCAAGGCGGATGAACGGGACCAGTGGCTCTACAACCTGGAGCTTGGTACAGCAGTGGCAATGCTTGTCGCAAATGGTGCGACCGAGATTTTCTACAAGGATCTTCCGCCAAATGCCAATTCGAAGAATCAGGTCTACGTGGCGCCGGATTTGTCGGACCTGAGCCGAATCCCCTCCGGCTCTGTGGTCGCACACTCTTCGTATTCAAGTAAAACTGGCCAGAACGAGTCGGTTTTTCACGCTCCCTTGGAGATGTACTGGATCACCAGCACAGGAACAGTCTCAAGGGCTCCAGAGGCTAAGCTGATTTTCTATCCCCAGTATCCGGAAGTTCGGATGTCCGGTTTTCTTAAGGGCGCGCGCTACGCGCCTTCTACGTTCTTCGACAAGGAAAAACTGGGAGCTGTGCCCGACCGAGTACTGCTTCTGGGAATTACCAGCCAACAGACGATCATGGCCATCATTTTGCCGCCCGAGAGTCCGGCAGCGAGGCAGATCAAGGCAGAGCAGCCGCACGAGGCCTACGGCGCGCTCCGCGTCCTTCCTGTTGAGTCGTCGAGCTCGGACGCAGACGACTATCTAACTCTTCTGAGGGCTCTTGCAGAAATTCATCGCTCTGGATGGCACGATTCGATTCGCTTAGATGGGCGCGGTGTAGTTGTGCCTTGCAGAGCAACCAACTGCAATGGCAATACACTAGAGGCCCTATTAGGAATTCGCTCCAACGGTATTGCGCTCCCTGACTTCCACGGTTGGGAGATCAAGGCGCGCGGCGTGACCAACTCGGAGAAGCCGGGAAGCAGCGTCGTTACGCTTTTCACACCGGAACCCGATGGAGGGACATACGTTTCAAATGGATTCGACGCCTTTATGCATGACTATGGTCACGAAGCGCAGGGGAATGATAGGCGAACTAACTTTGGCGGAATTTATAAAGTTGGGGCAGCGACGAGAGCGAACAAGAAGCTGCGCCTCGACCTTCACGGATACGATCGCCACAACCAGACGTATCGCCCGGACGGTGCAGTCGTGATGGTCAATAGCACGAATGAAGTAGCGATGTCATGGTCATTCTCCAAACTGCTGGATCATTGGAAGTCGAAGCACGCCAAAGCCGCTTTCGTTCCATCACAGATACTTCGTTCGGGTCTACCAAAGTATAGATTTGGACGGCGAATTTTGCTCGGCACCGGGGCAGAATTTGGTCGTCTTCTCACGTCTCTGGCAAATGGGAACGTTTATTACGATCCAGGCATCAAGCTCGAACACCCTGCAGAAGGAAGGGCGCGATCAAAGAAAAGGAGTCAATTCAGAGTACGAAGCAGGGACTTGGAGGCGCTTTATGCGCGTTTCACAGAGACGGACGTTATTTCGGGATGATCGAGTCTGAACTGTTCACCCAGATCCCGGAGACGCCCAGTGCCTAATTAAGGGGAATCTAAACAATGAGCAGAAACTTAGAAATAGCAGAAAATGGAGATGATCCACTCTGGTCATCAGCTGCCAGCATTGGAGAACTGCAGTGCCTCATAGAAGAGGCAACTTCCGCCTTGAGTTCACTCGGAGTAAAAACCCGACCAAATGGCTCTCTAATTTCAATTTTCTCTTCTGTCCGCAAAATATCCGAGAGATCTACACAACTGACGAATGAAAAATGGGAGGTATTTTTTGAAAAAGCAACGGAGGCAAGGCGCATTGCTTTGTCCATCCTAGCTGCGGCAAACGATCCAAACTCAAGGCACAACTTCGCCATGATTGCTCGAAGCGACATGAATCCCAAGTCTGCGGTCAACTCGGATGGTCGAAACTTTCTTTGGGAACTGGACCTCTACAGAAAGATCCGAATGGGAGGCGGCGATATTAAAATTGCAGAGCCAGATCTGGTGATGGTGCTAGGAAAGAGAAAATTGGAATATTCAATCGCCTGCAAAAAGATTTATTCAGAGAGATCAATTCAAGGGGCATTGCGAGACGGCGTAAACCAAATTAGAAAAAAGGGGCAGCCCGGAATTGTAGCTCTCAATATTGACACATTAGCCGCTCGGAGGAGCTGGACCTTTGCAAATGAGAACGAGCTTGGAAAATCACTACGGGAGTTCAACGACGTCTTCAGAGAACGTCACTCTCAGGATTTCAAAAAATTTGAAGAAGATGGACTCTGCGATGGATTCCTGATCTCCACCGCCACTTACGCAAAAGTACTAAATTCAAAGCTGCCCAGGAACCACTCTAGCGCAATCATGCTGATCCCACAAAAAAATTGCAGGTCTAGCATTGATAGAATATTCGAAATTCAAATGTATTTGGACGGACTTGATAGCTTACGAAAGTAACTAAAGGACAAAAGAAAATCTGGCGGAATTATACTCCTGATGGATATTAGCCAATTCAGAAGTACAACTACGTAGCAATGAAAGAGAGTTAGGCCACGAGTGTAGAAACCCGTTGCAACAATCGGCGTAGCCCCTTGCATTTCTGAGAGGCAACTTCAATATTCCATTCAAACTCTACGAAATTGGCCAAGACAACATTGTACCCAGGCCCCACCCTCGCTACAGCGCCCTTTGCGACGATCATCTCTTCCTTTATATCTCGCTTACGAGATCGCTTTGCAATCTCTATTAGACTCGACTTAGGGTCCTGAACGCTCTCTGGATCTGACGGAACCGCAGTCGAACTCGCTAAATATTTGGATATTCCAGGGTCAGCGAGAATCCAAGCATCTGCCTCTCTAGTTGCGACGGAGAAAACTATATTTCTTGGCACGCCCTGCGGAAACCAATCATTCTTCATGCGTACAATGCATGGAGTGGAGTCAAGGTCAGTACAGATAATTACGGGGAGCCCACCAGAAGCAGACCTGATGAGCGCAGGAATCTTTGCCTGCAGCTTGCTTCTTCCCCCAGCGCAGATGGCTATGACTGCGTCCATATCGTAGTTGAGATCGACCAGAACTCTCCTGAGAATCGCTTCTATCAGACCATCTTCGCTCGCAATGATCATTGTTAGAAGAGCCCAAAGTTCTCAGAAACAGTGGGACGCGCCTTATTTAAAATAACCTCTGCCGGAGTGAGTCCAGATTTCAAGGCAATTTTTTCCTGCTTTGTCAGCTCCGCGATTGTCGTTCCCTCAGCCGACGGCACAAGTCTCACAACCTCCCTTCCGTCTATGCCTTGCTGATTAAGCATTGCTTCACTATGTGTTGTGAGAATAATTTGACGACGAACTTTCGTTGATCTCTGGACCTTTCTCACGAGCATCGGAATCCGCTCTACGATTGCATCATTCAGAGATAGCTCTGGCTCTTCGAGCAAAAGTAAAGAATCGCCATCCAACAGTGACCACATAAGACCGAGCAACCTGAGCGTTCCATCAGAGAATTGCGATTCTCGCTGCCAACCGGCATTCTTTCTCCAATGCTCATACAACGCCTCCAGATGCGGCCGGCCAGTTACATCGTCCTTTACAAACTTCAGGTCACGCAATTGCGGAACGCATACTCGCAGCGCCTCATTGATTCGGCGAAGACGTGATGAGCGCACTCTTTCAGTAGACGTCGCTACTTGCTCCAAGAATCCCTGCCCGAACGGGTCACCTTCAAGCCGATACCCTCCAAGTTGCTCCGCGTACTTTAGAAGCTGCGGCACCAGATGGAGGTAACGAACCTGACTCAGTTCCTCAGCTATTTCTCGGTAATCCCTATTGCTGTTCACCTGCTCAAGATGGGTCTGGGTTAGCCGCTCCGGATCGGCCTCATCGAACTTGTCAGGACGATCAAGTAGTAGTTTCCCTCTGGCATCCCAAACTTTCTCGTAGGAGACCAGGTCTCGATTGCTACCCTTCCCCTCATTCTTTAGACCTAAAACGTATCTCCACTTCGCCGGCCCATCCACATCATCAGCGAAGGTCACATCTATCTCGATTTGGGTGTCCTTTCGAGCGGCTAGACATCTGATGGCCTTAATGCCCCCACGCTCACTCAACGCCTTCGCGAGGCCGCCACCTCCCGCACCTCTTGCGACGTCTCTCAGAAAACGAAACACATCAATCAAATTTGATTTGCCGGCTGCGTTCGGACCAACGATGAACGTTCGCTCACGGAAGTTCGCCGTTGCGGAACGAAAATTCTTCCAATTCTTAAGCTTTAGTTTGGTTACGATCACAAGAACTCCCAGCGTGGGGTACACACGCATCCAGCATAGCGATGTGAATTACTTAATGGCAACAAAAGGGCGGCACTATGGCCGCCCTTTTCTATACGCTTTGCTCCAGATCAAACCCCAACAGGGTTAGCTTTCTCCGGATCAATCTTGTACTGCTTGATCGCCCGCGCCACGTCCTTCCCAGTCATCTTCCCTTCCTTCGCCAGCGCCGCAATCGCGGCATGCGCGATGTAGTAGCGATCCACCTCAAAGAACCGGCGCAGGTTCGCACGCGTATCCGAACGGCCGAAACCATCGGTACCCAGCACGGTGTACGACATCGGCACGAACGCACGGATCTGGTCCGCATACGCACGCACATAGTCGGTGGCGGCAATCGCCGGGCCCTGGCGGCCTTCCAGCAGCTCGGTCACGTAGGCCTTGCGCTGCTCACCTTCCGGATGCAGGCGGTTGGCACGCTCCACGTCGAAACCATCGCGACGCAGTTCGTTGAAGCTCGGGCAGCTCCAGATATCGGCGGTCACGCCGAAGTCCTTGTCCAGCAGCTCGGCCGCGGCAATGGCTTCGCGCAGGATGGTGCCCGAGCCCAGCAGCTGCACGCGCAGCTCGCCCTTCTTCGGCTTGCCGGCGTCGGTCAGCAGGTACATGCCCTTGACGATGCCTTCGGCCGCGCCTTCCGGCATTTCCGGGTGGGTGTAGTTCTCGTTCATCAGGGTGACGTAGTAATACTCGTCCACCTGGTCTTCCATCATGCGCTTGGTGCCGTGCTGCAGCACCACCGTCACTTCGAAGCCGAAGGTCGGGTCGTAGCTGCGCACGTTCGGGATGCCACCGGCCACCAGATGGCTGAAGCCATCTTCGTGCTGCAGGCCTTCACCGTTCAGCGTGGTGCGGCCGGCGGTGCCACCCAGCAGGAAGCCGCGGGTACGCATGTCGGCGGCCTGCCAGGCGATGTCGCCCACGCGCTGGAAGCCGAACATCGAGTAGTAGATGTAGAACGGCAGCATCGGCACGTTGCTGACCGAGTAGCTGGTACCGGCCGCCATCCACGAGCTGATCGCGCCCGGCTCGCTGATGCCCTGCTGCAGCACCTGGCCGCTCTGGTCTTCGCGGTAGAACATCAGCTGGTCGGCATCGACCGGCTTGTACTTCTGGCCGAACGGCGCGTAGATGCCGATCTGGCGGAACAGGCCTTCCATACCGAAGGTACGGGCTTCGTCGGCCACGATCGGCACGATGTGCGGGCCCAGTTCCTTGTCACGCAGGGTGATGTTCAGGCTCTGCACGAAGGCCATGGTGGTGGAGTAGCTGCGCTCGCCGCTGCTCTTCAGCAGACGGTCGTAGGCTTCCAGCTTCGGCGCCACGAAGGTCTTGTCGGCCTTGCGGCGGCGCTGCGGCAGGTAACCGCCCAGCGCAGCACGGCGTTCCTGCAGGTACTGCACTTCCGGCGAATCCGGGCCCGGGTGGTAGAACGGCACCTGGCCGTCGGCCAACTGCGCGTCGGTCACCGGAATGTTGAAGCGGTCGCGGAAGTGGCGCACCGCTTCGTCGTCCAGCTTCTTGGTCTGGTGGGTCGGGTTCAGCGCTTCACCGGCGCTGCCCATGCCGTAACCCTTCACGGTCTTGGCCAGGATGACGGTCGGCATGCCCTTGGTGTTCACGGCCTGGTGGTAGGCGGCGTACACCTTGTGCGGGTCGTGGCCACCACGGTTCAGGCGCCAGATGTCGTCGTCGCTCAGGCCGGCGACCATCGCAGCGGTTTCCGGGTACTTGCCGAAGAAATGCTCGCGGGTATACGCGCCGCCGAAGGCCTTGCAGTTCTGGTATTCGCCGTCGACGGTTTCCATCATCAGCTTCTTCAGCACGCCGTCGCTGTCCTTGGCCAGCAGCGCATCCCAGTAACCGCCCCACAGCAGCTTGATCACGTTCCAGCCGCCGCCACGGAACACGCCTTCCAGTTCCTGGATGATCTTGCCGTTGCCGCGCACCGGGCCGTCCAGGCGCTGCAGGTTGCAGTTCACCACGAAGATCAGGTTGTCCAGGCCTTCACGGCCGGCCAGCGCGATCGCGCCCAGGGTTTCCGGCTCGTCGCTCTCGCCGTCGCCGATGAAGCACCACACCTTGCGGTCGGACTTCTCGATCAGGCCACGGTTTTCCAGGTAGCGCATGAACTGCGCCTGGTAGATGGCGGCCAGCGGGCCCAGGCCCATCGACACGGTCGGGGTCTGCCAGTACTCCGGCATCAGCCACGGGTGCGGGTACGAGGACAGGCCACCGCCGTCCACTTCCATGCGGAACTTGTCCAGCTGCTCTTCGCTGATGCGGCCTTCCAGGAAGGAACGCGCGTAGATGCCCGGGGCGCTGTGGCCCTGGATGAACAGCAGGTCGCCCGGGTGGTTCTCGCTCGGGGCGCGCCAGAAGTGGTTGAAGCCCACGTCGTACAGGGTAGCGCCGGAGGCGAACGAGGCGATGTGGCCGCCCAGGTCACCCGGCTTGCGGTTGGCGCGCACCACGGTGGCCATCGCGTTCCAGCGGATGATCGAACGGATGCGCCATTCCAGCTCGGCATTACCCGGGCTCTTGGCCTCGAGCTGCGGCTCGATGGTGTTGACGTACTCGGTGGTGGGAGAGAACGGCAGGTAGGCGCCCGAACGACGGGTCAGTTCCACCATGCCTTCCAGCAGCTGATGCGCGCGCTCGGAGCCCTCGACATCAATAACGGCCTTCAACGACTCGATCCACTCCTGGGTTTCCACAGGATTCGGGTCGTTGTTCAGCACCTCGTTCAACCAGTTCATTAGCGCTCCCATAACCGCACGCACGCGCGCGACTGTTGTATAGATTTCTAGACCGCAAAGTGTAGCGCACCAAGGGCTTTCGTCACTTGGCTACGCAGGCGTATGGATGCAACCGGCCAGTGTCCGCAAGGGGCTTGCAAGGGCCCGTGATGGCCCTGCGGCGGGCCTTGGCGGCTGCGCGGGCTGTCGCTTGCGGGCCGCTGCGGCCATGTGCAGGACGCAGTGTTACCGCTGCCGATGACGGTTGTAGGGCAACTCTGGAGCCACGGTAGGTGCGGTGCGGGCTGCGGTTCTGAACCGGCGACAACATGTCGCAGCCGCCTCTGGATCGGGACCGCCGATGGGCCCAGCGTGGGCCGCGAGTGATGGGCCTGGCGCCCTGCTCCCTTCCACAGTACCGCCGGGGCGCCCCGCAAGGGGCGCCCCTTTTTCTGTGCGCGCGGCCGGCCGTGGCCCAAAACGGGGCTGCTTGTGGCCGGATCGATGATTGCCGGCTTCGATATATCGATATATCGTTTGCACACTCGTTTACCGATATATCGAAATGAGCCGTACCCCCTCTCCCAGAGCCCGTTCCACCGATCCGGCGGTGCCGCGCCGCAACGGCCAGCCGCGGGTGCTCAGCCGTGGCGACCTGCGCCTGCTGGTGCTGGCCCTGATCGGCGAGCAGCCGCGCCATGGCTACGAGCTGATGCAGCTGATCAGCAACCAGTTCATGCAGGCCTATACGCCCAGCGCCGGCACCATGTACCCGCTGCTGGCCAGCTTCGAGCAGGCCGGCTGGATCGAGGCCGAGGAAGTGGACGGCAAGCGGATCTTCCGCATCACCGCCGCCGGCGAGTTCGAGCTGAAGGTGCAGCGCACCCAGGTGCGGCTGGCGCAGCGACGCGCCTTCGACCGCGCCCGCGAGATCACCAAGGCCTCGCTGCCGCCGCCGCTGGCCAGCGCCCTGCGCGAGTTCAAGCGGGCGCTGGTGCATCACCACGGCCGCTGGGCCGAGGGCGAGGCGGACGAGGTGGCGGCGCTGCTGACGCGGGCCTCGGCCCTGCTGAACGGTACTGCCGGTAGCGAGACATCACCGCTTTCAACGACCCAGCCAGACTGACTCCAGCCAGGTCCTCCCCCATGCCGCGCGCCCCGCGCGACCCCCTTTACAGGTATCCCCATGACCGAACACAACAACACGCGCCTGCGCCTGGATGTGCGCTTCCGTGAACTGACCGTGCTGCGCACCGAGGAAGTCACCCCGCACATGCGCCGCGTGGTGCTGGGTGGCGACGATCTGGCCGGTTTCGATTCGCCCGGCGCCGACGACCACATCAAGCTGTTCTTCCCCAACGCTGCGGGCGAGATGGTGCTTCCGGTACTGACCGCCGAAGGCCGCAGCTACCCGGCAGGCAAGGAGCCCTCGCCGGCCCGCGACTACACCCCGCGCTGGTGGGACCACGAAACCGGCGAGCTGGCCATCGACTTCGTGCTGCACGACCAGGGCATTGCCGGGCCGTGGGCCGAGCAGGCCCAGCCGGGCGACGTGCTGGTGATCGGCGGCCCGCGCGGCTCGTTCGTGGTGGCCGACAGCTACGACGCCTATGTGCTGATCGGCGATGAAACCGCGCTGCCGGCCATCGCCCGCTGGCTGGACGTGCTGCCGGACGGCGCCGAGGTGCAGGCCTTCATCGAAGTGAGCGATGAAGCCGAACGCCAGGACCTGCCGCAGTACGAGAACGTGCGCATCCATTGGCTGGAGCGCAACGGCTTCCCGGCGGCCAGCAGCACGCTGCTGGAAGACATGCTGACCGACTTCGAAGCGCCGGACGGCGATGTCTTCTACTGGATCGCCACCGAATCGCGTCGCGCACGGATGATGCGCAAGTTCATCGAAGGCCACCTGGGCGTGCCGCGCGACTGGATCCGCTCGACCGGCTACTGGAAGGCCCACCCGGACGAAACCGACGGCGATTGACCCCCTGCACCGGAGGTAGTGCCGGCCGCTGGCCGGCAACCTCATCAACTTCGGCAGGAACCTGAAGTTGCCGGCCAGCGGCCGGCACTACCACGCTGGATGCCACCTGCCGCGCGATGAGTCGAGCGTCGCTCGACTCTACAGGGGGCCATCGGCGGTCATGCACTTTTTGCCTGGGGGTAGTGCCGGCCGCTGGCCGGCAACCTCATCAACCCACGGCAGAAACCTGCAGCTGCCGGCCAGCGGCCGGCACTACCGCGTAGGATGCCACCTGCCGGGTCCACCCGAACCGCCGCGCGGCCCAGATCTCCAGCGCTACCAGCAGTGCGATGACCAGCAGCGGCAGCAGCAGCCCGAAATACACGCCGGGCATCATGCCGTTGATCTGCGCCTTCACCAGCCGCAACACGCCCCGGGTGTGCAGCAGCTCATCGACGTGCATGGTCAGTGCCTCGCGTACCACCTTGGGCTCCAGGCCGATCGTGCCGGCCTTGTCCACCAGCGTGTCTTCCACCATGCCGCGCAGCAGGCCTTCGCGCACCTTGCCGATCACCCAGCCGGTGCCGCGCGCCAACGGGCCGTTGCCAAGGCGGTCGAGGCCGGGCAGCGGGTGTTCGCTGAGGTAGGCCGAGGCGATGGTGTCGGCCACATCGCCCACCGTGCCCTGGCTGCGCAATGCCTCGCGCATGCGCGGGTCATCCAGTGAATCGGTGAAGCCTTCGCTCCAGCCTTCCACCAGCGTCTGCAGGTGCGGCTGGAAATGATCGAGCTGCTTGAACAGCGCGCGGTGCGCACCGGCAGTGAAGCCCAGCTGCAGGCCGAAGAAGGCGGTGGCCAGCGGCAGCAGCACCACGTAGCTGGCCAGCAGCCAGTGATGCCAGCGCGTGCGCCGCTGCAGCCAACCGCGGCGGTGCAGCCAGCGCCAGCCGAGCACGCCCAGCGCCAGGCCCAGGAGTGTGCCGAGCACACTGCCGCCCAGAAGATCGAGCACGCTCAGGCCTGTCCAGAATTCGTTCAACCAGTACTGCGCGTCCTGCATGGGTCTTCCTTCCGTGGGTGAAACAACAGCCTATTGTAGAGCCGAGCTCATGCTCGGCGGCTGCGCCTTCGGTAGGTGCGAACCGTTGGTCCGCACGCTTCCCTGCAATTGCCGGCCAGCGGCCGGCATGACCGAGCTGACAATGCGACAATCGCGCTCCTTTCCTGCAGCAACGAGGCCCACATGGCCAAACTGACCCTGGCCAGCGTGGATGCGCTGCGTACCCGCTTCGCCGATGACGCTGCGTGCGATGCCGCGCTGGCCGCCTTCGCCGACACCGCCGCCGTGCGCGTGCCGCTGCGCGACCTGGTGGAAGCACAGCACCGCTACCTGCAGGCCGAGTTCGAAGTGGCGCAGGTGGCCGATGTGCTGCGCCGCGACCAGAAGTACGCACCGGTCGGCCGGCCGTCGATCAACATCGTGCAGCTGCGCAAGCAGCAGGCCGCGACCAAGCAGGCCGCGTTGATCGCACGCCAGGTGGTGGCGCAGGCCGCGCAGACCTTCGTGCGCGTGAGCGGGCTGGCGGTGAAGGCCAAGCAGAGCCCGAGCGAGGCGTGTGCGGCGTGGTTGGGCGCGCTGCGCTGAGGGATCGTGCGTGCGGACCAACGGTCCGCACCCACCAGATGCAGGTTGGCACCTACCGGGTAGTGCCGGCCGCTGGCCGGCAACCCCATCCACATCCGGCACCTCGCGTGCAGCCGGCCAGCGGCCGGCTCTACCGGAACCCAATAAAGAAGGCCCGCTTTTCAGCGGGCCTTCTGCCTTCTCACGACGAGTGAGCGGGGTGCATCAAGCGGCCGGCTTTTCGCCGGTGGCTTCGGTGGTGATGCGGATCTTCACTTCATCGCTGACGTTCGGGGCGTAGGCGCCGACGCCGAAATCGCTGCGCTTCAGCGTGGTGGTGGCATCGAAGCCGGCGGCCGGAACCTTGGCCATCGGGTGCTCGCCGCCGCCGTTGACGGTGACGTCCAGGGTGACCGGCTTGGTGATGCCCTTGATGGTCAGGTCGCCGGTGACGGTCAGCTTGTTGGTGCCGGCTGCTTCCACCTTGGTGCTCTTGAAGGTGGCATCGGCGAACTTGGCGGCGTCGAAGAAGTCGGCGCTCTTCAGGTGCTCGTCGAACTTGGCGGTGAAGCTGTTCAGGCCGCTCAGCGGCAGCTTCACTTCCACGGTGGACTTGGTCACGTCTTCGGCGTTGTACACCAGGGTGCCTTCAACGTTGCCGAAGTGCGCGCTGGGGTTGGAGAAGCCGAAGTGGCTCCACTGCGCCAGCACGTCGGTGTGGCTCGGGTCCAGCTTGTAGGTGCCCGAGGCGATCTTGATCGCTTCGGCCGCCGGCGCAGCAGCGGCGGCATCAGCGGCCGGGGCGGCAGCCTGTTCGGTGGTGGCCGGGGCGGCGGCATCCGCGGCCGGGGCAGCGGTGTCGGCCGGCTTGGAGCAGGCGGCGATGGCCAGGGTCAGGGCCAGCGGCAGCAGCAGTTTACGGGTGGCGCTCATCTGAGGAACTCTCCGGATCGTAGGGTGGGTGCAACAGGGGCCGCCAAGGTGACGGCCCGAAACCGATACAGCGACTTACGCGATGCGCGCCGCTTCGTCGAACGACAGGCGCGGCAGACGCGGGAACAGGCCCGCCGGATCACCGTAACCCAGGTTGACCAGGAAATTCGACTTGATCGAGGTACCGGCGAAGAAGGCTTCGTCCACCTTGGCCGCATCGAAGCCGGACATCGGGCCGGCATCCAGGCCCAGCGCGCGCGCGGCCAGGATCAGGTAGGCGCCCTGCAGGCTGCCGTTGCGGATGGCGGCTTCGTGGCGGCCTTCCTGCGGGCCGTCGAACCAGGCCTTGGCATCGGTGTGCGGGAACAGGTACGGCAGCTTCTCGTGGAAGTCCAGGTCGAAGCCGATGATGACGGTGACCGGGGCGGCCATGGTCTTGGCCAGGTTGCCTTCGGACAGGGCCGGGGCCAGCTTTTCCTTGGCTTCCTTCGAGGTGACGAAAACGAAGCGGGCCGGCGTGGTGTTGGCCGCGGTCGGGCCCCACTTCACCAGGTCGTACAGTTCCTGCAGCAGGCTGGCCGGGACCGGCTTGTCGAGGAAGGCGTTCTGGGTACGGGCAGTGCGGAACAGCTGATCGAGGGCAGCAGCGTCGAGCGCGTGGGACATCGGTGGATCTCCAGGGCGGCGAAGGGAAGTCAGTGCCCGCGGGCGGCGCGGGGCGAATCGACGAGCCGCAGTGTAGAGTGTCGCGACTGTTGCAACACCCAGCAGGGCTGAAACGAATTAATGCCAATGGTGAAACGATCGAGCGCACCCTGGACGGTCACTGACGGCCGCGCGGGCAATGTCCGCCAGGCGGTTGCGCTGGCCTCGGCGCTGCGCCAGGGCACCCATCGGCCGCTGGTCCTGCAGCCGCGCGCACCCTGGCGCTGGCTGTCGCCGCGGCGCCTACCCGGCGATGTGAATGGCTACGGCGAGGCCTTCGCGACGCTGGCCGCCGAGGCCCCGGCGCTGGCGATCGGCTGTGGCCGCCAGGCCGCTGGCGCCCTGCGCGTGCTGCGTGCGCGCGGCAGCCAAGTGGTGCAGATCCTCGACCCCCGTATCAGTGCCCGCCATTGGGACGTGGTGGTGGTGCCCGAACACGACACCCTGCGCGGCAGCAACGTGCTGACCCTGCTCGGCAGCCTCAACCCGGTGGACGATGACTGGCTGGCCTGGGGCCGCGCCGCCTTCGCCGGCTTCAGCACGCTGCCCGGCCCGCGCACTGCATTGCTGGTGGGCGGGCCCACGCCGTTGGCGCCGTGGGACGAACCGGCGATGGTGGGCGTGTTCCGCGCCCTGGCCGAGCAGATCCGCAGCAAGGGAGGCAGCCTGCTGGCCACCACCTCGCGGCGCACGCCACCGGCCTTGGCCGAGATCCTGCGCGCGACCTTCGCCGACCTCCCGCATGTGATCTGGGGCGATGGCGGCGACGGGGTGAATCCGTATGGCGGCCTGCTCGGCTGGGCCAACCGCGTGGTGGTCTCGCCGGACTCGGTGAACCTGCTCTCTGAAGCCTGTGCCACGCGCATGCCGGTGATGGTGGCGCTGGCGGGTACCGCACAGGGACGGCTGGCACGCTTCCAGCAGCAGCTGCGCGAACGCGGGCGGTTGCAGGAACGCTGGCTGGACTGGCAGTACGACCGCATCGAACCGCTGCGCGAAACCGCGCGGATCGCCGCCGAGGTAAAGCAGCGCCTGGCATCAAGGTAGTGCCGGCCGCTGGCCGGCACCATCTGATCGCCCAGCGATTTTTGAACATCTCGATCCGCGCGCACCGTTAGAGTCCGGTGTCCCCCCATTGGACTGAACGCCTTCATGCGCACCCTGCTCCTGCTGCCGCTGGCCCTGCTCGCCGCGTGTTCCACGTCGCCCACCGAACTGGACCCGATCTCCTACCAATGCCAGCAGCAGCTGGATGCGTACCGCGAGCAACCGGCGCTGCGCGATCCGAAGGGCCAGCGCCCGCCGTTGCCGGTGGCCCCCATCAGCGACGCCTGCGACCGCGAACTCAAGCGCAAGGGCGTGGACCGCCCGCTGCGCTGACCGGCGTATGATCGGCGCGCGGGCCTGCCCGCCGTTGAAGGTACCGACATGGATCGTTTCTATCGCCTGCCGCGCGCCGCGCTGCTGATCGCCAGCCTGCTGGCGACCGCACCGGCCTGGGCCAACAGCACCGAATGCCGCGAGCGCTACCCCAGCGTGGCCGCACAGGCCGCCATGCTGGATGTGGCCTGGACCACCGCCGAACGCCTCGATGCACTGCCCGACGTGGACGTGGTGGTGGCCGCGCGCGGTGGCCAGGACCTGAGCCGCTACGGCCTGCGCCACAGCCACCTGGCCTTCCTGCTGCGCGAGGACGACGGCCGCTGGCGCGCGATGCACCTGCTCAACCGCTGCAAGACCGACAGTTCGCAGCTGTACCACGAAGGCCTGGGCAACTTCGTCGGCGAGAGTGGCGGGCACACCGATCTGCGCATCGGCGTGCCCGCCGCGCCGCTGCGCGCGGCACTGCGGGCGATGCTGGTATCGCCCTCGATCCAGCCCAAGGCACTGCACGAAACGAAGTACAACGTGGTGGCCTACCCGTTCGCCACCGACTACCAGAACTCCAACCAGTGGGTGCTGGAAGTGCTGGCGGCGGCGATGGCGCAGAGCGAAGGCGCGCCGGCCATCGTCAAGCGCGAACAGGCGCAGCAGTGGCTGCGCCAACAGAAGTACCGGCCCAGCGTGCTGCATATCGGCCTGGGCAAGCGCGTGGGTGCGCGCCTGTTCGTGGCCAACGCCACCACCACCGATCATCCGGCCGGCGAACGCATCTCTGGCAACTACTCGGTGGTGACGGTGGAATCGGTGTTCGACTTCCTGCACCAGCGCAGCCAGCTGCAGCAGGAACTGGTGATTCCCCATGTGCCGGTGGCCGGTGCGGCCGCGGCCACCCCGTGAATTTCATCCCCTTTTTCTGGCGACCAGGAGGTCCCATGTTCCGTTGCCTGCGCGTTCCCGCGTCTGCCCTGCTGCTTTCCGCCTTGCTGGTGCCCACCGTCCATGCGGGCGCTGCGCCGCAGTTGAACAGCAGCCAGGCCAGCGTGATCGTGACCTCGTTCGTGGTGCTGTCGCTGCCGATGGCGGCTTCGATGGGCCTGTCCGAACTGTCCAAGGCGCCGTTCAAGGCCAGCGAGCGCAACGGCAAGGCCACCCGCACCAAGGCGGTGCCGTTGCCGCCGATGGAAGTGAAGAAGGTGGAGACCACGCCGGAGGGCGAGCGCCAGGTGCAGCTGCAGGTGCCGGACAAGGCCGACCACACCGCCACCCTGCGCTGGACCGTGCAGCCAGAGGGCGAAAACCCGACGGCCGCCTTCGTGGTGGGCCAGCAGGTGCATTTCGACCCCACCGAGGCCGGCGCCGGCTGGAACGTGAAGAGCGCACAGGGCCAGACCCTGGCGTACGTGCCGACCGCGTATGCCGCTGGCGATGTGATGAGCGAAGCGCTGTAAAACTGAACGACCGGTTTTGGATTTGCCGCGGGCCGGGCGGATAATGGGCGATCCCCTTTATTCCCCTGGCTCGCCATGTCCGTGCGTCCTGTCCCTGTGTTTGCCCCGCTGACCCCGCGCGCCCTGGTGCTGGCGGTGCTGGCGATGGGCGCGGTGGTGCTGCTGTCCAACGTACTGGTGCAGTACCCGATCAATGACTGGCTGACCTGGGGCGCCTTCAGTTATCCGGTCGCGTTCCTGGTCAGCAACCTGATCAATCGCCGCTTCGGCCCGGGCCCGGCGCGCCGCGTAGCCTGGATCGGCTTCCTGGTGGCGGTGCTGCTGTCGGTGTGGGTGGCCACGCCGCGCATCGCCATTGCTTCGTGCTCGGCGTTCATCGTGGCCCAGCTGCTGGACATCACCGTGTTCGATCGCCTGCGCCGTGGCAGCTGGTGGCGCGCGCCGATGGTGGCCACCACCTGCAGTGCAACGGTGGATACCACCATTTTCTGGTCGATCGCGTTTGCCGGTTCGGCGCTGCCGTGGGTGAGCTGGGCCGCCGGCGACCTGGCGGTGAAGCTGGCGATCGGCGTGTGCCTGCTGGCCCCGTTCCGCGCACTGCTGTGGAAGATGGCGCCGCTACGCGCCACCAGCTGACCGCCGTTGCCCTGGTAGGTGCCAACCTTGGTTGGCACGCTGTTGCCGGGGTCATGAACGCTGATGGGTTGTGCCAACCAAGGTTGGCACCCACCAGAAGCGGGGTATCGGCGAGGCCATTGATCCGGTGGGAGAAATGATTCGGTGGGTGCCAACCTTGGTTGGCACCCACCAGAAGCAGGCCATTGCCCAGCCATCGCTGCCTGTCAGGCGAACGGCAGCTTCGCTTCAACGCACGCCGAAGTGATCGCCGCACACGCCTCTTCAATGGCCGGGGTGGTCGGTGCCAGCCGTGGCCGCCGATCCAGCGTGCAGGCCAAGCCAACCTCCAGCAACGTCGCGTGCGCGGTGTGCAGCGCCTGCGTGGTGGCATCGGGCAGGAAACCGGCAGCGCCCAGCGCATCGATCAACGACGGTGTGTCGCGCGGTTCCAGCAGCGCGGGCACCTGCGCACTGCGCGCCAGCACGCCGGTCTGCAGCAGGAACTCCAGATCCACCACGCCACCGGCGCCCTGCTTCAGGTCCAGCCGTGCGGCATCGCTGCGGTCCAGTTCGGTGCGCATGCGGCCGCGCATCTTCAACACGTCGGCATACAGCACACCGGCATCACGCTCGCGGCCCAGCGTCTGCGCACGCACCTGCTCAAAGTCCGCCAGCAGGCTGGCATCACCGGCCACGCCACGCGCGCGCACCAGCGCCTGGTGTTCCCAGGTCCATGCGCGTTCGCGCTGGTAGTCGGTGTAACTGGCCAGCGAAGACACCAGCGACCCCTTGCCGCCATCCGGGCGCAGGCGCACGTCGATGTCGTACAGGCGGCCGGCGGCGGTGACGGCCCCCAGCAGTGCCATCACCTTCTGCGCCAGGCGCGCATACCACCGCCCCGGCTCCAGCGGGCGCGCGCCATCGCTGGCGTCCACGCCGGCCGGGTTGTCGTGCAGGAACACCAGGTCCAGATCGGAACCGAAGCCGAGTTCCAGGCCGCCGAGGCTGCCGTAGCCGATGATCGCAAAGCGCCCACCGGAAATCTCGCCGTGCGCGGCGCGCATGTCCACCTCGGCCATCGCCAGCACGGTGATCACCACCGCCTGCGCCAGTTCGGCCAGTTGTCGCGTGCTGTCCACCGCGCCCTGGCGGCCATCCAGCGTGGCCATCGCCATGCGGAAGCTGAGCGCCAGCCGCGTCTCGTTGAGCCAGCGCAGTGCGGATTCGGGGTCTTCCACCGCGAGCACCTGCTGGCACTCGGCCAGCATGCCAGCGGCATCGGGCATCGGCCCGGACACGCGCACGTCCAGCAGTTCGTCCAGCAGCAACGGATAGGCCGCCAGGCGCTCGGCCAGCAGCGCACTGCGCGCCAGCACGTCCACCAGGCGCGCCAACGCGCTCGGCTGTTCGTCCAGCAGCGCCAGATAACTGGTCCGGCGCAGCACCGCCTGCAGCAGGCCGAGCACGCGCTTGAGCGCGGCATCGGGCTGCGGTGAACGCGTGGCCGCATGCAGCAGCGCCGGCAGGACGCGATCCAGCCGCGCACGCGCGGCATCGGACAATGACTTCACACCCGTGCCCTGGGCGAAATCGCGCAGCGACTGGTCGGCGCCGTTGGCGTCGAGGAAACCGGCTTCGGCCAGCAGCGGCGCGTTGCTGCCGTCGGGCAGGCTACGCCAGTAGTTGGCCAACGCATCGGGCGCGGCCTGGCCCTTGCGCGGCGCCAGCAGCGCGGCAAATTCAGTACTGACCCGCTGCTGCTGTTCTGCCAGCGCCGCGCGCAGCACTTCCCAATCCGGATAACCGAGGCCGACGGCGATGCGCTCGCGGTCCAGCGTGTCGCTGGGCAGCACATGGGTCTGTGCGTCGCGCAGCATCTGCAGGCGGTTTTCCAGCCTGCGCAGGAACAGATAGGCCTCGCGCAGCGCGGCGCCATCCTCGGGCGCGATCTGCCCGGCCGCCACCAGTGCCTCCAGCGCCACCAGCAGGCGGCGCTCGCGCAGTGCCGGTTCACGGCCGCCGCGGATCAGCTGCAGTGCCTGGCACAGGAACTCGATTTCGCGGATGCCACCGGCACCGCGCTTGATGTCCTCGTGCAGTTCGCGCCGCGCGACTTCGGCGGTGATCGCCGCCTTCATCTCGCGCAGGCCGTCGAGCGCGGTGAAATCCAGGTAGCGGCGGTAGACGAACGGGCGCAGGGTCTGCAGCCACGCTTCGCCGGCCTCGATGTCGCCGGCCACGGCACGCGCCTTCAGCCAGGCATAGCGTTCCCAGTCGCGGCCCTCGCGCTGGAAGTACTGGTCCATCGCCGCGAACGACAGCGCAACGCGGCCGGCGCTGCCGAACGGGCGCAGGCGCAGGTCGACGCGGTGGCTGAAACCATCGACGGTGGTTTCGTCCAGCAGTTTGGCCAGGCGCTGGCCGAGCCGGGCGAAGTACTCTTCGGCGGCCAGCGCGCGCGGCCCGTCGGATTCGCCGCCCTGCGGATAGGCGTAGACCAGGTCGATGTCGGAACTGAAGTTGAGCTCGCCACCGCCCAGCTTGCCGAGCCCGAACACCACCAGCTGCATGGGTTGGCCGTGGTCATCGCGGATGACCCCGTGGCGTTGCGCGAATTCCTGCTGCAGCGCGTCCAGCGCCAGCCGCAGGCAGTCCTCGGCCAGGGTGGTGGCGCCAGCCAGGGTCTGTGCCACGTCGTCCAGCCCGGCCAGGTCGCGCCAGATCAGCCGGGTCGACATCGCCGCACGCCAGCGCCGCAGCTGGGCCGGCCAGTCGCTGGGCTGCAGCGGGTCGAGTACCGGGGCGGGAATCGGCGGGCACGCGGGCGCGGCCAGCTGCGCCAACAGCGCCGGTTGCCGCACCAGCGTATCCAGCGCGAAGTCGCTGGCTACCGCCAGCCGGGTCAGCAGCGGCTGCAGGTCGGGCGGGATCGGCTCGGGCAGAACCTGGGCCAGGCGCGCCAGGGCACGGTCGACAAGGGGCTGCAGGGTAGCGGGCAGTTCAGCGGGGGCGAGGGTCATGGCCCGATTGTATCGACCCGGCCGGGGCGCAACGGATCCGGTAGTGCCGGCCGCTGGCCGGCAGGGGTGCGGAGGTTGCCGGCCAGCGGCCGGCACTACCGATAATGGAGTCCGCGTATTCATAATGGGCGGCAGGCAATAAAAAAGCCCGCTTGCAGCGAACTGCCAGCGGGCTCTGCTCCCTCCCCCACGTCGGGATGCAGGGCCATCGTGCGGGCTGCGAAAGCACTTTGCACGCTGCACTGCAAAACAAAACCGGCCGGTTCGGGTGACCGCGGTAGGGAAAAGCCATTCCACGAAGGTAGAACCCCCCGTACGGATGAGGATGGCCGATAATCGGGTTTCCCCCCAGAAACACTGTCGTCATGTCTGTTGATCGCATCGCCAACGCGCGTCTTCGTGACCGCGTGGTCTCCGCCGAGACCGCAGCCGCGCTGATCCAGCCCGGTGAAACCGTGGCCATGAGCGGCTTTACCGGCTCCGGGTATCCCAAGGCCGTTCCCGTCGAACTGGCGCGCCGCATCGAAGCGGTGCATGCCCAGGGCAATCCCTTCCAGATCAAGCTGATGACCGGCGCCTCCACCGCGCCGGAACTCGATGGCGCGCTGGCCAAGGCCGATGGCATCGCCATGCGCATGCCGTTCCAGAGCGACCCGGATGCGCGCAACCGCATCAACGAGGGCAAGCTGGATTACATCGACATCCACCTCAGCCACGTCGCCCAGCACGTGTGGTTCGGTTTCTACGGCGAGATCGATACCGCCGTGATCGAAGTGTCGGCCATCCGCGAGGACGGCTCGCTGGTGCCCTCCACCTCGGTCGGCAACAACAAGACCTGGCTGGACCTGGCGAAGAAGGTGATCGTCGAGGTCAACGAATGGCAGCCGGCCGGCGTCGACGGCATGCATGACATCTACTACGGCACCGCGCTGCCGCCGCACCGCAAGCCGATTCCGCTGGTGAACGCCAACGACCGCATCGGCGACACCGCGCTGCGCTGCGACCCGGACAAGATCGTGGCGGTGGTGCGCACCAACGGCCCGGACCGCAACAGCCCGTTCAGCCCGATCGATGCGACCAGCGAGCAGATCGCCGCGCACCTGATCGAGTTCCTCAAGCACGAAGTGAAGAAGGGCCGCCTGCCGCCGAACCTGCTGCCGCTGCAGTCGGGCGTGGGCAACATCCCCAACGCGGTGCTGGCTGGCCTGGCCAAGAGTGGTTTCCGCGACCTGGCCGCGTTCACCGAGGTGATCCAGGACGGCATGCTCGACCTGCTGCGCGATGGCGTGCTGAGCTACGCCTCGTGCACCGGCTTCGCACTGAGCCCGCAGGCCAACGAGACGTTCAAGGAGCACATCGATTTCTACCGCGAGCGCATCATCATGCGCACGCAGGAAATCTCCAACCACCCGGAACTGGTGCGCCGCCTCGGCTGCATCGGCATGAACGGCATGATCGAGGTCGACATCTACGGCAACGTCAATTCGACGCACGTGATGGGCACGCGGATCATGAACGGCATTGGCGGTTCGGGTGACTTTGCCCGCAATGGCTTCCTGTCCGCGTTCCTGAGCCCGTCCACCGCCAAGAACGGCACCATTTCGGCCATCGTGCCGATGGCCAGCCACGTCGACCACACCGAGCACGACGTCTCGGTGATCGTGACCGAACAGGGCCTGGCCGACCTGCGTGGGCTGACCCCGCGCAAGCGCGCGCAGGTGCTGATCGACAACTGTGCGCACCCGGATTTCCGCGCGCAGCTGCAGGACTACTTCGACCGTGCCAGCCGCGAGAGCTACGGCAAGCACACCCCGCACCTGCTGCCGGAAGCGCTGTCGTGGCACCAGCGCTGGCTGGATACCGGCACCATGAAGGGCTGAGGCCCGGGGACCGTGGTAGAGCCGGCCGCTGGCCGGCTCTCCAGAACAGCCGGCCAGCGGCCGGCTCTACCTTCACGCGGTACGCAGCGCCGCCAGCGATTCGGCCTGCAGCCGCTCGTAGATCTCGAACTCGTCATTCACCGCCGCGCCCAGCGCCTGCTCGAAGGCCTCGCGGTTGGCGTGGGCGGCATAGGCGCGCTGTTCTTCGCCGCCCAGGTTCGACTGGAAGATGCCCGCGGCGCTGACCGGCAGGAAATCCTCGTAGACGATCGGGTCGGCAGTGGCCAGGCCGGTGGCCACCAGCACTTCGGCCGGCAGGTCGGCCACGCGTTCCGGCGCGGCGCGGCCGGCGTCGGTCAGCTGGTAGCGGTAGTAGCCCAGACCTTCCTGGCGCAGTGTGTCATGGTCATCCGGGAAGCTGGCGAACACCGCCTGCAGGCGCTGGCCATAGTCGCCACCGGTACTGCCTTCGCCACCGGCATCGCGTGCCTGCGACAGCAGCTGGTCGTACAGCGCGCGCCCCTTCGGGGTCAGCGCAAGCCCGCGCTGCTCGATCTCGCCGAAGCGCGCGGTATGCGTGCCGGCATCACCGCCTTCGCTGTCCGGGAAATGCACCGCTTCTTCCAGTGCCTTGAAGCTGGTCTGGCGCAGCAGGATCGGGCAGGCGCGGCGCGGCGGGCCTTCGATCACCGCCTTGGCGGCCATGCCGTGCTCGATCATCGCCGCCTGCGCCGCGTCGATATCCAGCGTGCGCGGGGTCAGGTGGTTGATGTGCGGGCCACGGAAACTGACCACGTCGGCCACCAGCCGGTGCGCCTTGTTGAGGGCGTGGTAGGTCGGCAGGTCGACGGTGGCGTCGCCGTGCCAGCGGAAGGTTTCCAGCGCTTCTTCGACAAAACGTTCGGCGTCTTCCTGCGACAGGCCACCGTCACGCTCGGCCTGGTCGATCAGTGCCAGCGCGCCCTCGGTGAAGATGCGGCGGCGTTCGAGGATGCGCGCAGATTCGGCACGCAGCGCTTCGTCTTCGATCAGTTCCAGGCGCAGCAGCGAGGTGAACACACGGAACGGATTCTGTGCCAGTGCGGCGCCGGTGAGCGGCCGGAACGCGGTGGAGTGCACCGGCACGCCGGCCACCGACAGGTCGTAATAGCCGACCGGGAACATGCCCATCACCGCGAACAGGCGGCGCAGCGTCGCCAGTTCCTGCATGGTGCCGACGCGGATCGCGCCGTGGCGCTCCTCGTCCAGGCGCGCGCGCTCGTCATTGCGCTGCAGCTGCGCGGCCAGCGCCGGGTCCTGCTCCAGCACCTGCGCGTTGATCCGCTCCACCAGTTCCACCAGCGTGCCGTACAGCGGCACTTCGGTGCGGTACATGCGGGACATGGCCTGGGCGAACAGGCGGCGGATCACATCAGGCGAAACGAAAGAGGCGCTCATCAGTCACTCGATTACGGGAACGGGGAACAGCTCGAACCCGTATTGTCGCCGGAGCGCGCGGCGGCGGCGATATGCAGAGCAACATGAAGGAAATCGGTAGTGCCGGCCGCTGGCCGGCACCCTCTGGATGCCTGGAGCATAGGATAGGAATTGCCGGCCAGCGGCCGGCACTACCGCTTCAGCTGGCGCTTCAGGGTGGCATCGAGGGTGATCGGCCGGTCCCAGTGCTCATAGCTGGCGACGATGGCATGGCGCACGGCGCGGTAATGCAGGTTGTCCGGCGTGCGCGGCATGCGCTTGACCACCGCCTCCCAGCCGCCCTCCGGATTCTGGCTGAAGGCGCGCACGCTGTCGCGGCAGGTCTGGCCGCTGGCCTTGGCCCAGAAACAGGCGAAATAGATATCCCCGGCCTGCCAGCCGTGGGTGGTGAACAAGGCGCTGATGTAGCCGCGCGGCACGCCGGCATAGCGCGATACCTCATCGAGGAAGGCGTCGGGGTAGCGTTCGGCGTAATGGTTGATGTCCTGCAGCTGGGCATCCACCCAACTGTCACCGGTTTCCACGGTGTAGGCCGCCGAGCGCTCGGCGGTCTGCTGGGCCAGCACGGTGGCCGGCGCCAGCAGCAGGGACAGCATCAGTGCGCGCAGTCGGACGTTCATGCCCCGATTCTGCCGCAGCCGCCCGCCCCTGTCAGGCCGCCGCAGCCGCCTTGGCCTCGATCGCGGCCAGCGCGGCCGGCCAATCGTGCGCGGTATCGGCAGTGACCATGCGCGGTTCGTCGTCGGCCACGCCGTGCTGGGTCTCGTGGGCCCAGGTCACCGCGTACGGGGTATGCACGCCCCAGCCGCCAAGGGTGACCACCGGCTCGATATCCGAGCGCAGCGAGTTGCCCACCATCACGAAGCGCTGCATCGGCAGGTCGAATTCGGCCAGCACGCGCGCGTAGGTTTCCGGGTCCTTCTCCGAGACGATCTCGATGCGCGGGAACAGCTCGCGCAGGTTGGCCACCTTGATCTTGGCTTCCTGATGGAACAGATCGCCCTTGGTGATCAGCACCACCGGGTACTGTTCGGCAATGGCCGCCACCGATGCGCGCACGCCGTCGATCAGCTCGACCGGGTGGCGCAGGGTGTCATGGCCGATGTCCAGCATGCGCTGGATGTCCTTGGCGTCGATGCGCTGGCCGGTGATGTCGATGGCCGCTTCGATCATCGACAGCACCATGCCCTTCACGCCGTAGCCGAACACGGCCAGGTTGCGCTGCTGCACTTCCAGCAGGTGGCGGGCGGTCTGGGTGTCGTGCACGTCGACATAGCGCGACAGCAGGTCCAGGTAATCCTGCTCGGCCTTGCGGTAGTAGTCCTCGCTCTTCCACAGCGTGTCGTCACCGTCAAAACCAACCAGGCCGATGGCGCGCGACGGCGCAGGCGTGGGGGTATTCATCCGTCAAGGATACAGGGGCCCGGTGGACGGGAAAAACCCGGGCGGCCGTAGCCGCCCGGGTCCCCATGCACCGGTTTTCCCGAATCAGGCGTGGATCAGCGGCCCTGCGCCGCGCCGGCACCTGCGCCGGCCTGCTGGGCGGCCACGTAGGCCTTGTACTCATCGGCGCTCAGCTCGCCGTCCTTGTTGGTATCGGCCTGGTCGAACACCTGGGCGAGGCCCGCGTTCACCTGTGCCTCGCTCTTGCTGATGGTGCCGTTGCCATCGGTGTCGATGCTGGCCCAGGTCTGGCCACCGCCATTGGCCTGCGCCGAGGCCGCTGCGGCCGCGTTGGTGGCCTGGTCAGCCGCCTGCCCGGCCTGTGCCGCCGCCTGCTGGGCCTGCGCGGCTTCGTTCTGCGCCTGCGCGGCCTGCTGCTTGGCCGACTGGGCCATCGCCGGGATGGCCAGCACGCTGCCGGCGGCGACGATCAGGGCGATCAGGGGCTTGCGGTTGCGAATAGTCATCAGGGGTGTCTCCTACCGATTGGGTGGTGGTGCGCGGCGTGTTGTTTCCGCACGGCACCTACCCTGCCACCGCGTTTCTGAATCGATTTTGGGTTGCGACCGGCATGCATACACGCGATTAACCACTGGCCTGCGTGCATGCATTAGCGCGCTGGTTAGGGCGGAGTGAGCGGCTCATAAGCTGCACATTCAGCGCAGCAGGATTTAACCGGCAGGCAACGAAAAACCTGCGTCAGTCGACGGTTTTTTCCAATGACCGCGAACTGAACATCACCCATCCCAGCGCAACACCGGCCAGCGCACCGGCGATTTCCAGTACCACGCGGCTGCCCAGTTCGTTCGGATCGTGGATGGTGGACAGGAACAAGCGCGCATACAGCGGCGACTCCAGCCGCACGATGCCCATGTAGAACAGCTTCCATGCATCGATGCCGGTGGAGATCACCACCGAGATGACGCACGCCCAACCGATCGCATGGCCCACCGACCAGTGCAGCAGCCGGCACAGGCGCGACCACAGGAAGTACACCAGCAGGCCGACCAGCAGGGCGATGGCGCCGGCTTCCAGGGTGCCGAGCAGGCCGAAGTGCAAGGGAAGGTTCATCGGGTGGGCAGGGATGAGAAGGCGGCCAGTGTAAGGGTATCGGCAGGGCGGCGCCCTGCAGATACCCCTACCGCACCGGGACGTCGTACGCGGTGCCCGGGTCCGGTTCGGGCTGCAGCGTGTAGTGCCACCACTCCTGCGGATAATTCACGAAACCGCGCCGGGCCATCGCGCGCACCAGCTGCCGTCGATTCGCCTGCTGCACCTCGCTCAATCCACTCGTCTGCGTATGCGCACGCGGCCCGAAGAAATCGAAATCCGTACCCATGTCCAGCGGCGTGCAGGTACCGCTACGGCAATCCAGCAGGCCAAGGTCGACCGTGGCACCGCGGCTGTGGCCGGAACGCTCGGCGATGTAGCCGTCGGCCAGCAGGCGTGGCTTGTCCAGGTCCGGGTACTGCAATGCCTTGCGCGAAAGCTCGCGCGGGTCGTTCACCCAGGCCATGAAGGCCTGCACCGAGCGCACCGGCCGATAGCAGTCGTAGATCCGCAGGCCCCATCCATCTGCGCGCAGATCCTGCTCCACCTGGGCCAGTGCCTTCGCCACTGGCGCCAGCAGATAGCAGGAAGGCACCTCGTAGCCGGGAACGCGCACACCGGTGAAGTTGTTGGCGCCGGCGTAGCGGATGTCCATGTCGATGTGTGGCGATAGCGCGCGGATCTCCACCAGTCCGGCGCTGGCCGCATCAGTGGCCGCTGAAACGCGCGGCGGCTCAGCGCCGCGGGCTGTCGCGGCCAGGGCAATCGCCAGTACGAGTGAAGTGCAGGTCCTGGAAGTCATAGCTGAAGTCGATGTCCGGATCGATGGCGCGCAGGTCCAGCGTCGGCGACGGGCCTTCGCCCGGCTGCAGCCACGCCTGCGCTTCGTCGCCCAGCGTATCCCAGCGCAGCAGCCAGCGCCCCTGCAGCTGCAGTACCGTGGCCTGCAGCCTGGGCGACTTGTCCACGCTGAAGCGCAGGCCGTCCTTGCCCGGGCACAGCGAGGCCGGACCCAGCCACGGGTCGTTGTAGCGGCCCTGCCAGCGTGGCAGATCGGAAGCCGGCGCCTGTCGCGCATCGGAAGTGGCTGGTCGCTGATGGCCGGTTGCCGCCCGCGTCGCCTGCTCAGCCTTCAGCTCGGCCAGGTAGGCCATCGCCGGGCGCGCTTCATCGGGTGCGGTGAAGCGCTTCAACATGGCCTGCATCAGCGCGGTACGCGCATCCTCGCCCTCGCCGTTGATCAGCATTACCACACCGAGCCTACGGTCGGGCAGCAGCGCCAGCGACGAATACATGCCCGACAGCGTGCCCGTGTGCGCCACCTTCCACTGCCCGTCCATGTCCGACACCCGCCAGCCGTATCCGTAGCCGTAGAAGTGCGCGTTGTCCCAGCGCCGCTGGCGTTCGCCCAGCGGCATCGGCATGTGCAGGGTCCAGAGTGTTCGGCGCTGCTCAGTGCGCAGCCAGTCCGGTACCAATGCAGGATCCAGCAGCACCTGCATCCAGCGCGTCATGTCGCGCAGCGAGCAGCGGATGCCGCCGGCCGCCATCGAGGGCAGGTCCGGGCTGATGACCCCATCGGCGTTCACCACCTCGTTGCGATCGCCACGCCAGGCATGCGGCTGCGCCACGTTGCCCACGCGTTTCACCGACCACTCCCCCACTTGGCAGCGTGCCATGCCCAGTGGCTCGAACACCTGTTCGCGCATCAGCTGGTCATAGGGTCTTCCACCGGCCGCAGCGGCTACTTCGCCGGCCACCACGTACATCAGGTTGTCGTAGGCGTAATGGCTGCGGAAGCTGCTGACCGGCTTCAGGTGCGCCAGCCCGGCAATGATGTCGGCACGGGTGAAGGTGTTCGGCTCCGGCCACAGCATCAGGTCGCCCGCACCCAGGCCGAGGCCGCTGTTGTGGATCAGCAGGTCGCGCACCTGCATCTGCTGGCCCACCCATGCGTCATGCATGCGGAACTCCGGCAGGTAGCGCTGCACTGGGTCATCCCAGCGCAGCCTGCCCTGCTGCACCAGCCGCGCCAGCAGCGCGGCGGTCATCGCCTTGCTGTTGGAGGCGATCTTGAACAGCGTGTCCTCATCGATGCGCCCGCCATCGCCGCGCGCGCCCTCGGCGTGCCGGTAGATCACCCGCCCCTGCTCGACCACGGCCATGGCCAGCCCGGGCAGATGCTCATGCTGGACCACGGCCGCGACATCGGCATCGAGGGGTGCGGTGCCGGCCGGCTGCGCTGCCACAGCCGGAAGCACTGCCAGAGCGGCCAAGCAGAGGCCGCGCCGGGTGTACTCGATGGGCGTCAGTACGCCCATGTCACGGTCAGCTGCGCATAGCGCGGCGACTGGAACCCGGTTCCGTAGCCAAACAGCGGGTTTGGCGTGCCGATGCTGTCCTGCGGTTCGTAGTCCTGGTCCACGGTCACCACGCGCTGCTGGTTGAGCACGTTGTACACCGCCAGCTTCAGGCGCAGGTCGGTGGGGATCGGCACCTTGTAGGACACGCTCACGTCCAAATCGTAGGTCCACGGCGTGCGCCCATCACCACCACGCGGGGAATGCACGAACACCCGTTCGGACGGTACCTTGGCCTGGCAGTTGGACACGCACACGTAATAGCTGTGGAAGTCGGTCGCATCGAACGGATTGCCTGCGCCGAAGCGGGTGATCGGGCTGCCCGACTGCACGCCCAGGGTCGCGGCCACGCTCAGGTTCTCGGTCAGCGCGTAGCTGCCGCGGAACTTGAACTGGTGGCGGCGATCATTGGCCAGGTAGCCATAGCCGCCGTAGTTCACCCACGGATTGTCGAAGTTCTCGGTGCGCCCGGCATCGGCGAAGTCGGTATCGGAATTGACCGGACCTTCGGCGTTGCCGCGGCCGTAGGCCAGCGTGTAGGACGCGTTGAAGCCCCACTTGCCATCCCAGGCACGATCGACCTGCAGCTCCAGCGCCTTGTAGTCGCGCTTGGGCTTCACCCAGCCGCGCTGCCCGACATAGTTGCCGTTGTCGTCATACAGCGCCCAGCCTTCCTTCGACGTATCGATGCTGATCCAGCCATCATTGCGGCCGTCACAATCGGTATCGCCCCACACGGTGTTGGTGCGCCCCGGGTTGCCCATGATCCACACGCCGTCAATCGCACCGCACTGGCCGGTGGCGGTGATGTTCATGTCATCGATGGCGTTGTGCAGGCGCCGGTAGGTCACGCTGGCGCCGATCGACCAGGCTTCGTTGATCATCTGCTGGAAGCCCAGGATCGCTTCGTCCTGATAAACCGGATCCATGTCGCGGTTCACTTCGGCGCGCAGGTCCGGAACGCTGCCATCGCCCTGCGAGTTGTCCACCGGTCCGATCTGTGCGCCCAGCACCGGCACGTTGTTGGCCGCGCCGCTGTAGCCCAGGAACTCATACCAGGTGCGTTCGTCAAGGAAGCCACCGGCCTGCTTGATGTTGATGACGTTGGCCACCGGCAGGAAGTAGCGGCCGAGGTTGCCGAACACCTTGGTGGTGCCATCGCCACGCACGTCCCACGAGAAGCCCAGGCGGGGCGCCAGCATGTTGTCGATCTTGATGTAGCTGCTGCCGTCGCCGCCCTTGTTGTCGAAGGCTTCCATGCGCAGGCCGAGGTTGAGCAGCAGGTTCGGCGTCACCTGCCAGTTGTCTTCCAGGTAGTACGCGGAGTTGATCGTTTCGAACGCGCCTTCAACTTCATAGCGGCGGGTACGCGCCACCAGTCCACTGGCCGGCACCACGCCACCATTCAGCGAACTGCCCGGCGTGCGCGCGTAGATGTCGTAGCGCAGACCGCCCGGGCCAGGATAGGCACGGCTGTAGTCGGACGTGTTCTCTTCGCGGTCCAGCCCGAAGCGAAGCAGGTGGTTGCCCAATGTCCATTCGAAATCGGCGCGTGCCGCCTTGCGCGTATCCAGCGCGGATTCGAGTTGGGAACTGCTGGTACAGCTGCGATCACCCTGCAGCGCGGTGGGCACGCCCTGGCTGGCGGTTCGATTGTCGAAGACCCGGTTGCAGTTCTCGTCCATCAGCGAGCTCTGCACGCGGTTGCGCTTGTTCTCGCCGTACATCAGCTTCATGGTCAGGTCGTTGTTCACCTGCCAGCTATAGGTGCCCGACCAGTTGCGGCCACCCACGGTGTTCATGATCTGGTTGGCACGTTCGCCCACGGTGCTGCCACGCTCGTAGTCATAGGCGTAGACGTCGGTGAGCGTCTTGTTGCGATCGGAGAAGCCGAACAGCGAGAACATCTGGTTGTCGGTGATGCGCCAGTCGAGCTTGCCGCCCCAGAACGGATCATCGGCCTTGCCCTGGTTGAGGCGGGTACCGGCGTCGTTGGTCGATGTCGGGCGATAGTCGCGGGCTTCGTACATGCCGAAGAAGAACAACCGGTCCTGCACCAGCGCTCCGGAGGCGAACACGTTCAGCGCGCTGCGGCTGTAGTCGTCGCGGCTGGCAGTGATGTAGCGGCTGCCGCTGCCGTCGTAGCGGTCGCGCGCCTGCGACTGCCACGCGCGCGGCTCGAACACCAGCTCGGCGCCAGCTTTGAAGTCGTTGCTGCCCGAGCGCGTCACCGCGTTGATGACACCACCGGTACTGCGCCCGAACTCCACCGAGTAGCCGCCGGTCTTGACCTGGAACTCCTGGTAGAACGAGAACGGCACGGAGGAGAAGCCAACCCGATTGTAGAAGTCGGTGACGTTCAGGCCGTTGATGTACACGGTGTTCTCGGCCACCGATGAGCCCCCGAAGGAGATGCCCTGGCCACCCAGTGAGCCCTTGCCCTTCACCGCGCCCGGCGCCAGCAGGGCCACGGCGGTGATGTCACGGTCCACCGGCAGGCGCGACAACTCCTCGCGGGTAATGTTGGTGGCCGACTCGGTGGACTTCACGTCCACCATCGACACCACCTGCGGGGCACGCACTTCGACCGTGCCCAGCGTGCTGACCGCACCCAGCGGCACGTTCACCGTGGTCGCGCTGCCCAGGCTGACGGTGACCTGGCCAACACGACTGGCCGCTCCTCCCGGCAAGCTCACGTCCATCTCGTAGGTGCCGACCGGCAGCAGCGGGATGCGATAGCTGCCATTGGCTTCGGCCTGTACCGAACGGACGAAGCCCGTGGCCGGATTGCGTACGGTTACCGTGGCACCGGCCGGTACCTGGCCGGCATCGCTGCTCAACCGGCCAACCACTGAACCGTCCTGTGCGAATGCGCTGGGCGCGATCACGCCCAGGCACGCCCCGAGCGCGACGTACAACGCCGCCCGTGTGATGCTGTAAGCCTTCATCCCCTGCTCTCTCCTGCAAGAATTGAATGGTGTGGAGTGTGATGTGTCGCGCTAGCGTTGCCTGGCTGGCAGTACCCGCCACTGGAAGTCGTAGCTCCATTGGTCGAAGTACAGGTTGCCGCCTGCCCACTCGGCCTCGCCGCGCTGCGAGTCGACCGTTTCCGAGCGGAAGTGCTGTTTGGCCGGCACCAAGGGCTGGCCGAAATCATCGTTGAAGGCGATGCGGTAGCCGTCGAGGCCACCCAGGTAGAAGTTGCGCAGGGCCGGCACGTCGCTGGCCAGTGCGCCGGTGGTCACGTCCATCGGCAGCCAGCCATACGGCGCCAGGTAGACCTGTCCCCAGTCGTGCAGGTTGTTGTAGCCACTGCCATCGCCGGAGAACACCATGCCCGACTGCCAGCGCGCGGGAATGCCGTTCATGCGCAGCAGCGCGATCAACAGCAGCGTCTGCTGACCGCAGTCGGCATGGCCGGCACGCAGCGCGTAATCGCTGAGGTTGCTGATCGTGGAATATTCGCGCGCACCGGCCCACGGAATGCGATCCACCGCAGCGAACAGCTTGCGCACCACCTCATACGGCCGCGTCTCGCCCTGCAGCACCTGGTCGGAGAACAGCTTCAGTGCAGGAGTGAAGCGCACATGTGGCAGCTGCTCGGACAGGTAGGGTTGCAGCGCTGGTTCGACCGGTGTCGGCTGCACCTTGGCCGGATCAATCGCGGTATGCCGGGCGAAGATCGTGACCGCGTAGCGGATCTCGAAGCGGGTCGGCTTGCCGGCTACGGCCTTGGCTTCCAGGTAGGCGGTGCGCTGCAGCGTGCTTGCCGGTGCCACGCGGGCCTTGCCCGGCGTACTGCCCAGCCACTGCACCTGTTCCTGCTGGCCGGGAATCTCACGCGGATACGGAATCCATGCGCGCACGGTCTCGCCGGCCGGCACCGCATCGGCCTTCACCGTGAGCGACTGGGTGAATTCGATGCGCTGCGGCAGCACCGAGGCCTTGCCGCTCTGTTCGGCCGCGGCAAGCACGCGCGCGTGGTGGGCGTTGAGCACTTCGTTCGGGCCCGGTGCCGGCATCGGTGCATCCGCACGGCGGCGTGCACGTGCTTCATCGCTGAGCAGGAACAGGTTCGACGGTGCGCGCTTGAAGTACCAGCGCGTACCATCGATATCGAGGTGCTCGATCAGGCCGAGTTGATCCCAGCGCGCGAATTCCTCGTCGGTCAGGTCGGGAATCCAGCGCCGCACGGCAGCCTTGGCGGCGGTTTCGTCGAGGGAAAAGTCCAGGCGGATGCGCCGCATGCGTTCTTCCTGGAACGCGATGTCATCGAAACTGACGCCCGGCTCCGCCGCGTCGGCCGCCGACCAGGTGTTCAGTTCGCTATGGGCTTCGGAGAACCGTCCCGCGTCGATCATCTGCACGACCCGCGCGAACTGGATGGCCGAGGGTGGCGGCTCCGCGCCCGCCGACCACGCCCACAGCAGCAGCGCGGCACCCAGGCCGGCAGCAGCAGTCAGACGCGGTTTGCGAACGGCAGGATCCACAGCGACACTTCCCCAGCGCGGGTGGTAACGGCTGTGTAACACGGGCCGGGATGCCGGTCAATAATTTATTCTTGATTTCGAGGCAGAAAGGAATAAATATTCCAACAAGCATTCGAGGAGGGTGTGCAGCGCATGATCCTGGCTTCCCGCGAACGGCACCGGCATTGGCCGCGCCGCTTGACCCTGGCGCTGTGCCTGCTGGCGGCGCCGGCCTTTGCGCAGACTACTCCGGCACCCGATCCCGGCGCACCACTGCCGTATGTGATCGGCCTGCACGAGGCGTTCCTGACCCCGCAGTACTGGGCCGCGCGCCTGGACAACGCCGATGCGCCGATCCTCGACCGCGCGCAGATCGACGCGCAGAACGCGCGGATGCGGGCGCAGGACAGCCACATCCAGGACATCGCCGCACTGCCTGCGCAGCTGGATGCGGTGGCGGTACGCGGCAGCATCGGCGCACTGTCGAGCTGGCCGACGCGCGCCCTCTACAACGACAAGGGCCAGCCCATCACAGCGGCATTGCGCAGCGCGATCGAAGCCAACCTCGGGCTGGAGGCGATTCCCGCGCAGGTAGCGCCGCAGTATGGGCTGGTGGTGAAGCGTGCAGCGCTGCGCACCTTCCCCACCCGCGAGCGCGTTTTCAGCAGCGTCGGTGACACCGACATCGACCGCTTCCAGGAATCGGCGCTGTTCCCCGGCGACAAGGTCGCCGTGGTGCATCGCAGTGCCGATGGCCGCTGGCTGTTCGTGCACAGCGAGCGCTACAGCGCGTGGGTCGAGGCCGACGCGATCGCCAGCGGTGACAAGGCCACGGTACTCGGCTACGGCGCACAGGGACCCTACCGCATCATCACCGGTGCCACCGCGCAGACCGCCTACACCCCGGAAGAACCGCGCGTGTCGCGCCTTCAACTGGACATGGGCGTGCGCCTGCCGGTGCTGGCCGACTGGCCCGCTGCTAAGGCGGTAAACGGGCAACAAGCGCATGCGTCGTGGGTGGTGCAGCTGCCGGTACGCGAGGCCGATGGCCGCCTGAAACTGGTCCCTGCGCTGCTGCCGCGCTCGCAGGACACCGCCGCCGGCTACCTGCCGCTGACCCCGCGCCTGCTGCTGCAGCAGGCCTTCAAGTTCCTCGGCGAGCGCTACGGCTGGGGCCACGACTACGACACCCGCGACTGCAGTGGGTTCGTCTCGGAGATCTACCGCAGCTTCGGCGTGCTGCTGCCGCGCAATACCAGCGCGCAGGCGGTCAGCCCGGCGCTGGACCGCCTGCCGTTCACCAGCAAGGACGGCAAGATCGTGCGCGACCGCGCCGTCACCGAACTGCAGGTAGGCGACCTGGTCTACATCCCCGGCCACGTGATGATGGCCATCGGCCACGTCGACGGCCGCACCTGGGTCATCCACGATACGGCGGGTGGCAGCTGGTTCGGTGCCGACGGCACGCGTGTGCAGGCCCATCTCAATGGTGTTTCGGTCACGCCGCTGGAGCCGATGATGGCCAGCGACAGCGTCCGCTACATCGACCGCATCACCAACATCCAGCGCCTGCGAGCCAAGACTCCCTGAATGAAGATCACCGCCATCGAACTGGGCATGCTGCGCGTGCCGCTGAAGACGCCGTTCAAGACCGCCCTGCGCACGGTGGAGACCGTGGAGGACGTGGTGGTGCTGATCCGCACCGACACCGGCCACACCGGTTATGGCGAAGCGCCGGCCACGGCAGTGATCACCGGCGATACCCATGGCTCGATCATCGAAGCGATCCGCCACTTCATCGCACCGCGCCTGATCGGCCAGGAGGTGGTCAACCTCAACCGCCTGTGTGGGCTGGTGCAGAGCGCGATGGAGCGCAACACCAGTGCCAAGGCCGCGGTGGAGATTGCGCTGTACGACCTGTGGGCGCAGCTGCATGGTGCACCGCTGTACCAGATGCTCGGTGGCGGCGACCCGGTGATCACCACCGATATCACCATCAGCGTGGACTACATCGACAAGATGGTGGCCGACTCGCTGTCGGCGATCGAACGCGGCTTCGAGTCGCTGAAGATCAAGGTCGGCAAGGACATCGGCCTGGACATCGAACGGGTCAAGGCGATCCATGCCGCCGTCGAGGGCCGCGCACTGCTGCGGCTGGATGCCAACCAGGGCTGGACCGCCAAGCAGGCGGTGCATGCGATGCGTACGCTGGAAGAGGCCGGCGTGGTGCTGGAACTGCTGGAACAGCCGGTGAAAGCCGCCGACATCAGCGGCCTGAAGTACGTCACCGACCGCGTCAACACGCCGGTGATGGCCGACGAGAGTGTGTTCAGCCCGAGCCAGGTGATGGACCTGATCCAGCAGCGCGCAGCGGACATCATCAACATCAAGCTGATGAAGACCGGCGGCCTGTCCAACGCGATCCGCATCGCCGACATCGCCGGTATCTACGGCGTACCGTGCATGATCGGCTGCATGATCGAGTCGAGCATCAGCGTGGCCGCCGCGGTGCACCTGGCAGTAGCCAAGAGCGATGTGATCACCAAGGTCGATCTGGACGGCCCGTCGCTGGGCCAGTTCGACCCGGTCAGCGGTGGCGTGCATTTCAACGAATCGGAGATCAGCATCAGCGACGTGCCGGGGTTGGGCATCACCGAAGTGCGCGGGCTGGAGATGCTGGGTTGAACCGTAGATCCACGCCGCGCGTGGACGACGTTGCTCTGGTTTTTGCCCTATCCCGTAACCCCTTCGCGGCTGGCACGCGCGCGATCTGTCCGGGGTCGGGCGGGTGGGGCTTGCAGGGGTGTCCGCCGCATGGATGCGGCGGCCAAGCCTCCATGGACGGATTCACGGCGTCCCCTGCAATCCCCACCCGCCCGACCCATTCCATGACACGCTCTACGCTGCCAACCGCAACGCCTTTGCAGACACCCGGACACCCCGCATGCCGCCCCTGCTGAAGATCCGTTCCGAGCGCGGGCAGATGTCGGCCATCGAACGCCGCATCGCCGACTTCATCCTCGACAACGCACACCTGCTGCGCGATTACTCGTCCCAGCAGCTGGCCAGCGCACTGGGCATCAGCCAGTCCAGCGTGGTGAAGTTCAGCCAGAAGCTCGGCTTCAAGGGCTACCCGGACCTGAAATACTCCGTCGGCCAGGATGTCGCCCGCGCCGGGGCTGACCCGCAGCAGGCACCGAGCGAGCCGGACAGCGGCGACGACTACCTGCGCCTGGGCGAGGCCCTGCGTCGCAG
Organism: Stenotrophomonas sp. YJH_SMC_57; assembly: GCF_059369755.1. Lineage (NCBI taxonomy): Bacteria > Pseudomonadati > Pseudomonadota > Gammaproteobacteria > Lysobacterales > Lysobacteraceae > Stenotrophomonas > Stenotrophomonas sp. YJH_SMC_57. Next base: position 74,058 of record NZ_JCAFSZ010000015.1, read on the forward strand.
CAAGGCGCTGGCCGAAGAGGAAACCCGCCAGGCCAACCCGCGCGCGGAGATCGAACGCATCGTGCAGCTGCTCGACGACGCCCCGAAGCTGTTCGTGTACGGGCTGGGCGATGACGGCCTGTACGCCCGCGAGTTCGCCATGCGGCTGTCGCTGCTCGGGCTGCTGGTGGTGCCGCATACCGACCCGGTCCTGATGCTGGCCAACCTGTCGGCGGCACGCCCGAACGATGTGCTGCTGGTGTTCTCCGAATTCGGCAGCCTGCCCCAGCTGTCGCAGCTGTCGCGGCAGTTCCAGGACATGGGGGGCAAGGTGATTTCCATCACCCGCCATACCGCCAATCCGCTGCGCGCGCATGCGGATGCGGCACTGGCGGTCTGCGCGCACGACCGCACGCCGCAGGTCGCGCAGCTGCTGTACCGTAGCGCCATGCACGCCCTGCTGGATTTCCTGTTCGTGCTGCTCTGCCACGCCAATCCGGACCGCCAGCAGCAGCTGGCCGTGAACCTGGAGCGGATCGACCACCTGCTGGATTCCTGACCGGAGCGCACGTTGATGAAATCGCTGGTCCGTCTTGCCACCGCTGCGCTGCTGCTTGCCGCAGCTCTATCCGTTCATGCTGCGCCGCTGGACGGCGCGCGCCAGTTGATCGTGGTCACCAGCGAAGGCTGGGACAGCACCCAGGGCCAACTGCAGGCGTATGTACGCGATGGCAAGGGTTGGCACGCGCATGGGCAGCCATTCCCGGTGGCCCTGGGCCGCACCGGCAGCGCATGGGGGCTGGGCCTGCATCCGGCACAGGCCGATGGCCCGCAGAAGCAGGAAGGCGACGGCCGCAGCCCGGCCGGTGTGTTCGCGCTCGGCAGCGCGTTCGGCTACGCCGTCACCCGCCCCGGCACCGCGATGCCGTACCAGCCAATGCTCGACAGCAGCTACTGCATGGACGTGCCCGCCTCGCCGTTCTACAACCGCATCGTCGACGCGAAAAAGGTTGGAAAGGCAGCCGTGGAAGGCTCCACCGAGCCGATGCGGCTGGACCTGCACAACAAGGGCGACGTGCGCTACCAGCAGGGCTTCGTGATCGCCCACAACCCGGACAACCAGCCCGGCAAGGGCAGCTGCATCTTCGCCCACCTGTGGCGCCAGCCCGGCGAAGCCACGGCCGGCTGCACCGCCATGCCGCAGGCACGCATGCAGGCGCTGCTGGACTGGCTGCGGCCGCAGGACACGCCGCGCTTCGTGCTGCTGCCGCGCGCCGAGTACCAGCGCCTGCAGGCACAGTGGCAGTTGCCCGCACTGAGCGGAGACGCCCGTTGAGCGCGCAGGACGAACCGCAGCTGCAGCGCGCGGTCAGCCGCTGGCAGATCGTCGGCCTGTCGATCAACGATGTGATCGGCAGCGGCATCTACCTGCTGCCGGCCGCCACCGTCGCCCTGCTCGGGCCCTTCAGCCTGTGGGGCGTGGTCGCCGCCGGCATCGTCGTCGCGCTGCTGGTGCTGTGCTATGCGCAGGCCGCCAGCTACTTCGATGAACCGGGTGGCAGCTACCTGTATGCGCGCGAGGCGTTCGGCCGCTTCGCCGGGTTCGAGATCGGCTGGATGATCTGGCTGACCCGCATCAGCTCGGCCGCGGCGCTCAGCAATGCGCTGGCCGATGCGGTCGCACGCTTCTGGCCGTGGGCTGGCGCCGGCCTGGGTCGCATCGCGGTGATCGTGGTATCGCTGGGCTTCCTCACCGGGGTCAACATCATCGGCGTGCGCTCGGCCGCGCGCACCGGCGTGGTGCTGGTGATCGGCAAGATGCTGCCGCTGCTGCTGTTCGTGGCCATCGGCGCGTTCTACATTGATCCGCAGCTGGCGTTCTCCGGCCAGCGCCCGGACCCGCACGACCTGCAGCGCATGGGCGAGGCAGCGCTCCTGCTGCTGTACGCCTACGCCGGCTTCGAGAACATCCCGGCCGCCGCCGGCGAGTACCGCAATCCGCGCCGCGATATTCCGTTCGCGCTGATCACCATGATCATCACTGTCACCGTCATCTACGGCGCGGTGCAGGTGGTGGCGCAGGGCACGCTGGCCGGCCTGTCAAGCTCGGCTACGCCGCTGGCCGATGCCGCCGCCGGATTCGGTGGCGAGGCGCTGGCGCTGATCCTGACCATCGGTGCCACCATTTCCATCCTCGGCACCAACAGCAACACGATGATGATGGGCCCGCGCTTCCTGTTCGCGCTGGCACGCGATGGCTATGGGCCGAAGATCCTGGCGCAGGTACATCCACGCTTCCATACCCCGGCCGCGTCGATCCTGTGCCAGGGCCTGATCGCGCTTGGCCTGGCGTTGTCCGGTTCGTTCGTGCAGCTGGCGCTGCTGTCGATGACCACGCGCCTGTTCGCCTACATCGGTACCGCTGCTGCGGTGCTGGTGCTGGCCAAGCGCTACGCCGACCGCCCGGGCGCGTTGAAACTGCCCGGCGGCCCGCTGATTCCCGTGCTTGCGCTGCTGCTGTGCCTGGCGCTGTTCGCCAGTGCCAGCTGGCAGAACATCGCCGCCGCGCTGGTGGCGTTCGCCATCGGCGCGGTGATCTACAAACTGCCACGCAAGGACGCCGACGCCGGGTGAACGGTGGCGCGCCACGCCGGCAGATTGATCTGGCAATCACGCTGCCGGCCCCGGCCGTTAACCCGCCCACAGGCAGGATCAGGCTTCGTCCACAACGGAGCCCCTCCATGACCGAGTACCAGATTCCCGGCCGCGTACCGGACGACAGCACGCCGCGCGACGCGGTCAGCAACTTCTGGCGCGAGCGCTACACCGCCGAGCCGTACTACGACGACCAGCTGTTCTTCGAGGATTATGAACCGGCCTACCGCATCGGCCACGCCGCGCGTGCGCAGGACATCATCCGCGCCTACGAAGAGGTGGAGGGCGAGCTGGAATCACGCTGGGCCAGCGAGCGCGGCCGCAGCCGCCTGGACTGGGCACAGGCACGCAGCGCGGTGCGCCGTGGCTGGGAGGAAGCGCAGCTGGCGGATCCGCGGCTGAAGCGATAGCGCCGGACTTGTGTAGAGCCGAGCATGGGCTCGGCTCTACAGAATCATTCCTGTTCCGGAAGCGGCGGCACGACCGCACTGCGCCTGCTCTCGCCGCCACCGGCGGCGATCAGGTCGCGGGTGTTCTTCTGCACCGCCACCGCACCGAACAGCGACAGCGCGTACGCCATGCCGTAGAAGCCCTTCTCGCTCGATGCCAGGGTGGCGTTCCACAGCCCGACCAGCAGCAGCATCAGTGCCGACAGCAGCGCGAACCAGCACAGCGCGTAGTACAGGCCACTGACCGGGATGCCCTCGACGCGATCACGCACGCTCTTCTGCAGCGAGACCGCCGCGAACAGCCCGAACAACAGCAGGGTCAGGTAGTAGCCCTTTTCGTTGAGCGCCATCGAGGTGGCGTTGAACAGGCCGATCAGGTAGGCCGCGGCCCCCAGCAGCAGCGCCACCCATGAGGCGGCAATGAAGGCGGTGGACGGCTTGTGGGGCATGGCAGTGTTCATTGCAGATCCTTGGCAGTCAGACGGGCACGCTTTGCCCGGGCGTGCCCACCCTAGACGATCCCACAGCCGCCGCACAGGGGTCGCAGGACCTTCGGGCCACGACGGTCACGGCTGCGATGGTATACAAGGGACAGCCCGGCCATCCGCATCCCCGCACTGGAGATACCCATGACCCGCACGCCCCTGCTGCTCGCCCTCGGCCTGGTGCCGATCCTCGCCACCTCCGCCTGCAATGCTGCCGGTCCGGATACGACACCGGCCGCCGCCAACGCCGCTTCCACCAGCGCCGCCGACCAACGCCCGTTCACCGCCACCGAAGTCAGCCGCTTCGACCAACCGTGGGCGATGACCTTCCTGCCCGACGGCAGCCTGCTGGTCACCGAGAAGCGCGGCAAGCTGCAGCATCTGGATCTGGCCAGCGGCCAGAAGCATGAGATCACCGGCGTGCCGAAGGTTGCCTATGGCGGCCAGGGCGGCTTCGGCGACGTGATCCTGCATCCACAGTTCGCCCGCAACCACGTGATCTACCTCAGCTACGCCGAGGAAGGCACGCTGGATACCCGTGGTGCCGCCGTCGCCCGTGCCACGCTGGCGCTGGACGCCAACGGCGCCGGCCAGCTGAAGGACCTGAAGGTGATCTGGCGGCAGAGCCCCAAGGTCAGCGGCGAGGGCCACTACGGCCACCGCCTCGCCTTCGGCCCGGACGGCAAGCTGTGGATCAGCTCCAGCGAGCGGCAGAAATTCGATCCGGCGCAGGACATGAGCGGCAACCTCGGCAAGATCATCCGCCTCAACGACGATGGCAGCCTGCCCGCCGACAATCCGTTCGCCTCGCAGGGGGGCGTCGCCGCACAGGTATGGTCGCTGGGCCACCGCAACATCCTCGGCATGGCCTTCGATGCCAACGGCAAGCTGTGGGCACACGAGATGGGCCCGGCCGGGGGTGACGAACTGAACCTGATCGTACGCGGCGCCAACTACGGCTACCCGATTGTCTCCAATGGCAACCACTACGATGGCCGCCCGATTCCCGACCACGACACCCGTCCGGAATTCGCCGCGCCGAAGGTGACCTGGACGCCGGTGATCTCCCCGGCCGGCTTCGTGATCTACAGCGGCACCCTGTTCCCGCAGTGGAAGGGCAGCGGCTTCATCGGCGGCCTGTCCTCCACCTCGCTGGTGCGCGTGGCCTTCGACGGCGACAGCGCGCGCGAAGCCGAGCGCTTCAACATGGGCGAGCGCATCCGCGAAGTGGAACAGGGCCCGGATGGCGCGCTGTGGCTGCTGGAAGACGGCAGCAAGGCACGCCTGCTGAAGCTCACCCCGAAGACCTGACGCCCGGCAGTGCCGGCCGCTGGCCGGCATCGCCCCTACCCAACGGCCCCGCACGCGGGGCCGTTCTCGTTTACTGGATGGTGCCGACCTTCACCTCGGTGCGGGCGCAGGCCTTGTCCAGGCACTCGCCGGTCAGCCAGACCTGCCCATCACCGATCATCACGCCCTGCTGGTTGACGAACACCTTGCCGAAGTCCTGCCCGGACATCGCCTTGACCACCGCCGGCGTGATGATCTTCTCGTAGTTGCGCTGGAACTCGCCCGGCCCGCTGATCTTCTTGCCACCAGCGATGTTCAGCGGGAAGCGTACTTCCTCCACCACGGCCGCGCGGTCACCACCGACCACGGCGGTCTTGAACGCGTTGAACACCTTCTCGTATTGCGCCGCGTCGCCCAGCACGCTGTCGATGCGCGCGCGTGCGTCGCCCTCTTCGGCCGCGGCGGGGACGGCGTTTTCGCTGGCGTGTTCTGCCGCTGCCTGCGGTGCAGCGGCCGGGTCCGGCGTGGTGCTGGCTGCCGCTTCGGCCGGGGTGGAACCGGTCATCGGCGGCGGCGCATCGGCAGCAGGCTCGGCCGGCGGTGCCGGCTGCGAACAGGCGGCCAGCAGCAGGGCCGGAACAAGGAAAGCCATCTTGCGCATGCGCGAACTCCATCGGATCAAGGCCCCGATGGTAGCGCCGGGCCAGTGATGGCAACAAAAAGGGGACGGAGGGAATTAAGTCGTCTATGGCACAAACGACTTAATTCCCTCCGTCCCCTTTTTCTTCGATCAGCCCTTCAGCAGTTCGAACTGCACCGCTTCGCCAGCGGCCGACGAGGCGCACACCCACACCTCGAACTGACCCGGCTCGGCACGCAGCACGCCGTCGCGGCCGGTGAAGGCCAGCTGCTCGCGGGTCAGGGTGAACACGACCTCCGCCGACTCGCCCGGCTGCAATGCCACCTTGCGGAAGTCCTTCAGTTCACGCACCGGGCGCACGCGGCTGGCCACGCGGTCGTGGATGTACAGCTGCACCACTTCCTCGCCTGCCACTTCACCGCTGTTGGTCAGCGTGGTGGTGAGGGTCAGGGTCTCGTCCCAGCCCAGCTGGGCCGCACTCAGCTGCGGCACGCCGTAGTCGAACGAGGTGTAGCCGATGCCGTGGCCGAACGGGTACAGCGGCTCGTTCGGAATCTCGCGCCAGCGCGCCTTGAACTCCGACATGGTCGGCAGCTCCGGGCGGCCGGTGCGCGGGTGGTTGTAGAAGTACGGCTGCTGGCCGGACACCTGCGGGAAACTGACCGGCAGGCGGCCGGACGGGCTGTAATCGCCGAACAGCACGTCGGCCACGGCATGGCCGGTCTGCGTGCCCAGGTACCAGGTCACCGCGACCGCCTGTGCATTGCGCACCGCGCCCTGCAGCGCCAGCGCACGGCCGTTGCGCAGCAGCACCACCAGCGGCTTGCCGGTCATCGCCACGGCCTCGGCCAGCGCCTGCTGTGCCGGCGGCAGGGTGATCTCCACGCGCGACTGCGCTTCACCGCTGTAGCGCTGCGGTTCGCCGAGCGCCAGCACCACCACGTCGGCGCGCAGGGCGGCGGCCACGGCCGCTTCGGTGCCACCGGGAATCGCGGTTTCCAGATCACAGCCCGGCACGATCTCCAGCAGCGCTTCATCGCCGATGGCGGCACGCACGCCGGTTTCCAGGTCCACATAGCGCTGTTTGTCGCCGAACAGCGTCCAGCAGCCTTCGATGTTCTCGCGGTCCTGCACGAACGGGCCGATCAGCGCGATCTTCTGCCCGGTCTTCTGCAGCGGCAGCACGTTGTCGCGGTTGTTCAGCAGCACGATCGAACGGCGTGCGGCATCGCGCGACAGTGCGTCATGCGCGGCGATGTGCGAGGTATCGGCTTCGCGTGCCGGGTCCAGCGAACGGTACGGATCGTCGAACAGGCCGATGGTTTCCTTCAGCCACAGGATGCGGCGCACGCCCTCATCCAGCACCGACATCGGCACTTCGCCGCTCTCGACCAGGCCCGGCAGGTGCTCGGCGTAGAAACCGCTCTGCATGCTCAGGTCCAGGCCGGCGGTGAACGCCTTGGCGGTGGCATCGCGGTCATCGGCGGCGTAGCCGTGCGCGACCAGTTCCATGTCGGCGGTGTAATCGGAGATCACCACGCCCGGGAACTTCCACTCACCGCGCAGGATGTCGGTCAGCAGTTCGGCGTTGGCGCTGGCCGGCACGCCGTTGATGTCGTTGAACGAGGACATCACGGTGATCGCACCGGCATCGAAAGCGGCCTTGAACGGCGGCAGGTGCACGTCGCGCAGGGTCTGCGGCGAGATGTCCACCATGTTGTATTCCATGCCGGCCATCACCGCGCCATAGGCAGCGAAATGCTTCGGCGTGGCCAGCAGCGAATCGTCGGCGCGCAGGTCGCTGCCCTGGAAGCCGCGCACGCGGGCGGCGGCGAAGGCACAGCCCAGCACCACGTCCTCACCGGCACCTTCGGCGCCACGGCCCCAGCGCTGGTCGCGGGCGATGTCCACGGCCGGCGCATAGGTCCAGTGCAGGCCGGCGGCGGTCGCTTCGATGGCGGTGGCGCGGGCGGTGCGCTCGGCCAGGTCCGGTTCGAAGCTGGCAGCCTCGCCCAGCGGGATCGGGAACACGGTGCGCATGCCGTGGATGACGTCGGCGGCCAGGATCACCGGGATGCCCAGGCGGCTCTCCTCGGTGGCGACCTGCTGGATGCGGCGGCCCAGCTCGGCGCCGACACCATTGAACAGCGAGCCGACCTTGCCCTCGCGCACCTGCTGCAGCACCTGGTCGGCATTGCGCACGTTGGCTTCCGGGTTCACGTCCGGGGCGAACGGGCGGACCATGTCCGCGAAGACACCCAGCTGGCCGACCTTTTCCTCGACGGTCATCTGGGCAATGAGGGATTCGATGCGATCGGAGGCCACCAGCAGTCCTTGATGAAAACGTTTACAAGCCCGGCATTCTAGCGGTCCCGAGCCATTTGGCGAGAGGTTTCGTCATTCAGTTTCAGGCTCCAGCCGGATCCGTACGGTCCCGCCGGAGGCCTCGCAGCTTACTCCGAGCCGGCCAACAGGCGCTGCCCGGCCATCAACATGGCATCGCTGGAGGCCTGGAACACCCGCAGCCCGAAGGCCGGCAGGATCGCCAGCAGGTGGTCGAAAATGTCCGACTGCACCGCCTCGTACTCGCCCCAGGCGGTGCTGCGGGTGAAGCAGTACAGCTCCAGCGGCAGGCCCTCGGTGGTCGGCTGCAGCTGCCGTACCAGCAACGTCATGTCGGTATGGATGCCCGGATGGCTGCGCAGGTAGCGCTCCACATAGGCGCGGAACGTGCCCAGGTTGGTCACCCGGCGGCTGTTGACCTCGGCCACGCCCTGTTCGCGCAGGCGCCCGTTCCACTGCCCCAGCTCCTGCGCCTTCTCGTGCAGGTAGTCGCGCAGCAGCGCGAACTCGCCGAGGAAAGCCAGGTCACCCTCGTCCAGGAAGCCGACGCTGTGCTGGTCCAGGTACAGCGCGCGCTTGATGCGGCGGCCACCGGCCTCCTGCATGCCGCGCCAGTTCTTGAACGACTCGGTCACCAGCTTCTTGGTCGGGATGGTGGTGATGGTCTTGTCGAAGTTCTGCACGGTCACGGTGTGCAGCGCGATGTCGATGACGTCACCGTCGGCGTTCTGACTGGGCATCTCGATCCAGTCGCCGATGCGCACGCGGCCATCGCCGCTGATCTGCACGCTGGCCACCAGCGACAGGATGGTGTCCTGGAAGATCAGCATCAGCACCGCGGTGGCCGCGCCGAGGCCGGTGACCAGCGGGCCCAGCGCTACGCCCAACAGGGTGGCGATGATGGTCAGGCCGGCAGCCACGAACACCACGATCTTGACCACCTGCAGGTAGCCCTTGATCGGCTTGTTGCGTGCATCTGGCTTGCGTTCGTACAGGCTGTTGGCCGCGTCCAGCGCATGCGAGAACGCCATCGACACCGTCAGTACGGCCCACACGATGCACAGCTTGATGATGACGTTGACCAGGTTTGGCGGCAGGTCAGGTATCAGGGTGATGCCCGAGGCGATCACCTGGCTGGGCACCACGTTGGACAGGCGCGAGATCACCCGCATCAGATGGCTGCCGCGCCCGGACTCGGCTCCCGGCAGGCGCTGCAGCAGTCGCCGCAGCCCGCGCACCAGAATGCGCTTGGTTACCCAGTTGGCCAGGCCCGCTGCGACCAGCAGCGCCGTGATCATCAACGCCAGGTAGGCGCCGGGATAGGGTTCCAGTGTGTTCTGCAGCTTTTCCAGCCACTGTACCGCCACCACCGCGTCCACCATCGGTTGTCTCCTTGCTTTGTCGTTGTTGTTGGAATTGCCGGCCAGCGGCCGGCACTACCGGGTCAGTCCCGCGTGCGTTCGATGATCACGCCCACCGCGCGCGCGCCGCGCACCGCGCCCGGCTTGCTCAGCTTCAGGCGCAGCCACTTCACGTCGAACTCGTCCAGCACGATCTGCGCGCAGCGCTCGGCCAGGGTCTCGACCAGGCCGAACTCCGACTCACGCACGAACTGCTCCAGGCGCTTGCTCACCGCCTTGTAGTTCAGGGTGTGGGCGATGTCGTCGGTGGCTGCGGGGCGACGGTTGTCGAAGCCCATTTCCAGGTCGAACACCAGGTCCTGGCGGATCCGTCGTTCCCAATCGTAGATACCGATCAGGGCGTCGATCGTCAGCCCCTCGATGAAAACCTTGTCCATTGCGGTTACCAGCCGAATACAGGCAACCATGGTAACGGCACGGCGGTGAGCCTGACCGGAACGGGCGGTAGGCGGCCGGCAGGGACGCGGCACCAGAAAAAACAAAGGGCTCCGCTAGCGGGGCCCTTTGGTACTACCTTTGTCCCCGGGGGGAGCTTTCTCAAGCCGCGAGTCCCGGTGGCGCAGGTGCCCAGACTAGTCAGTCATCAAACGGTGGGTCAAGGCCAATCCCGACACCGCAGACCCTCGTATTCGCCCCGGCCGAAACGCGGGAAACAGGCGACGCACGCAAGGAGGTTTCCTGATGGTGGCCGACTCGATCCCTCGACAACCTGCGTCTTCCCTTCACCACCGCACTTCAAGATGGCTGCATACGATGCATTGAGGCGCGCGTTGTCAGCGGAGCGGTTGTCGACCTACGAGAGAATCGCATCAAGCTGCGGCCCTGACGTTACTGCCGAATCCGTGTACGTGTGGAACATGCGGATGTGCGGCGCGTTGCTGATGCCGGTCCACCTGTGCGAAGTGGTCACACGCAACGCAGCGGCATCGGCATTGGCCCGACAGCACGGCCCGCAGTGGCCTTGGAACGACGCCTTCCGACGCAGGCTACCTGCCTCTTCATCCACCTCAGCCAGAGTCGCGCTGGAACAGGCCGCCAGCCGCGCAACAGATACACCCGGGATCGTCGCTGACCTGCCGATGGTGTTCTGGCAGCAGCTCTTCACCTGTCGCTTCGACGACACGCTGTGGATACCGGCGCTCGGGACGGTTCTGCGCCATGCGCCTGCAGCTCATCCAAGCGTGATCAGGAAAGCCATGCATACAGACATCGGCCGCATCCGCCACCTGCGCAACCGCATCGTCCACCACGAACCGATCCTGGAACGCGACCTCGGTGCCGACCTGGCCGCGATCGGGCGGCTGATCCATGCGCGCTGCCCGCATACGCTGGAGTGGCTGCAGCGCCACGAGCGGGCCACGACCGTGCTGGCGGCGTCGCCGTTGGGTGCGCGTGCGTAGCCTCGATCACGCGCAGTCGAGCATGGCTCGACGCTACAGAGCGCGGCGGTCGGGGTTCACACCGCCGGCAGGGTGGCCATGTCCCAGCGCGGGGTCACGTCCACCTTCGGCGGGCTGTGCTGGCCGGCCTGCAGGCGCAGTGCGCCGGCGAAGGCGATCATCGCGCCGTTGTCGGTGCACAGTGCCGGGCGCGGGAAGCAGGCACGGCCGCCGAGGCGCTCGGCCATCTGCTTCAGGCGTGCGCGCAGGCGCGTGTTGGCACCGACGCCACCGGCCACCACGATCACGTTGGTCCCCGCGGCTTCCAGCGCGCGCTCGCACTTGATCGACAGGGTCTCGACCACGGCATCTTCAAAGCCACGGGCGATGTCGGCGCGGGTCTGTTCGCTCTGGTCACTGTCGCGCCAGGCCATCAGGACCTGGGTCTTCAGGCCCGAGAAGCTGAAATCCAGCCCCGGGCGGTCGGTCATCGGCCGTGCGAAGCGGTACGCGCCCGGCGTGCCCTGCTCGGCCAGCCTGGCCAGCTGCGGGCCGCCCGGGTACGGCAGGCCCATCAGCTTGGCGGTCTTGTCGAAGGCCTCGCCGGCTGCGTCGTCCAGGGTCTCGCCCAGCAGGCGGTACTGGCCAATCGCGTCCACCGCCACCAGTTGGGTATGGCCACCGGACACCAGAAGGGCCACGAACGGCGCCTGCGGCGGGTCGTCTTCCATCAACGGCGCCAGCAGATGGCCTTCCATATGGTGGACACCCACTGCGGGTACCTCCAGCGCCCAGGCCAACGAACGCGCCACGCCCGCGCCCACCAGCAGGGCGCCGACCAGGCCGGGGCCAGCGGTGTAGGCCACGCCATCGATGTCGCCCACGCCAAGGCCGGCCTCGGCCAGGGTCTGGCGCACCAGCGGCAGCAGCTTGCGCACGTGGTCGCGGCTGGCCAGCTCGGGCACCACACCGCCATATTCGGCGTGCAGGGCGATCTGGCTGTAGACCGCATGGGCGCGCAGGGCCGCGCTGCCGGCCAGGTCGGTGTCATACACCGCCACGCCGGTCTCATCACAGGAAGATTCGATGCCAAGGACTCGCATGCCTGCTATTATGACGCCCCTGCCGCCTCCTCGGGGGACGCGCAGGTCTCACTGCTTTCGAACCTCTGGCCCGTATTCAGGGTTGGCCGCTTGCAGTTTGTCTATTCGCCGCTATAATGTGCGGCTCGCCGGGCGTGACCCGGTTCTACTGTGTCCCGGAGATTCCATGCCCAGCGTCAAAGTCCGCGAGAACGAGCCCTTCGAGTTTGCTCTTCGCCGCTTCAAGCGCACTTGCGAAAAGGCCGGTGTGCTGGCCGAAACCCGCAAGCGCGAGTTCTACGAAAAGCCGACCCAGGAGCGCAAGCGCAAGGCTGCCGCTGCTGTGAAGCGTCAGCTGCGCCGCTCGTCGCGCGACGTCACCAAGCGTCAGCGCCTGTACTGATCGGACGCATCTTCATTGCGGCGGGCTCGTCCTTCCGCGGTGAAGCCGAAGCCGGCACGCGCGAGCGTCGCCGGCTTTTTGCGTTTCCGGGTCCGGGCATCCGCCCCGCCCTACCTACCACCACGAGGTTCCTCATGAGCATGAAGCAGCAGCTCACCGAAGACATGAAGGCCGCCATGAAGGCGGGCGAGAAGCACAAGCTGGGCGTGATCCGCCTGATCAACGCCGCCATCAAGCAGCGCGAAGTGGACGAGCGCATCGAGCTGGATGACACCGCCGTGATCGCCGTGCTCGACAAGATGGTCAAGCAGCGCAAGGACTCGGTCAGCCAGTTCGAAGCCGCCAACCGCGAAGACCTGGCCGAGATCGAGCGTGCCGAGATCGTGGTCATCGAAGCCTACCTGCCGGCCAAGATGGGTGAAGCCGAGATCGTGGCCGCCATCCAGGCCGCCATCGCCGAAACCGGTGCTTCCGGCCCGGCCGACATGGGCAAGCTGATGGGCGCGCTGAAGCCCAAGCTCGCCGGCCAGGCCGACATGGGCCTGGTGTCCAAGCTGGTCAAGCAGCAGCTGGCATAAGCCCTTGCCGGGGTCGGATCCCTTTCGCCCTGCGGAAGGGCTCTGACCCCATCGATGCACCCGCTTCACCGCACCTTCGACCCCCGGCTGCTACAACATCCCCATGGTCGAGCCATCGCACTCCCCCGCCGACACGCCCCCCCACGGCATCCCCGCACGGCTTCGCCACTACGCTGATCGCCTGCAGGACAGCTTTCCGATGGCGGTGGCCAAGCGCTTCGTCGAAATCGACGTGCTGACCCAGGCCGCCTCGGTCTCCTTCTACGCCCTGCTGTCGATGGCGCCGCTGCTGGTGCTGCTGCTGTGGCTGACCGCCTCGCTGTACCCGCCCGCGCAACAGGCACTGATCAGCCAGATCGGCTCGGTGGCCGGCAGCAGCGTGGCCAGCGTCGCCGACACCGTGCTGCACAACGCCAACAGCCAGCCCAGCGTCGGATCGCTGGCCGGGCTGTGGAGCACGTTGCTGCTGTTCGTCGGTGCCACCGCCGTGTTCGCCCAGCTGCAGAACGCGCTGAACCGGATCTTCCACACCAGCGGCCAGCGCCTGGAGGGCATCAAGGCCTGGCTGCGCAAGCGCGTGTTCTCGTTCGGCGTGGTGCTGGCGCTGGGCTTCCTGCTGATCCTGTCGATGACCGCCACCACCGCCCTGCAGGTGGTGTTCGCGCAGCTGCCCTCGGTACTGCCTGCGATCGGCTACCTGACCTCGCTGCTGCTGTACACGCTGGCCTTCGCCTTCCTCTACCACTACCTGCCGGACCGCCGCGTGGCCTGGCGCCAGGCCTTCATCGGCGGTGCCATCACCTCGGTGCTTTTCACCCTGGGCCGCTATGGCATCGGCGTCTACATCGCTACCGTGGCCCCGGGCAGTGCCTACGGGTCGATGGGCGCACTGGTGATCGCGCTGGTCTGGATCTACTACGCCACCGCCGTGTTCTTCGTCGGTGCGCTGATGACCGCGGTGATCGACGAACGCCAGCATGCACGGGCGCAGCTGGCCCGTGCCGGCACTGAAGGCCAACAGGCCGGTCCCGGCATCGCCAGCGAGTAAACTAGGGGAACCTGCCGCCCCCTGCAGCGCGCCCTGGCGGCCGCGCCCCGTTCTGTTGCCCATGGCCCGTATCCCCGACGCTTTCATCGACGACCTGCTGGCCCGCACCGACATCGTCGAGGTGGTGGGCAGCCGCGTGCCGCTGAAGCGCCAGGGCAAGGAGTACGCGGCGCGCTGCCCATTCCATGACGAGCGCTCGGCCTCGTTCACGGTCTCGCCCACCAAGCAGTTCTATCACTGCTTCGGCTGCGGCGCGCACGGCACCGCGATCAGCTTCCTGATGAATTACGACCGCCTCGAGTTCCTCGATGCGGTGGATGAACTGGCCAAGCGCGCCGGCATGGAAGTGCCGCGCAACGAGAACCCACGCAGCCCCCAGCAGCAGGATGACAGCCGCGAGCTGTACTCGGCGCTGGAGGCGGCCACCAGGTTCTTCCAGAACAACCTGCAGGGCAGCGACAAGGCACGCAGCTATCTCGACGGCCGTGGCGTCGATGAGGAAAACCGGGCGCGCTTCCAGATCGGCTATGCGCCGGATGGCTACAGCGGCCTGCGCGATGCGCTGGGCAAGGACGAGCGGCGCATGAAGCTGCTCGATCGCGCCGGCCTGTTCTCCAAGAACGACCGCGGCCACGTCTACGACAAGTTCCGCGACCGGGTGATGTTCCCGATCTTCGACCGTCGTGGCCGGGTCATCGCCTTCGGCGGCCGCGTGTTCGAGAAGGACGACGGCCCCAAGTACCTCAACTCGCCCGAGACCGCGCTGTTCCACAAGGGCCGCGAACTGTACGGCCTGTGGCAGGTGCGCCAGGCCAACCAGAAGATCGAGCGGCTGATCGTGGTCGAGGGCTACATGGACGTGGTCTCGCTGTTCCAGTTCGGGGTCACCCAGGCGGTGGCGACGCTGGGCACCGCGACCACGCCGGACCATGCCGAGCTGCTGTTCCGCAACGCGCCGGACGTGTTCTTCTGCTTCGACGGTGATGCCGCCGGCCGCCGTGCCGGCTGGAAGGCGCTGGAGTCGGTGCTGCCGCGCATGAAGGATGGCCGCCAGGCGTTCTTCCTGTTCCTGCCCGACGGCGAAGACCCGGACACCATCGTGCGCAAGGAAGGCGCCGAGGCGTTCAACGAGCGCCTGAAGCAGGCCACGCCGCTGTCGCAGTTCTTCTTCGACGAACTCACCCGCGAGATCAACCTGGGCACGCTGGACGGCAAGGCACGCCTGGCCGAGCGCGCCAAGCCGATGCTGGCGCAGATTCCCGATGGCGCCTTCGGCGACCTGATGAAGCAGCAGCTGGCGCAGCTGACCGGCCTCGGCGGCAATGCCGCGTCCGCGCGCGCACCAATGCCGCAGCGCCAGCCCTCGCGAACGATCCAGCCGGTGGCCAAGCGCAGCCTGGTGCGCGGCGCGATCGCCGTGCTGCTGCAGCAGCCCTCGCTGGCGCTCACGCTGGGCGGCCAGCATCACTTCCAGGGCCTGCGCCTGCCCGGGGTGGAGCTGCTGCTGGAACTGCTGGGGCTGGTCGAGCAGCGCCCGGACATCAGTACCGGCGCCCTGCTGGAACACTTCGACGGCCGTGAAGAGCAGGCCTCGCTGCATACGCTGGCGGCGCAGACGCTGCCTGGCACTGAAGCCAGCTGGACCCAGGAACTGCACGACGCCGTGGCCCAGCTGGAGAAACAGCTGCTGGTGCAACGTCTGGAGGAGTTGTTGGCAAAGCAGCGCCAGCAGGGTCTGGACGATACTGACAAGTACGAACTGCGCGAGCTGCTGAAGGCCCGCGCCGGACTGCGCCTGTAGCGGCAGATTGCTTTCCCGGAGAAGACCATGCTGCTGCGCCTGACCTGCCTGCTGTTGTTGTCGCTCTGCCTGCCGCTGACGGCCCTGGCCGAAACCGCCCCTCTCAATGAAGTCCGCCCCGGCCTGTATGCCGGCGGCCAGCCCAGCGCCACACAACTACAGGCGTTGGCTGCGCAGGGCGTGCGCACGGTGATCGACCTGCGCCAGCCGGATGAGGACCGCGGCTTCGACGAAGCCGGCATGGCCGAATCGCTGGGCCTGCGCTACGTACGCATTCCCGTGGCCGGGGCCGATGGCCTGGATGCGGCCAACCTGCGCGCCGTCCACCAGGCCCTGCAGCAGAGCGCAGGTCCGGTGCTGCTGCACTGCGCGTCCGGCAACCGCGCCGGTGCCGTGCTCGGCCTGGTCACTGCGCGCTACGAACACGCCAGCCCGGAACAGGCCCTGCAGCTCGGCCAACGTGCCGGCCTGACGTCGCTGGAAGCTGCCACCCGCCAACGCCTGGCCGCGCCCGCCGCTTCACCCTGACTCCTCCGCCCCAAGGACTCTGCCCACCATGACCCGCTGGTGGTCGCGCCTGCGACCTGACAACTTCACCCTCGCCCTGCTGTGCACCGTCGGCCTGGCCTCGCTGCTGCCGATGAAGGGCGCCGCCGCCATCGTCCTCGACGACGTCACCACGGTGGCCATCGCAGCGCTGTTCTTCCTGCATGGCGCGCGCCTGCCGCGTGAGTCGATCATCGGCGGCATGCTGCACTGGCGGCTGCATCTGACCATCCTGGCCTGCACCTTCATCCTGTTCCCGCTGCTGGGCCTGATGTTCAAGCCGCTGTCCGGCTGGCTGCTGACCCCGGAGCTTTACCTGGGCGTGCTGTTCCTGTGCACCCTGCCCTCCACCGTGCAGTCGTCCATCGCGTTCACTTCAATGGCGCGCGGCAACGTACCCGCAGCGGTGTGCAGTGCTTCACTGTCGAGCATCCTTGGCGTGTTCCTCACGCCCCTGCTGCTGACCGCACTGGCCGGAACCTCCGGCGGCATCCACGATCCGCTGCATGCGATCGGCGGCATCATGCTGCAGCTGCTGGTGCCGTTCGTGGCCGGCCACCTGCTGCGGCCGTGGATCGCCGGCTGGGTGGAGAAGCAGCGCGCGCTGCTGCGCTATACCGATCAGGCCACAATCCTGCTGGTGGTGTACTCGGCGTTCGGCGAGGCCGTCACCGAGGGCCTGTGGAGCAAGACGCCGCTGCTCTCGCTGCTGGCCGTAGCGGTGGTTGCCGCCGTGCTGCTGGGCATCGCCATGCCGCTGATCACCTTCATTGCCCGCCGCCTGCGCTTCAACCGCGAAGACGAGATCGCCATCGTGTTCTGCGGCTCGAAGAAGAGCCTGGCCACCGGTGTGCCGATCGCCAAGGTGCTG
Organism: Stenotrophomonas sp. YJH_SMC_57; assembly: GCF_059369755.1. Classification (NCBI taxonomy): domain Bacteria; kingdom Pseudomonadati; phylum Pseudomonadota; class Gammaproteobacteria; order Lysobacterales; family Lysobacteraceae; genus Stenotrophomonas; species Stenotrophomonas sp. YJH_SMC_57. The sequence continues at coordinate 91,028 of NZ_JCAFSZ010000015.1, forward strand.
TTCGCCGGCGGCAGCCTGGGCGCCATCGTGCTGCCCGTGATGATCTACCACCAGATCCAGCTGATCGTCTGCGGCGTGATCGCGCAGCGGTATGCCAAGCGCGCGCCCTGACCGGGCGCGCGGGTTGTTGCCGGAACACGCATCCGCGCATGGCGTGCATCCATAGTAGATCCACGCCATGCGTGGATGACTCTCGCAGCGCCGCTAATCCACAATATCCGCAGCGATGTCGTGCAGCACTCGCGCGTTGCGCTCCACGTCGCTCCCCCGTTCGCCGGTGGCGATCAAGCTGTAGGTCTTGCTGTCTCCTGTCCAGGCAAGCTCGACGCGGGTGCGGCCGGCACTGTCCGCGCTCTTCTTCACGTGCGCGGGCGCGCCTTTCACCGTTGTGTTCTGTGCCTCGGCGATGACCTCGATATGCGTGCCCGCAGCGACGAAGTTGTTCTCGCTGAATTCCACGACGCCGACGCCTTCCAACTGGAAGAAACGGCTCAGTCCCGAGGACCTGCCTCCCTCCAGCGCGCCACTGGGCTCCATCCCTATCAGCTCGGCCGGACCCAGGAGGCTGGCTGCCAGGCTGCTGGGCGGCTGCGGCAGGCGCTGGCGCAGTTCCGACGCCGACCGCTGAGTGCGGGGCACGGTCGCCAGCATTTCAGCCTGTGAGGGGATGTTCCCTGCTGCAGCCTGCACGACACCGTTGGATCGTTTGATGTCAGCGCGAAGCTGCTGCTTCACTTGTTCGGGCGCATCCAGGTCTGCCAACCGCACGACACGGTAGCTGCCCGCAGGAGACGTGCTCGCCTGTGCAGCCGCCTGCATGACGCGTTGCTGCAGCCATTGCCCGACTGCGCCCGCCTCTTCATCCGGTGCAGGTGCATTCACGGCGATCGCCACGAAGGCACCGCACAGCAGAAGGAACTTCATCACGACCACATTGCTCCACAGAATTGCGAGTCATCCCGCAACACCTGTATATCTGGCCTGGATCAACCGGCTTGTTGAATGAGTTTGCATCTATGACCCATCGCGCGCAGGAAGCTGAAAGCGCGGCAAAGCCCTACAGCGTGGCGGCCTGGTCAACGGGCGCAATGGCGGCCTTCGGTCGCAGAAGCCGACACTGAATACAGCGGATTCCGCGGGAAACCATCCACGCATGGCGTGCATCTACTGGTACCCATCACGGTTCCAGCAGCGTGCCAACGCTCAGCTGTTGCATCCACACCCACAGGTCGTACTCGCGGCCGGCATGAGTGTTGACCTCCGGCCCACGCGCTGGCCGTTCGAGCAGGGCCAATGCCTTGCAGCGATCCATGCATCCCCAGAAGTGACCGCGCAACGCTTCCAGCCGCACGCTGTAGATATCCAGGTCGCGCAGTGCCGATGCCATCGGCTGGGTCTGCATCTCCGGCGGCGCATCGGCCGGGCGCTGCAGCATGGCGTGCACATTGCCGGTCAGCACGACCATGCGTGCGCCTTCAGGCAGGCGCCGGTACAGGCGCCGCAGTTCGGCGGCCATGCGGTCATCGCGGGCCTGGCTGCCGCCGTCACTGTGATTGACGTCGTAGCCCACCACCTCGATCGCGCGCCCCTGCGCTTTCAGTGCGCGCAGGCCTTCGATCATCGCCAGCATGTCGCGGCTGCGGCGACCATCGTGCTGGTCATCGCGCACGGTCCAGAACGCGCGGCCGTGCAGGCGCTGGCGTGCCGCGGCCCCGCCATCGGAAGCCAGGTAATCACGCAGCGTCGAGTTTTCGCCGCGCGGCAGTTCCAGTGCCAGCAGGATCGGGCCGTTACGACTGTAGTCGTCCACCAACTGGCGCACCAGCAGCGGTGTCTCGCGGGTGCCGTGGAATTCGCCCAGTACCAGCAGGCGGTGGTCGCCGGCGTGCTGGCGGATCTGCGCGGCGGTGTCGTCGGCACGCGCACTGAGGGCCATGCCCAGCGCCAACAGAAGCGCAGCGGTCCAGCGGAAGATCGAATGCATCCCTGCTCGTTCCTTTCCTTGGGGTCAGGAACAGCAATGGAGACGTCTCAACCGCGGTTCAAGGTAATCCACGCCATGCGTGGATGCATCAGCCCGTCACAACCAGGGCAGGATCCAGTGGTCGACCAGCAGGAAGGCGAACAGCGCCATCAGGTACACGATGGAGTAATGGAACATCTTCATCGAGAACAGCTCGTCCGGCGGGTCCAGCATGCGCCAGGCGTACCAGAGGAACACGGCGTTGAGCACGATCGCGCCGCCAAGGTAGAACGCACCGCTCATGCCCACCAGGTACGGCAGCAGGCAGACCAGCGCCAGCACCACCGAATACACCATGATCTGCTTGCGGGTGTGCACCACGCCGTGGGTCACCGGCAGCATCGGGATCTCGGCCTTGGCGTAGTCCTCGCGGCGGAAGATCGCCAGCGCCCAGAAGTGCGGCGGGGTCCAGATGAAGATGATCAGCACCAGCAGCGATGAATACGCCCAGTCCGACGAGCCCTGCATGCCGGTCACCGCCGCCCAGCCCAGCATCGGCGGCATCGCGCCGGCCAGTCCACCGATCACGATGTTCTGCGAGGTCGCGCGCTTGAGGTACACGGTGTAGATCACCGCGTAGCCGATCAGCGAGGCGAAGGTCAGCACCGCGGTGATCAGGTTCACCCACAGCACCAGGATGGCCATCGACAGCACGATCAGCACGCCGGCAAACACCAGCACCTGCCACGGCTTGACCTTGCCCACCACCAGCGGCCGCCACGAAGTACGCGCCATCTGCGCATCGATGTGCGCGTCCAGCAGCTGGTTGATCGCTGCGGCCGCCGAGGCCGCCAACCAGATGCCGAGGAAGCCGAGCAGGCCGGCGCGCACCTGCTCCCAGCTGGGCACGCCGGGGATGGCCAGGACCATGCCGACCAGCGCGGTGAAGACGATCAGGGCGACGACCTTGGGCTTGGTCAGGTCCCAGTACTGGCGGTAATTGGAAAACATGGAATCAGTCCGGGGCACGCAGGCGGGCCAGCAGGCTGACCAGCACGAACAACAGGGCAACGGCCACGCCGTTGTGGGCCACCGCCACTTCCAGCGGCAGCGCCAGCTTTACATTGAGGATGCCGAGGGTGACCTGCAGCACCAGCAGCGCGATCAGCGCGCTGGCCCAGCCACGCATGCTCGGCAACCGGAACAGGCGCACGCCCAGCCACAGCAGGTAGACGGCCACCACCACCGCGAACATGCGGTGCGCCATCTGGATCGCGATGCGCGAGGCGCCGTCCAGCACGCCGCCTTCGTAATCCACGCCGATGCCACGCCACAGGGTGAAGCCTTCGACGAAGTTGTGCTGCGGCCACCATTGGTTGGCGCAACGCGGGAAGTTGTCCAGCGAGGCGCTGCCGCCACCGCAGGCCAGCGCCGCGTAGTTGGCGCTGACCCAGCCACCCAGTGCGATCTGGGTGACCAGCACGGCCACGCCAATGCGCAGCAGCCACTTCAGCTTCGGCGCTTCGGCCAGGGTGATCGGCATGTGCGTGGCGCGCCAGGCCATCCACACCAGCAGGCCGAACATCAGCATGCCGCCCAGCAGGTGGCCCATCACCACGATCGGCTTGAGCAGCAGGGTCACCGTCCACATGCCCAGCAGGGCCTGGAAGATCACCACCGCCAGGGTCAGCAGCGCAGCGCGCGCCAGGTCGATGTTGCTCCAGCGCAGCGCGGCGATCAGCAGGATCGCCTCGCCGATCAGCGCCAGGATACTGGCGGTGCCATGCCAGCCCATCATGTACAGCGGTATGCCGGCGGCCACCAGTACGCAGGCGGTCACCACCGCCGTGCTTCCGAAGCGCCGCTTGCGCGTGGCCAGCAGGGCCAGGGTCAGGATTTCGATGCCCAGCGCACCGGCCAGGAAGCGGTGCACCTGTTCACGCCAGGCCTTGTGGGTCTCCAGCGGGCGGATCTCCGCCGCCGGGTGGCCGATGGTCTCTTCCACGTGCTGCGGCCAGGTGGCCTGCCCGTAGCAGGTCGGCCAGTCCGGGCAGCTCAGGCCGGCGTCGGACAGGCGAACGAAGGCGCCGAACATGATCGTGCTCGCGGTCATGATCATGGCGAACCACGCCAGGCGGTGGAAATTGCGGTGCAGCGCCGGACGCGCGGAAAGGCTCATCAAACGGGACTCACTTCAGTTTCAGCAACGTGGCCATGTCCTTGCGCAGGCCACCGAGGTCGGAACCCGGGGCATGGCGCATGATCACGAAGCCGTTCGGATCGATCACGTAGACCGGCAGTCCCGCCGGATCATCGACGCCCGGCAACGCCGCGCGCAGGGCTGGCGACGGAGCCAGCGGCCGCAGCGCGGGCAGCGAGGCGATCGACGCCGGTGGCGTACCCAGCCACAGGATCTCGACATTATCGGCGTTATGGCCGAACAGCTGCCACACCTTGCCCAGTCCCTGCGACAAAGTGACGCACTGTGCATCGCAGGCACCGGCCGGGGCCACCAGCAGGCGCCAGGTACGGGCCTCGGGATTCCATGGGTAAGGCTGGCCGCTGGCCAAGGTCGGCGCCTGCTGGCGCAGGTCCACCGGTGGCTTCAGCAGCTGGCCGGCATTGCGGTGCCCGGTCGGCTGCCAGCCCGAGAAACGCAGCACGGCGGCCAGCGCCACCGCCCCGAAGAACACGGCAAACAGCAGTACCAGGGTCCGGCGGCCGGAGCCGCGCGCCTGCGGGGACGTAGCAGTGTTCATGCGGGGCATTTTCTCACGGTTGGGAAAGGGATGCGGGTGCGGTACCCCGGTAGTGCCGGCCGCTGGCCGGCATCCAGGATTCCGGGGGACGCCGGCCAGCGGCCGGCACTACCGGGCCACGGCGCGTCTCCTGCGCCGCTCCAGCACCAGCGCCACCACCAGCACGGTCAGGGCCAGCCCGAACCACTGCACCGCGTAGCCCAGGTGGCGCTGCGGCGGCAGCGTGTTCGGCAGCAGGTCCAGGTCGCGCTCATCGCCGAATGGCAGCGCCGGGTCCAGGCGCAGCACGCGGTCGGGTAGCGCCTGCAGCCCCAGCGCGCGGGCCAGGCCTTCGGCGGGCAGCCGGCTGGCCAGCCAGCGCCCGGCCTCACCGGTCGCGGAGAACGCCGGCCCCAGCGCCAACCCCGCCGACGGCGGCGGCGCCAGCAAGCCACGCACGGCTACCGGCGAAGGCGGCGCCGGCAGATCCGGCAAGGTGCGATCCGGTGGCAACGCGCGCCAACCGAGATCCACCAGCAGCACACTGCCGTCGTCACTGCGGAACGGGCGATAGATCTTCACTCCGGCGCGGCCATGCCGGGTCTGGTTGTCCAGCAGCACCACGCCAGGCAGGAAGCGGCCGTGGTCGGCCACGCCGTGCAGCGCACCGGGTGCCGCGAGTGCCTGCGCCAGCGGCAATGCCTGTGCCACTGCTGGACCCTGCGCATCCAACATTGCCTGTTTGGCATGCATGCGCTGCAGCTGCCACAGCCCCAATGCGCTGAAACCGGCCATCGCCAGCACCGCCAGCAGCCATCCGATCACGCGCGTGTGCTGGCGCATCATGACAAGTCCGCGCAAACGCGGTCAGATAGGCGCATCCACCCTGCCCACGAGCCGCGCATGAGTGATTCGCTGAAGACCCTGCTGGTAATCGCGTTTCTGATCGTCATCGTCTGGAATCTGGGCGCCGGCCTGTATTACCTGCTGGTCGACCGCGGCCAGACCAAGCGCACGGTCAACGCACTGACCCGCCGCATCGCGGTGTCTGTGGCCTTGATCGTACTGGTGATCGTGAGCATCTACATGGGCTGGATCAAACCGCACGGCATCGGTGGCTGACCCCACCGATCCGCGCGCGGTCAAAGCACGTAGACGAACAGGAACAGCATCAGCCACACCACGTCGACGAAGTGCCAGTACCACGCGGCGGCTTCGAAACCGAAATGGTTGTCGCGGGTGAAGTGGCCCTTTGCCGAACGCAGCCACATCACGATCAGCATGATCGTGCCCAGCAGCACGTGCGCGCCGTGGAAGCCGGTCAGCATGAAGAACGTCGAACCGTAGATGCCCGAGCCCAGCGTCAGGTTCAGTTCCTTGTAGGCGTGGATGTATTCCTCTGCCTGCAGGGTCAGGAAGCCGAGGCCGAGCACCACGGTCAGGCCCAGCCAGATCAGCAGCTGGCGGCGGTTGCCGGCCTTCAGTGCATGGTGGGCGATGGTCAGGGTTACGCCGGAGGTGAGCAGGATCAGCGTATTGATCAGCGGCAGGCCCCAGGCCGGGATGGTCTGGAACGCACCACCGATCGCCGCAGGACCATTGGTCGGCCATCCAGCGGAATAGCCCTGCCAGAGCAGCTCGTTGGTCATCACCCCGCGGCCTTCGCCGCTCAGCCACGACAGGCCGAGATTGCGGGTGTAGAACAGCGCGCCGAAGAAGGCGCCGAAGAACATCACTTCGGAGAAGATGAACCAGACCATGCCCATCCGGAACGAGCCGTCGACCTGGCGGTTGTAGTTGCCGGCCTGCGATTCGCGCACCACGTCGCTGAACCACCAGAACAGGGTCAGCACCAGCATCGCGATGCCGATGTAGAACGTCCAGCGGCCCCAGCTCGCATCGTTGAGCCAGCTGGCCACGCCGACCATGGTCACCATCATCGCGATGGAGCCCACGAACGGCCATTTGCTCTGGGCCGGGACAAAGTACACGTTGGCGTCGGTCGGTGTCTGGGCCATGTCGGTATCCGGGTCAGGGTGCGGCGTGCGCGCCTTCCGAGGTGGCGGCCGGGGCCAGCCGATCGGACAACGCGTCGTTGCGGTAGAAGGTATAGGACAAGGTGATCGTCCTGATTTCCGGCGGCAGGTCCGGATCGACGATGAAGCGCACCGGCATGTCGCGCTTCTCGCCGGCCTGCAGCGTCTGCGCGGTGAAACAGAAGCACTCGGTCTTGCTGAAGAAGCCCGACGCGCGTGCCGGTGCCACCGAAGGCACGGCACTTCCCACCACGGCCTGCGTGCTGTCGTTGCGGGCAAAGTACAGCGCTTCGTTGAGCTCGCCCGGCACCACGTCCATGGTCAGCTGCTCGGGATGGAACGACCATGGCAGGCGCGAATTGACGCCGCCATCGAACTCGACGCGCACGGTACGCTTGCCGGCCACCGCGCCCGTGCTGGCCTCGCTGCCGGGGCCGCGCTCCAGGCGCACGCCGAACACCTTCTCGCAGGCGATGCGATACAGCGGCACCAGCGAGAACGTCAGCAGGAACACCGCTACCGCCACGCCGATCAGGCGCGGCAACCCGGCGCTGCGTGACGGGGTGCTGGCGGGCGTCTCGCTCATCGGCCGATCACCCCGCTGAGGATGAAACCGACGTAGACCAGCACGGCGATGGCGCCGACCCAGGCAGCGGTACGCTTGGCACGCTGGCGCTGCTGTTCGATGCCGTTGCTCTCGCCGTGGTGGAGCCGACCGCTGGTCGGCTGCTCTTCGCGAGTCGACTGACCGTCGACCCTACCGATCGGAAGCGGGCTCTCGTTATGCATGCCCCACCTCAATGCGTGATGTCGTCATGCGCCAGGTCGCCCGGGCGGATGGTCGGCGGTGTGGTGAAGGTGTGCGCCGGTGCCGGCGACGGCAGCGTCCATTCCAGGCCGCGCGCGCCTTCCCAGCTGCGTGCCTCGGCCTTTTCACCGTTGCGCAGCGAGGACAGCAGGATCGCCGCCATCATGAACGGGGTGACGAACATGCCGAACGCACCGATCGAGCTGATCAGGTTCCAGTCGGCGAAGGCCACGCTGTAGTCGGGAATTCGGCGCGGCATGCCGGCCAGGCCGAGGAAGTGCTGCGGGAAGAACAGCAGGTTGACGAATACGATCGACCACCAGAAGTGCACCTTGGCCCACTTCTCGCTGTACATGCGCCCGGTCCACTTCGGCCACCAGTAGTACACCGCAGCGATCAGCGCGAACACCGCGCCGGTTACCAGCACGTAGTGGAAGTGCGCCACCACGAAGTAGGTGTCGTGGTATTGGAAGTCCGCCGCCACGATCGCCAGCATCAGGCCGGAGAAGCCACCGATGGTGAACAGGATGACGAAGGCCACCGACCACAGCATCGGCGCCTCGAACGTCAGCGAGCCGCGCCACATGGTGCTGACCCAGTTGAACACCTTCACGCCGGTCGGGATCGAGATCAGCATGGTGGCGAACATGAAGTAGATCTCGCCGCCCAGCGGCATGCCCACGGTGAACATGTGGTGGGCCCAGACGATGAACGACAGGAACGCGATCGCGGCGGTGGCGTACACCATCGCCTGGTAGCCGAACAGCGGCTTGCGGCTGAAAGTCGGGATGATCTCGCTGACCACGCCGAAGGCGGGCAGGATCATGATGTAGACCTCGGGGTGCCCGAAGAACCAGAAGATGTGCTGGTACATCACCGGGTCACCGCCACCGGCGGCGTTGAAGAAGCTGGTGCCGAAGAACTTGTCGGTCAGCAGCATGGTCACCGCGCCGGCCAGCACCGGCATCACCGCGATCAGCAGGAACGCGGTGATCAGCCAGGCCCAGCAGAAGATCGGCATCTTCAGCAGGTCGATGCCCGGCGCGCGCATGTTCAGCACGGTGGCGATGATGTTGATCGCGCCCATGATCGAACTGATGCCGGCCACGTGGATGGCGAACACGCTGAAGGCCACGTTGTAGCCACCCTGCAGCGACAGCGGCGGGTACAGCGTCCAGCCACCGGCCGGCGCACCACCGGGCAGGAACAGGGTCAGCAGCAGCAGACTGAAGGCCACCGGCAGCAGCCAGAACGACCAGTTGTTCATGCGCGGCAGCGCCATGTCCGGCGCGCCGATCTGCAGCGGGATCATCCAGTTGGCCAGGCCGACGAAGGCCGGCATCACGCCACCGAAGATCATCACCAGCGCATGCACGGTGGTCATCTGGTTGAAGAACTCGGGCTTGACGAACTGCAGGCCCGGCTGCGCCAGCTCGGCGCGGATCACCACGCTCATCGCCGCACCGATGATGAACATGATGAAGCTGAAACCCAGGTACAGCGTGCCGATGTCCTTGTGGTTGGTCGAGAAGAACCAACGCTCGAAGAAACTCTGCTGGTGATGGTGATCGTCGTGCCCAACTGCCGAGTGCGCCATTGCAAAACACCTCTCAGAATCGGTTGTCACCGCAGCCGCAGGCGGCCACGGGCTTTACATCACGCGCCGCTGGCTGCGGTGGCAGGTGCGCTGGTGGCGTCCGCCGCAGCGGGGGCGGCAGGCGCCTCACCGGCCGGCGCCGCGGGTTCTGCCGGTGCCGCAGGCGTCGCAGGCGCAGGCGCGGGCGGCGGCGCCGGCTTGCGCTGCGCCAGCCACTGCTTGAATTCCTCCTTGGACACCGCCTCGACCACGATCGGCATGAAGCCATGGTCCTTGCCGCACAGCTCGGCGCACTGGCCGCGGTACACGCCGGGCTGCTCGATGCTGGTCCACGCTTCATTGATGAAGCCGGGGATGGCGTCCTGCTTCCAGCCCAGCGCCGGCACCCACCAGGCATGGATCACGTCGTCGGAGGTGATGACGAAGCGCACCTTGGTATCCACCGGCAGCACCAGCCGGTTGTCCACGTCCAGCAGGTAATGCGGATGGCTCTCGCGGGTCGGCACGATGCCGCTCTGCCGCACGCGGTCGGACTCGCGGTCCAGGCGGCTGGTGAAGGTGACATTCTCGCCGAGGTATTCGTACTTCCACATCCACTGGTAGCCGGTGACCTTCACCGTCATCTCGGCATCGCGGGTGTCGTACATCTTGATCAGGTTGGCCGTGGCCGGCCATGCCATCACGATCAGGATGATCACCGGGATCACCGTCCAGATCACCTCGGCCTTGGTGTTGTGGCTGAAGGTGGCGGCCACCGCGCCCTTGGATTTGCGGAACTTGAAGATGGCGTAGGCCATCGCCCCGAACACGATGACGCCGATCACCGTGCAGATGATCAACGAGAGGTTGTTCGATTCCCAGGCCAGGCGCGAGGTCTGGGTCACCCCCTTGCCCATGTTCAGCTGCCACGGTTTGGGATCGGCCGCCTGGGCCCATGCCAATGCCGGAACCAGTCCCCCGGCCACCGTGGCGGCGACCGCTGCAACGCACTTCGTGCCCCACCTGCTGCTTTGCTTCATTGCCTAGACCCTTAGCGTCGTCGGTTGCCGCCATCGCTGGCGGCGAGCAAGCTTTCAAGTGTCTCTGCAAGCGTCTGACGTTCGGCCGGCGCGAGGAAACTCCCCACCTCCACCTGCCGGCCGCTGGATGCCAGCCGGACCCTCTCATCGTCGGTGAGCAGGCGCACCCAGTGGGGGTGGGCCCGGAACACCGGCGATCCACCGGGTACGGGGATGACCTCCACGTACGCCGGCACTACCCGGATCTCCTCCTGCCGTTCTCCGCTGCGCCACAAGGCACGCAGCGCCGCCGCCAGCACCAGGCTGTACAGCAGCGCGAACAGGGGGGCGAATGCATTGCCGGCCAACCACCCGAGGGCGGACACCAGCCACATCGCACCCGACAACACGGTGAACAACAGGACGAACTGCCGGGCATCGAGCGCCCGTGGGGGACGCAGCCGCAGCTGCGTACCTGACCCATCCGGAGCTGGAAGCACCTCGATCATGTCGCAACCGCGTTCCTGCCGCGGGAAACGACTCGATGGTAGCCCCGCCCTCTCGCCCGTAGCAAGGGTGCATTCACACTTTTTCCCATGCTGCAACACAGCATGAGGTCGGCGGCACGAATGACGAATTCAGCACAAATATTGTCGAGCCTGCTGAACACGCTGAATCCACCGCAGCCAGAGGCTATCAGCACTTCTCGAAGGTGGCTGCGGGGCACTTCCGGAACCCGGAAAAATGATTAAAATCGCCAAGTTTTCCACTGGCCGGACCGGCATGAACGCACCCTCCTCCTCCCCTGCCGCCAGCGACGCCCCGCGTCCCGGCGCGCTGCTGTCGCCGGAACTGCCGGCGTCCCCCAACCCGTTCCGCCAGGCCATCACCGATGCCTGGTTGAAGGACGAGGCCAGCCACGTGCGCGATCTTCTGGCGCAGGCGCGCCTGCCCGCCGAGGAGCAGGCCAGGGTGCAGGCCCTGGCCGCCGACCTTGTCGGCCGGGTGCGCGTGCGCGCCAAGGACCAGGGCGCGATCGAAGCCTTCATGCGCCAGTACGACCTGGGCAGCGAGGAAGGCGTGCTGCTGATGTGCGTGGCCGAGGCGCTGCTGCGCATTCCGGACCAGGACACCGCCGACAAGCTGATCCGCGACAAGCTGGCCGACGCCGACTGGGAAAAGCACCTGGGCGGCAGCGACTCGGTGCTGGTCAACGCCTCCACCTGGGGCCTGATGCTGACCGGCAAGCTGGTGCAGATGAACGACGCCACCCGCGCCGACGCGCCCAGCGCGTTCAAGCGCCTGGTCGGCCGCGTCGGTGAGCCGGTGGTGCGCCTGGCCGTGCGCCAGGCGATGAAGATCATGGGCCACCAGTTCGTCATGGGCCGCACGATCAGCGAAGCGCTGTCGCGTTCGCACAAGGGTGACAACACAGACTACCGCTACTCGTTCGACATGCTGGGCGAAGGTGCGCTGACCATGAAGGACGCGCTGCGCTACCTGGAAGACTACCGTCGTGCGATCCACGCCATCGGCGGCGATCACAAGGCACGCGGCGGCCGTCCGGACGGCGACGTCAACAACGCCCCGGGCATCTCGATCAAGCTGTCGGCGCTGTACCCGCGCTACGAGCACGCCAAGCGCGAGCGCGTGCTGAAGGACCTGGTGCCGGGCGTGCTGGAACTGGCGCAGCTGGCCAGGAGCTACGGCATCGGCTGCACCGTCGACGCCGAAGAATCCGACCGCCTGGAACTGTCGCTGGACATCATCGAGCAGGTGTTCGGCGATGCCTCGCTGGCTGGCTGGGATGGCTTCGGCGTGGTCGTGCAGGCCTACCAGAAGCGCACGCCGTACACGATCGACCACCTGGCCGACATGGCGCGCCGCGCCGGTCGTCGCCTGCAGGTGCGCCTGGTCAAGGGCGCCTACTGGGATGCCGAGATCAAGCGCGCGCAGATCGAAGGCTACCCGGGCTACCCGGTGTTCACCCGCAAGCAGAACACCGACGTGTCCTACCTGGCCTGCGCCAAGCGCCTGTTCACCCATGCCGACGCGATCTACCCGATGTTCGCCACGCACAACGCGCACACCATCGCCGCGGTGCGCAGCATCGCCAACGGTGGCGTGTACGAGCACCAGAAGCTGCACGGCATGGGCGACGACCTGTACGCCGAAGTGGTGCCGGCCGACCGCCTCGGCCTGCCCTGCCGCGTGTATGCGCCGGTCGGTTCGCATGAAGACCTGCTGCCGTACCTGGTGCGCCGCCTGCTGGAAAACGGCGCCAACTCCAGCTTCGTCAACCGCATCACCGACGAACGCGTGCCGATCGCCGACCTGATCCGCGATCCGGTCGAGATGGTCGCCTCATTCGCCTCGATCCCCCACCCGAAGATCCCGCTGCCGGTTGACCTGCTGCGCAGCCAGAACCACGACAGGAAGAACTCCATGGGCGCCAACCTCGCCAACGACAACGAACTGCGCGCCCTGGCCGAGCAGATCAACGCGGCCGTGAAGCCCTGGCAGGCCGCCCCGCTGGTGCCGGGTGCGAACCCGGCCGGCGCCGCGCTGCCAGTGACCAACCCGGCCGACACCCGTGAAGTGGTCGGCCAGTGGCTGGCCGCCGATGCCGACACTGTGCAGAAGGCCCTGGCCAATGCCGTGGCCGCGCAGCCAGCCTGGAACCGCACCCCGGCCGCCAGCCGCGCCGCCATCCTCGAGCACGCCGCCGACCAGCTGGAAGCACGCATGCCGGAGTTCATGGCGCTGTGCGTGAAGGAAGCCGGCAAGAGCCTGCCCGACAGCATCGCCGAAGTGCGCGAAGCGGTGGACTTCCTGCGCTACTACGCCAAGCAGGCGCGCGAGCAGTTCAGCCACGCCGAAAAGCTGCCGAGCCCGACCGGTGAATCCAACGAGCTGCAGCTGCACGGCCGCGGCGTGTTCGTATGCATCAGCCCGTGGAACTTCCCGCTGGCGATCTTCCTGGGCCAGGTCGCTGCCGCTCTGGCCGCCGGCAACAGTGTCATCGCCAAGCCGGCCGAACAGACCAACCTGATCGGCTACTACGCGGTGAAGCTGCTGCATGACGCCGGCGTGCCGGCCGAGGTAGTGCAGTTCCTGCCGGGCGACGGTGCCACCGTCGGCGCCGCGCTGACCGCCGACCCGCGCGTGGCCGGCGTGGCCTTCACCGGCTCCACCGACACCGCCCGTGCGATCAACCGCGCGATGGCCGCCCGTGACGCCGCCATCGGCGTGCTGATCGCCGAGACCGGTGGCCAGAACGCCTTCATCGCCGACTCCTCGGCGCTGCCGGAACAGCTGGTCAAGGACGCCATCGGTTCGGCCTTCACCTCCGCTGGCCAGCGTTGCTCGGCCGCGCGCGTGCTGTTCGTGCAGGACGACATCGCCGACAAGGTGATGACCATGCTGGCTGGTGCGATGAAGGAACTGAAGGTCGGCAACCCGGGCCTGCTGTCCACCGACGTCGGCCCGGTGATCGACGCCGATGCACTGAAGATCCTGCAGGACCACGCCGTGCGCATGGACCGGGAAGCACGCCTGATCGCCGCCGCCGAGCTGTCCGCAGAAGCCGCCAACGGCACCTTCTTCGCACCGCGCGCGTATGAGCTGAAGGACCTGGGCCAGCTGCACAAGGAAATCTTCGGGCCGGTGCTGCACGTGATCCGCTGGAAGGGCGACCAGCTCGACGCGGTGATCGACCAGATCAACGCCACCGGCTACGGCCTGACCCTGGGCGTGCATTCGCGCATCGACGAAACCGTTGATCGCATCAGCAACGGTGTCCACGTCGGCAACGTCTACGTCAACCGCAACCAGATCGGTGCGGTGGTCGGCGTGCAGCCGTTCGGCGGACAGGGCCTGTCCGGCACCGGCCCGAAGGCCGGTGGCCCGCACTACCTGCTGCGCTTCGCCACCGAGAAGACGGTGACGGTGAACACCACCGCCGCCGGCGGCAACGCCTCGCTGCTGACCCTGGGCGACTGATCACCCGGTTGATGCAGCAAACGAAAGACCCCGCGAAAGCGGGGTTTTTCTTTGCTCAACGTGCCTCGTCGCGCATCAGGTTGCGCCAATGGCGCAGCGCCACCAGCGCGTTGATCCAGAAGCCGACATACAGGATCGAGGTCAGGTGCAGGCCACGGCTGTAGTACAGCGGCACCGCCACGGTGTTCACCAGCAGCCACACCCACCACGATTCCAGCTTGCGCCGCATCATCAGGATCTGCGCGATCACGCTCAGCACCAGCACCGCCGAATCGATGTACGGCGCGTAGGCGTTGGTCAGGCGGGTCAGCATCCAGCCATAGCCGAAGGTGGCCACCACCGCCAACGGCGCCAGCCAGGCCCACGCACGCGGGCGCAGCGCGGTGATCGGCAGCGGCGCGCCGTGGTCGCCACGCAGCCACTGCCACCAGCCCAGCACGCTGATGGCGATGAAGAAGAACTGCAGCACCATGTCCGCGTACAGATGCGAGCGTTCGAACACCGCTGCGAACAGTGCACAGCCGACGATGCCCAGCCACCAGGTGTGCACGTTGTTGCGGCCGGCCAGCAGGATCGAGCCGGCGACGGCGATGTTGGCAGCCAGCTCCAGCTGGAAGTTCGGGTCGGACAGGTTCATCGCCCTATTGTCATGGATCCGCGCCCTGCAGGGAGGGCACGCCATGAAAAAGGAAAGGCCCCGCTTGCGCGGGGCCCTCCATGTCCTGCTTCAGGCGATCGCCTGGATCAGAACTTGTACTGCATCGAAGCTGCCAGCACGTCGCCGCTGACCTTGTACTTGCCGGTCACGGTGTTGGCCGTGGCCGAGGTCGAGGTGATGTTCGGATCCTTGGTGAACAGGTGGGTGTAGCCCACGCTGTATTCCATCTTGTCCGAAGCCGCGTAGGTCAGACCCAGCGACAGCCACTTGCGGGTGGTGTCCGGCACGCGCACGTCACGATGGGCGTCGGTGGTCGGGGTCTGGTCATAGGCGAGACCGCCGCGCAGGGTCAGCTTCTCGTTCATGCGGTACTCGGTACCGATCGACGCGAAGGTGGTGTCGCGGTAGTGGAACGGCAGCACGCTGTCCGGCTGGTTGGAGTCATAGTCGACGGTGACCTGGTCGAACTTGCTCCACGCGGTGCGCGAGACGTCGGCCATGATCTTCCACTGGTCGTTCACGCGGTGCGAGATGCTCATCGTGGCGCTGGCCGGCAGCGTGATGGTGGCGCGACCGTTGCTGTCGATGAAGGTGCCCGGGCCTGCGGACGCCAGGAAGGCAGCCGCGTTCTGCGGGATGGTGAAGTCAGCCTTGCCGTCGGTGATCTTGTGCTCGACCTCGGAGCGGTAGCTGAAGGCGATGTTGGTGCCTTCCACCGGGCTGACGGTCACGCCCAGGGTGTAACCCATGGACACTTCGTCACCCTTGATGCGCAGGTAGCCATCGGCGGTACCCGGGGCGAAGCCCTGCTGGGCCATGGCCACGGCGGCCTGGCGCGAAGCGGCAGCGGCCTGGGCCGGGGTGCCACCAGCGGCCAGAACGGCAGCGGCAGCCTTCTGCTGGGCGCTGGCATTGATCGCGGTGCCGGTGTCGACGGCGCTGGTCAGGTCGACGTTCAGGCGTTCGGCGAACACCGAAGCACCGAACGACAGGTACGGGTTGACGTCATAGGAGAACGCGACGCCCAGGTCGATTGCCTGCAGCTCGGTCTTGACGCCGTTGTAGCGGCCAACCCAGTCGCGGTCGTATTCGGTCTTGAAGCCGAACGGCACGGTCAGCGAAGCGCCGAAGTGCATGTTCTCCTTCTCGCCGAACGGCAGGTGGAAGTAGGCGGCCGGAACCGGGGCGATCATGCCGGCGTCGCCGCCGTTGCCGCCGGAAATCGGAGCGCCGTTGCCATACTTGCCCTGGCCGCGGAACTTGGCGCCGAAGCTGATGGCGCTGACGTCGCCCTGCAGCATGGTGCCATCGAGCAGGCGCATGGAAGCCGGGTTGGTGGCGATGACCGAGGCGTCACCTTCGGCAGCGGTGGAGCCGGCGAACGCACGGCCGAGGCCCTTGGCACTGTTTTCCTTCAGCTGGAAGGCGGCGGCGTTGGCATCGGCGGCGGCCAGCGCACCGGCAACGCCGACGGCCAGCAGGGTCAAACGGGCAATGGTGGAAGCGGTTTGCATCGTAGTTCTCTCTCCGGTAAGCGGTGATGGTGCTCTGAGTGCGCCTGCGCCCGGCAGGCCCTGGGGCCCTTCGGAGCGCGCCGGATTCCCCTCCCGACATACGACGCCGTATGCGAGTATTACCCAGAGCTGTTAATGAAACAATAACAGCGCCGGCGGTTTTTTCGTCTCAAAAGCTGAACAGGACCGTCCCCGCCACCAGCGCCCGCACGCTAGGCTAATGCCATGTTCGTCTCCCTCCCGTCGCGCAAGAAGGCGGCCCTGCGCTGGGCCACGCCCGTGCTGTTTGCGGCATTGTGGCTCGCGTTCCTGTGGTCGATCTCGCGCCCGGACGATGCCCGCGGCAGCCTCTGGCTGGACTGGGGCGCGCTGTCCACCGGCCTGACCCACCCGCTGGACTGGTGGGCGACCCTGCAGGATGGCAGCGTGCTGCGCCTGTTCACTGCCCTGTTCCTGCACGCGGACTGGTCACACCTGTTGGGCAACCTGGTGTTCCTGCTGATCTTCGGCCTGCCCGCCGAGCGCGTGCTGGGGCCGTGGCGGTTGCTGCTGCTGTTCCTGGTCGGCGGCGCGGTGTCCAACCTTGTGGCGATCTACACCATGGGCAGCCCGGACCAGATCATCATCGGCGCCAGCGGCGCGGTTTCGGCGCTGATCGGCGCCTACCTGGCCCTGTTCCCCGGCGCCCGGCTGGGCGTGGTGATCCCGCTCGGCCTGTTCCTGGAGTTCGTGCGCGCCCCGGCCTACCTGCTGATCGGCGTGTGGGCCGCACTGCAGGTGGTGTTCGCGCACATCGGCCCCAGCTTCGGCATGGTGGCCTGGTGGGCGCACATCGGCGGCTTCGTGTTCGGCCTGCTGTATGGCGTGTACGTGCGCGCGGCCATCGCGCGCCGGCTGCGCAAGCGCCACGGGTTCTGACCTACCGGGTAGTGCCGGCCG
This sequence comes from Stenotrophomonas sp. YJH_SMC_57, assembly GCF_059369755.1. Lineage (NCBI taxonomy): Bacteria > Pseudomonadati > Pseudomonadota > Gammaproteobacteria > Lysobacterales > Lysobacteraceae > Stenotrophomonas > Stenotrophomonas sp. YJH_SMC_57. Next base: position 108,281 of record NZ_JCAFSZ010000015.1, read on the forward strand.
CTGGCCGGCTCCACGCTCACCCGCTCGTAGATCAGTCGAGCAGGGCTCGACTCTACAGAATCAAGGCTTGGCCGGGACCGGTGCGGGCTTGGCTTCCCGCGCGCTGTCCGCCTTCGGTTCCGGCTTGGCTTCCGGCTTGGCTTCGGGCTTGGCTTCGGGCTTGGCCGCGGCGGCCTTCGCGGCCTTGGCCGCCTCCGCCTTGGCGGCTTCGGCCTTCAGGCGTGCAGCCACCGAACCCGGGTTCTTCAGTTCGGCCAGCGCATCGTTGATCGGGCCGTCACCCGGCAACACGGCACCGGCGCGGTAGCCCTCGGTACCCTCATCGTCACCGCGCAGGTGGCCCGGCAGGGTCGCTTCGCTGTAGTCGCTGAGGCTGGCCGGCAGTGCATCCTCGGCCGGCGTGGCGGCAGGTTTCAATTCAACGTCCGGCACGATGCCGGTGGCCTGGATCGACTTGCCACTGGGCGTGTAATAGCGCGCGGTGGTCAGCTTCACCGAATCTCCGTTGTCCAGCGGCAGCACGGTCTGCACCGAACCCTTGCCGAAGGTACGACTGCCGACCACGCGGGCGCGCTTGTTGTCGCGCAGCGCGCCGGCCAGCACTTCCGAGGCACTGGCCGAACCGGCATCGGCCAGCACCACCACCGGTGCGCCCTTCAGCAGGTCGCCGGGGGTCGCATCGAACCGTGCGTCGCTGATGCTGATGCGGCCACGGGTGCTGACAATGTTGCCCTTGTCGAGCAGATCATCGGCCACCTGCACCGCGGCGGTCAGCAGGCCGCCCGGGTTGCTGCGCAGGTCCAGCACCAGGCCCTTGAGCTGGCCGCCGGACTGCTTCTGCAGCTGCTGCACATGCTTCTGGAAATCCGAACCGGTATCGGCCTGGAAGGTGCTCAGGCGGATGTAGCCATACCCCGGCTCCAGCAGGCGGCTGCGCACGCTGGTCACGCGGATGGTCTGCCGGGTGAGGCTGACGTCGAACGGCTTCGGCTTGCCTTCGCGCACGATGGTCAGCACCACCTTGCTGCCGGCCGGGCCGCGCAGCGGCTCGCTGGCGTCGATCGCGCTGATCGGCTTGCCGTCGATGGCGATGATCAGGTCACCGGCGAGGATGCCGGCCTTGGCTGCCGGCGTGTCGTCGATCGGCGAGATCACCTTCATGCTGGCGTTGTCCGGCTGCTGCTGCAGCTCCACGCCGATACCCTCGTAAGCGCCGTTGGCCTGCTCGTCGAAGGCCTGCGCGTCTTCCTTGTTGAAGTAGGTGCTGTGCGGATCGAGATCGAGCAGCAGGCCACGCACCGCTGACTGCATCAGCTTCTTGTCGTCCACCGGATCGACGTAGGCGGCACGCACCGCGTTGTACACGGCCACGAAACGGCGGATTTCCTCCAGCGGAACCTTCGAGGTTACCGCCTCCTCGCTGTTCGCTGCCTGCCCGCTGGTTTCCTGGCTCGGGGCGGGCGCGGTCTGCTGCGCCCAGGACAGCGCTGGCAACAAGGCCAGCAAGAGGGTGGCGGTACGGGCTGCGCGCATGGATCACTCCTGTCGACGGTGGCATCGTGCCCAAGGCACATGCGCCGATTATGCGCGAAGCACAGCTAAATTCCCGTTGAATCCGCCCGTCACGCGACGGCGCCGGATTCAGCGCCGCTGCAGCCAGCTGTCCGGATTGACCGGCTGCCCGCCACGACGCAGCTCGAAGTACAGCGCGGTCACGCCCTGGCCGCCGGAATTGCCGACCTTGGCCACCGCATCGCCGCGGCTGACCCGTGCGCCGGCATCCTTCAGCAGGGTGTCGTTGTGCGCGTACAGGCTCATGTAGCCGTTGCCGTGGTCGACGATCAGGATCATGCCGTAGCCGGTCATCCAGTCGGAGAACACCACCGTGCCATCGGCCACGGCGGTGACGGTGCTGCCGGCGGGCGCGCCGATCAGCACGCCGCTGCTGGTGCGCCCGTCGGGCAGCTTGCCGCCGTAGCGGGCCAGCAGATTGCCCGACAACGGCCAGCCCAGTCCGCCCACCTTCGGTGCCGGTGCCGAGGCCACCGCGGGCGGCACCTTGGTCGGCGGTGGCGGGCGGCCTTCCGCTTTGGCCTGGCGTGCGGCCTTCTCGGCGGCGGCTTTCTCGGCAGCGGCGCGGCGCGCGGCGGCACGACGCTCGGCTTCGGCACGGGCCGCCGCGGCACGCAGGTTGGCCAGCAGCGTTTCCAGCGCCTTTGCATCCTGGCCCAGCGCCTGTTCCTTCTCGCGCTGGTCCTTGAAGCGTTCGTCCAGCGAGGCCACGGTCTGCGCCCGATCACGGCGATCGGCCGCCAGGGTGGCCGCCTGCTGTTTCTGGTCACGCTGCGCGCCCTGCAGCTTCTGCTGGCGTTCGGCGATCTGCGTTTGCAGCGCTTCCAATTCCTTCAGGTCGGCGGTCAGGGTGGTGATGCGCTGCGCGCGTTCGCGCTGCAGATAGCGGTGGTAGGCCAGGGCACGGTTGGCATCGGCCACGGTGTCCTGCGACAGCAGCAGCTTCAGCGGTGCGTGGTTGCCCAGCTGATAGGCCGCGCGCAGCAGGCCGGCCAGTTCGCGGCGCTGCTGGGCCAGGTTGTTCTGCAGGCTGCTGCGGCGCTGCTCGGCTTCGGCCAGGGCACGGCTCTGCTCACGCAGTGCGGTCTCGGTCTGCGCAAGCGCGCGTGCGCTGCGGGCCACCTTCTCGTCGGCCTCGCGCAGTTGCTGTGACGCCTGGCCGCGCTGGCCTTCGATCTGACGACGCTCCTGCGCCACGCCTTTCAGTTCGGTACGCAGCTTCTGCAGCTTGCGCTCGGTCTCACGGGTGGTCTGCGCCGCGGCGGGCAGTGGCAGGGCCAGCGCGATCGCCAGCGCCAACAGCAGGCAGCGCCCGCCGCGGGCAGCGGCGATGTGATGTCGGCGTGATGGGAAGACGTTGTCGCGCAAGGGCTTTCCAGTGACTTCAGGCAGTTGCGGGGGCTACCGGGGAATGGTGACATCTCCGCACGCGGCCTGCCAGCCGCACATCCATCGAGGTCCCCATGAAAACTCTTTCCATTCCGCTGCTGTTGGGCGTCCTGCTCGCCGCCGGCCCGGTCGGCGCCCAGGACAACATCAGCAAGGTCAACGGTAGCATCAGCGCTGAACCCGGCCAGCGCTACGGCAAGCTGGACACGGTCAACGGCGGCATCCGCGTTGGCGAAGGCGTCGAGACCGGCAGCATCGACACCGTCAATGGCGGAGTGAAGGTGGCCGACCGCGCACGCACCGGCAAGATCGAGACGGTCAATGGCGGTGTGCGCCTCGGCCGCGAGGTCATTGCGCGTGGCAGCGTCAGCACGGTCAACGGCAGCATCTTCAGCGACCGTGGCAGCCAGATCGAAGGCGGCGTTGAAACCGTGAACGGTGGCATCGGCCTGGTCGAAAGCCGCGTCGGCAAGGATGTGGAGACCGTCAACGGTGACATCACCGTGGGAATCGGCTCGCAGGTCAACGGCGGTGTGCACGTCCGCAAGCCCAACTTCAGCGTCTCGCTGACTGCCAGCCGCAAGCCGCGCGTGATCATCGGCCCGAATGCCGTGGTCAATGGCCCCCTGCAGTTCGAACGCGAGGTGGTGCTGTACGTGCACCGCAGCGCCCGCATCGGGCCGGTCACCGGCGCCGAGCCGATCCCGTTCGACACCGAAACCGCCCCGGCGGACTGAGCCACCGCGCCGTTCGGTCCGGTGATCCTCGCCCAACCGGTCGTGCAGAACGTACGGCCACCCTTTGTTACCCAGGAATCGACGATGCCCCGCAAACTCCTCCTGTGCCTGGCCGCCGCGGCCGCGCTCAGTGCCTGCAAAGGCGAAGACACGCCGGCCGCCGCGCCAGCCACCGGCACCGCGGCCGCCAAGCCCGCCACCCATCAGTTCTCGCCGGACATCAATGCCGGCGACTTCGCCGAGATGGTCAAGACCCTGGCCTCGGATGAGTTCGAAGGCCGCGCCCCGGGCAGCAAGGGCGAAGAGCTGACGGTCAACTACATCCGCGACCAGATGCAGCGCATCGGCCTGCAGCCCGGCAACGGCGACAGCTGGTTCCAGGACGTGCCGATGACCGAGACCACGGCCGACGAATCGACCGTGCTGAAGATCACCCAGGGCGGCAAGACCACCGAGCTGAAGTTCGGCACCGACATGGTGGTCGGCACGCGTACCGGCCAGGCCGAGGTCAAGGTCGATGCCAGCGACCTGGTGTTCGTCGGCTACGGCGTCAATGCGCCGGAACAGAAGTGGAACGACTACGCCGGCCAGGACTGGAAGGGAAAGACGGTTGTCATGTTCGTCAACGACCCCGGCTTCCACGTCGATGACGATAAGCTGTTCGACGGCAAGCGCATGACCTACTACGGCCGCTGGACCTACAAGTTCGAAGAGGCCGCGCGCAAGGGCGCCGCCGCCGCGCTGATCGTGCACGACACCGCCGGCGCCTCCTATGGCTGGGATGTGGTGAAGAACTCCTGGGCCGGCCCGCAGTACGACCTGCCCGCCAAGGATGATCCGGACGCCCGCATCCCGGTGCAGGGCTGGCTGAGTGCGGAGGCCGCCAAGGCGCTGTTCGCCGGTGCCGGCCTGGATCTGGCGCAGGCCTACAAGGACGCCAGCAAGCGCGGTTTCAAGCCGGTGCCACTGAAGGCCACTGCGGCGGTTGATCTGAAGAGCCGGATCGCGCAGAAGCAGTCGCGCAACGTGGTGGGCGTGCTGCCGGGCAGCAAGCGTGCCGACGAGGCAGTGCTGTACATGGCGCACTGGGACCACCTGGGCAAGCACGAGGGTGAGACCGGCGACAACATCTACAACGGTGCGGTCGACAATGCGACCGGCGTGGCCGGCATCCTCGAGGTGGCCGAAGCGATGGCCCACCAGCAGCCCAAGCCGGAGCGTTCGGTGGTGTTCCTGGCGGTGACCCTGGAAGAGTCGGGCCTGCTCGGTTCGAAGTACTACGTCGCGCACCCGACCTTCCCGCTGGACAAGATTGCCGGCGTGATCAACATCGACGCGATGTCGGTGGCGGGCCGCGCCAAGGACGTGACCGTGACCGGTTTCGGCAGCTCGGAGCTGGAAGACATCCTCAAGCCGCTGGCCGCCGCCCAGGACCGTACCCTGCACGGCGAGACCTCGGTGCAGAGTGGCTTCTACTTCCGTTCGGACCACTTCAACTTCGCCAAGGCCGGCGTGCCGGCCCTGTATGCCGACGGCGGCGAGGATCTGCGCGAGGGCGGCGTGGAGGCCGGCCGCAAGGCCGCCGCCGACTACGGTGCCAACCGTTACCATGGCCCGAAGGACGAGTTCGACGCGGCCACCTGGAAGCTGGACGGCACCGTCGAAGACCTGCAGCTGATGTACGGCGTCGGCAAGGAACTGGCGGGCGGTGATCGTTGGCCGAACTGGTATGAGGGCAACCCGTTCAAGGCGGCTCGCGACGCGATGATGAAGGACAAGGCCGCAGCCAAGTAGAGTCGAGCTTGCTCGACCGAGTATCGTTGAGATCAAAGCGGCGCCCCACGGGCGCCGCTTTTTTTGGGCGCTCCGCCATGGGTGCGTGCCAACCTTGGTTGGCACTCTGCCATCGGTAGTCGCCGACCTTGGTTGGCGCCGCCGTTCGCGGCGGCTTCATCAACGCGCCTGCCGGCCAGCGGCCGGCACTACCGATATTTCCTGAGCCCAAAGAAAAACCCCGCTGCGCAAGCAGCGGGGTTTGGGGTGTAAACCCTGGCGATGACCTACTCTCGCATGGCTTGAGCCACACTACCATCGGCGCAGCTGCGTTTCACTTCCGAGTTCGGGATGGGATCGGGTGGTTCCACAGCGCTAATTTCACCAGGGAGACGGTTGCAGCAGCGCTTGCAGCGCCAGCATCGCGATCTTGCCCGTGGGGCGGAAGGTACCCGGAAATGCAGTGCCTTCACTTAATAAGGAAAAACCCCGCTGCGTGAGCAGCGGGGTTTTGGGTGTAAACCCTGGCGATGACCTACTCTCGCATGGCTTGAGCCACACTACCATCGGCGCAGCTGCGTTTCACTTCCGAGTTCGGGATGGGATCGGGTGGTTCCACAGC
>NZ_JCAFSZ010000016.1:0-101217 GCF_059369755.1 Stenotrophomonas sp. YJH_SMC_57
ATTGGGATCACCGGTGGCGATCACCGATGCCAATGGCCAGGTGATCGAGCGTACGGTGTACGAGCCGTATGGCGCGGTGGTCAACCGGCCGTTGACGGATGGGCCGGGGTATACCGGGCATGTGACGGACTCGGAGACGGGGCTGAGTTACATGCAGCAGCGGTATTACGATCCGGCGTTGGGTGCATTTCTGTCAACTGATCCGATTTCGGCGACGGAGCATCTCTTCTCCCGGTATAACTACGCCAGCAGCCATCCCTATCGTTACACGGATCCAGATGGACGGGCCGCACAAGACGAGCTTAAAGCGACAGCGCCGATTAAAGATCTTGCGCCGGTTGAGGTGACAGCTCAAGGCGCATCATCTGCAGGTTCTGGAAGACCGGCAGCTCAACCTAGCAGTGCGGCTTCCGTGGTCACATTGGGCACCGTGTTCGTTAGAGCTGCCCCAGTGGCAGTTCCAGCGGTATCCAGTGGGGTTGCGGCGACAGTTGCTGCTCCTCTTCTCTTTTTTGTTGCGCCTCATCCCTGCGGCGGGCGCAGATGCGGTGAGCTTACAGAGGAGTCTAGACGCCACCCAAATGGTTATTGGCCAGGTGATAGGGGGGCAGAGGAGTGGGGTAGGCGCAACGACGTCGGTTCAAATGAGGGAAGGAGACGTTTTCATGGAATCAAGCAGGCGGACAAGGGACAGGGCGGCGGGAAAGGGCTCGATGACTATGGAACGAATCCTGATACGGGAGATGTAGTAAACCCTCAGGGTGAAGTTGTTGGGAATTTGGGTGACAGATGAGGGACGATGAATGAGTTATACATGCGAAATAACGCTCTACCTGAGAGGTGCCGAACTGCGGCCCGAAGTCCTGTCCGGGATACTTAATGCGAAGCCGACGCGCGCGCACGAAAAGGGGAATCGTTGGGTGACGTCTGCCGGCAGTGAAGTTGTAGAGCGGATGGGATTGTGGGTCTTGTCTCTGCAGGGCGAGCAAGCCGATATCCCTCGAATGATCTCGAGCATCGGGCGCCTTGTAGGAAGCGCAGGCATTCCAATGGCTGAGCTTCCGGGCGTGGACGAGGCCTTCCTCGACATACTTGTGATCAGCGCAGCCAACGAAACAGGGGGAGGAACATGTGAACTTTCAATGGAAGCTGAGACGGCCCACGGACTGGGACAGTTGGGCTTGCCTGTTCAAATGACGTTTACGGTTGTCGTTCAGTAGGTCAGCATCCGCGGTCACTAGAAACAAGAGCGCCGCGATCTCCCGCGGCGTTCTTGCTTTTTCCAGTGCCTACTGAAAACTCATAGCAGCGACTTCCGCCTCTTGACTGCTCAGACGCGCCCTCGGAAAAATGAACTTTTCATGAGTGCACTACCAGAAGCACCGGGGGGAGGTGCTTCATTCGGCGCAGGTGGGTGTTCCCCGTGGTCGGCCGAACGGCCGGTCACCCGCGGTGTACTGAGCTGGGACTAAGCCATGAACGGACTCTCTTTGCTGTTGATTCGAGCGATACTCGCGCTGGTGGTGCTGGTGGCCAGTGTGGCGCCGGGGGTTGCCCAGGAGGTTGTCGAGTACATTCACACCGATGCACTGGGATCACCGGTGGCGATCACCGATGTCAATGGCCAAGTGATCGAGCGTACGGTATATGAGCCATATGGCGCGGTGGTCAACCGGCCGTTGACGGATGGGCCGGGGTACACCGGGCATGTGACGGACTCGGAGACGGGGCTGAGTTATATGCAGCAGCGGTACATGGATCCGGCGGTAGGGGCTCTCCTTAGCGTTGACCCGGTAACGGTTGAAGGCGGCGATATGCGCCACTTGAACCGCTACGCCTACGCTTACAACAACCCTTACAAGTTCAAAGATCCGGATGGGCGCTGCCCCCAGTGCTTGTGGGGGGGGGGGGCGCCAATGTTGTGAACATCGGTGTTCAGATGGCTATGGCGGAAGGGTCGGTGGGCGAAAGATTCTCCCAAGTAAAATGGGGGCAAGTTCCTGTCGCGACAGCGGCTGGCGCGCTAAGTGGTGGAGTAAGTGCCATTGCAAACACCGCTACCACTACTGGTGGAACCATTGCTGCAAACGTGGTTGGAAATGCAGCCGTCGGTGCAGTTTCAGCCCAGGCAAATGCACAGCTTGACGGCAAGACCGCTTCTTTATCCGAGGTTGCGAAGGGTGCTGCCTTGAGTGGGGGAACGGCTGGCTTAGGGGCAGCTGTTTCTGCTGCGCCTGGCGTAGCGGCTAGAAGTGCGAGTGCTGGAATGACGCAGACTGAGCGAGTTGCGACAGGAAATCTGATGCAAGGTATAAAGGAAGCTACTCCTGGGTTTAAATACTCCAATCCCGTCCAAACAGCGGCCAATGCCGTCGGTGCGGCGGTCAGTTCATCAGGCGATCTTGAGCCACTTGTAAACGATAAGTTGAAGTAGGAAATGAAGAGCAAACTGATCCTGAAGAGTATCGCCGTCTACTACGCGAAAGCTGCTGCTTCCGCTATCGCCAGCTATGGATTGCTGCGTCTCGTTTACGGGCATACAGGAATTTCATTCATTGAGTGGGTGCTCATAGTTCTGGCGGCGTTTACGGTGGGTTACATACCTATTCTCGTCGGCTTGCTACGCGGGAAGGGCTCGTAGCAGCCTTATGTGGAAGCTGCAAGCCCGCCCAGTGTTAGCCGCCCTTTGTGGATCCTCTGAACAACCATTTCGGTGTGCCGGCCGCAGGTCGGCCGCATGTCTGGAGAAGGTATCAAAGGCATTGCCACATTCAAGTCCGGAAGGTGCGGCATGATATTTTTCGGACAAAGCCATACCGCTTCAGGAGGCTTCTGGCAGGGAGGTCTTCGCGAACATGGAGGAGAGGAATCCGCGAGATTTCAGGGTCATGGACTGGGGTGCTGGCTCTTCAAGTGGCTCCGCGTCCATAGTTCCTTACAGCGGTGCCTACAAGTTGAGGGCAATGCTGCACACTCATCCCGAGAACAATCTACACAGCGGAAATGGTGCATATGCCGCTTCAGGAAAATTCAATTATGTTGGGATGACGGATGACCACGACATCGCGAGATCCTTTGGAAAAAGAGTGGATAGCTATGTTGCCAGGCCGGATGGGCGGATTGTTTGGTTTAATCAAAAGGCTTGGCGAGCCGCAGGTGAAGCCTCAGGAGCGGAGCGTGTCTATGCAGGACATTTTGAGAATATACTTTAGGTCGGCTGCCTTTCTAGTGCTGGTGGGTTGGTCCTTGTCAAGTGGAGGGGCTTTGGCTTCAGGGGATTCAATTGTAAAGAATCGCTGCAACGAGATCGTTTCCAGAGAGCTCAAGAAGCTATGCGGCGTACCTATTGCCAGGATCATTGTTGACCCCGAGAAGTTGGATTCGGTGGAGGTGGAGACCAGCGGGTTTATGCTTTATGAGAACGATAGGGGTGTCGTTTTCTATCCTGGGCCCGATCTTCCAAATCGCACCGATATGCATAGTTGCATCATCGTGTGGACTGAGAAGGAAACCATAGACTGGGGCCTCGTTAAAAGGCGGCATGGCGTCTACTTTGCGACTGTTTCTGGAAAAATTATGCTGGACGCGTCTCGCAAGAGTTGCTCGGCCGTCATTGCTGACGCCAAGGTTTACGATGTTGCTGCGGTTAACCTTTCCAAGTGATGCGTCCGTAGCTGAATCTCCTGAGTGGATGGATGCTGCATTTAGAATTGCCGGCGGAGCATGGCAATGCGTGAGGCGAGAATTTTTGCTTTGTCTTTGCTGCTTGTTGGCTGCGGTAACGGGGAGTCTCCGGGTGAGCGGTTCTCCCGAAATGAGAAGCATGAAGACGCGCGAAGCTTGGTCCTTTCCGAAGAAGATCTGAAACGTCAGATTTCGATGGCTGAAAAAGGGGGAGTAGAGGCCCGCCTAAAGCTCGAATGGCACTATTCGACACGTGGCGATATGGAGCGGTATCGCTACTGGCTTGAGGAGGGCGCCGCGAGAATGGATGTCAGTGCAATGCAGCGATTGGCACTGTTTCTATCTATGGAACAGGGCGGGGGAGATTGCAAACGTGCGATGCAGATCCTTGAGCAGGGCTTGCGTCTTGATCCCCCGGAGTCCACGCGCGCATTGATGGAGATGGATCTTCAGAGATTGCGCCATGAGCGGATCGGAATTCCGCCCTGCGGGGTGGGTTTTCCTGATTGAAAGCAGCAGTGGTGGCGGATGGGTAACGCGGTTCGACTGAAGTGAAGTCGCGGCTTGGCCTTTCAGGGGATCTGACCAAGAACGGAAACATTCTGGACTTTGAATCTCTCTTTCATGACATGGCGATCCCTGCGATGAACTCTCCCAGCGGGGGTATGCTGGCATCGGGTGGGATTCCGGTTGGTGTAGCTAGAGTGCAATTCAATTTTGCGCGTGCTGGCCATATTTTCAGAGATGCTGTGGGGCACGTTAATCCTGTTGCGGCGGCATCGCGCCTCCGCTATGCGCGAATATTTGAGAATGTTGCCTCCAATCCCGCAAACTATTGGGTAGATGCAGCTGCAGCCGGAATCATAACGCAAGATGCAGCTGCTGCTGGTATTTCCGCTTACACTGTTACGGCAAAAAATAGGTCCCAGATATGGGTAAGTGTTCGTAAGGGTGAAGTTGTGAATGCTGGCGTCAATGCTGCTGGGAGTGCGAGATGAATACTGAAGGTGCTATTCGCATCGAGGAGCTGGGTGATGTTGGTGCCGCGATTGATGCCTATGATGATGTAATAAGGTTGTCGGGGAGCTCGTCTGCTGTCGCAAATGCTATGGTTCTTTGTTGGCAATCTTTGGATTTTGGAAGCGTGGCGGCTAATAACCTCCATCCTGACTTTGTTCGAAAATTGGAGGCTAGACTTTCTGAGTTGATTCGTATGTCAAGGGATAGCTTTTTTCGATGGGGGGAGGTGGACTTCTGGGGGCGATATATTCGCTGGGCCGACTATGGGGAAGACTTTGGGTTGACTGAATGCATGGACTTCATTCGTAAGAGTGATGGTTACATAGAGCCGGCATTTCATATTCTGTCCATTACGGGCGGGCGGGAGATGGTTGAGCAGTCAAGGGTCTTGTTGAGGGAATATAGTGGTATTGCTACTGCTCGGGCGCGATATGTTTCTTCAGTCATTGCGAGTGTTCTTCGCTGATACAGTTAAAGTTCTGCGCGGTCGCAACCAAGCACGGTAGAGCTCAGTGACGGCAACTGCGGATGCTGCGTTGCCGCCTGCCAACAGCGAGAGTTTCGAGCAGGAGGAAAAATGAGACTAAATTATCAGCTTTGTGTGGCCTTCTTCTTGACGATTCCCGCGGTCGGTTGCGGTCTTCAGGAAGGAGGGCAGACAGCGCCCGCAAAGGGCTGTGGGATCGGCCAGAATCCAGCTTGTCGAGTCAGCTTCCGGGCGCTGGCTGCCACTCCTCGGCTATTCGATGGGAAATCGATACGCATGGAGGGCTATCTCGGAGTTAGTCGGGGGCACTTTGTATTGAGCTCCAGCAAGGAGCTGTTCGAGGCTGGAGTGACCGATGAGACCGAAGTTCGTATCAGGGGCCCAATAGATCTCCAGAGTGACGTGTTTGATCGCTATGCCTACTCGTGGGTATCAGTGACTGGGGCGTTCAGGCTTAGGAAGACGGACGGGTCGACGGATGATCTTCTTCTCGGCGAAATGCATCCCCCACTTGATGTCCAATCTTTGAGGGTCCCTGGTCCGATTCCAAAAGCTACTTTCGGAGAAGTGTATGTTGATCTCGAAGATCTGAAGTGAGTTCCAGGTATCAAGCTCGCCTCCGATGAAGCAGTTTGTGAAGACAGGATTGATTCTGCTGGTGTCCGAGGCGGGTGCCGATAGGTCATTACATGCCTCTGCAGATGACTTTTGCGGTCGTCGTGCAGCGGCGCAGCATGGGCAACCATAGGGTTATGAACTGGCCCTTCTTGGTTTCAATCGTTGGGATTCTGATCTTCTATCCGGCACACTTCTATTTCTGCGCTGAATTCAAGATGCGTTTGCGTCGCGATCACCCTGAATTGTCCGGAAGAAGTCTGGCATCATTCGACACGACATACAGGCAGCTGCGTGCGGTAAGGGAAGGGCGCTTGGATGGAGTGCTCTTGAGCCTCGCCTTGGGGCTTTGCGATTCGGTATGGGGCGGTAATTGAGGTTGAATGAAGTTCACATTTTCCTTCTGGGAGGGACTAGGTGACGGGCATTATTGAGAGCTATCCTGTCTGCTCTTCCTTCATCCTGGGAGGCATGTGGATGAATGGATTTGCGGCGCACCGGATACTGCTGAAGATGGAGCGGAAGCGGCCGGAAGTGCTTGAGGCGGTCGGCATCATCAGGGTTGACTGGTGGTTTCGGTGCCTGCGCGGGATTGGATTGCTTGCGCTTTCCGGCAAAGGTCTGATGATCACGCGGGGTGAGCGGTGGGTGCTGAGGGGTGTTGTCGCGACCTACGTGTTCTTAGTGGCCTGCGGCATCTCGATGCTTGTTGGGTGATGGGAAATATCGCCAGGGGTGTGGATGATGTAGGGTGTGCGCATGCGAGGAACCCCGTGCTCGATGCGTGGGTCCGTGGCTGTTAGCAGGGCTTTCGCAGGCTGAGTGTTTGCATAGGTCCACCAACAGAAAGACGCCGCAGTTCCCTGTGGCGTTTACATTTATCCCGTGATGTGGTCGCCTGGTACCCACTGGAAACATTGCGGGACAGAAGTTCTCGCAACGGGCTCAACTGGGAGCGTACCGGGGGCCGGGACGATTTATGGCGCAGCAATCGTCGTCAATGCCAGCGCGCCCAAAGCTGGCGGCCGCCTCACGTCCGATCGCTCGCGGAACCGCAGATGCGTGGAGCGTCTTCACCTTCACCCTTTCAATAGTGGGAGCACTCCGAGTCTGCACAATAATCTTGAGTCTGCAGGCCGCGGTGAGGCTGCTGATCTTGTATTGTTTGATCCTCGGTGGATAAGGAAACAGGTGCCCCGGTGAGTGCTGCTGATGAAGAGAAGTCCGCTGCTGCCTCCCTACGGATGTTGCTGGAATCCGAACCTGCTTCTGCGGAACAAGTCTCTGCCTGGTATACGAGGGCCGAGGCGCTTAAGCGAGCCCTTCAGTCAAGCATTTGTGGAATAGATGTCCCGCATTTGATATGGCATTATCTTGACGATGCTGACATCCGTTTCCGGGATGAATCCTATGCGCAGGATCAGATATTGGCAGTCGAGAAGATTGTCGAAGACTGGGGTGGGGCGTGAGTTGAGATATTCGATTGATGTCTGCGCTTTTCTGTAGCTCCTCTGTAGCTCCAAGGCGTCGGCGCTCCATTTGGGTGAAATGGTGGGGGCTGAGGGGCGTTGTGATGATGTACTTGTTCTTGATTGCCTGCGGGGTATCCAGGCTTTCTGGCGTGTAGAGGAGGGTGCCTCAAGGCCGTTGATGATGGATGGATCGGCATTACCGGGAAATTGCCAGTTCTTGGCATCACTTCAGCGTTTCTCAGCCACGCCTCTGCTTACCTGTGTCCAACGCGCAAAAAAAACGCCACAGTTTCCTGCGGCGTTTGCATCTATCCCGAGCTTCGCCAGGTATCTCACCCCAGCAACTTCCGCACCTTCGTCAGCGCAGTCATGAACCGCTCGATCTCGGCGTGCGTGTTGTAGAACGCCAGCGACGCACGGCAGGTAGCGGCTACGCCAAAGTACTGCAGCAGCGGATGCGCGCAGTGCTGGCCGGAGCGCACGGCTACGCCTTCCAGATCCAGCAGGGTGGCCAGATCGTGGGCATGCGCGCCATCGATCAGGAACGAGACCACGGCGGCCTTCTCCGGCGCTTCGCCGATGATGCGCAGGCCGTCGACGCGGCGCAGCTCTTCGGTGAAGTGCGCCAGCAGTTCGGCCTCGCGTGCTTCCACGTTCTCCTGGCCCAGCTGCTGCAGGTAGTCGGCAGCCACGCCCAGGCCGATGAAGCCGGCGATGTTCGGGGTGCCGGCTTCGAACTTGTGCGGGGCATCGTTGAACACTGTTCCGTCGAAGCTGACTTCCTTGATCATTTCGCCGCCACCGAGGAACGGCGGCATCGCGTCCAGGTGCTCGCGGCGGGCCCACAGTGCGCCGGTGCCGGTCGGGCCACACATCTTGTGGCCGGTGATGGCGTAGAAGTCACAACCGATCCCGGCCACGTCCACCTTGCGGTGCGGCACGGCCTGCGAGCCATCGACCACGGTGATGATGCCGCGCTTGCGCGCTTCGCGGCAGATCTCGCGCACCGGATTGACCGTACCCAGCACGTTGGAGACGTGGGTGACCGCCAGCAGCTTGACCTCGGGGGTCATCGCTGCGCGCAGCGCATCCAGGTCGAGCGCGCCGTCGGGGGTGATCTCGGCCACGCGGATGGTCGCGCCGGTACGCTGGGCGACCAGCTGCCACGGCACGATGTTGGCGTGGTGCTCCATGCGCGACACCAGGATCACGTCACCGGCCTTCAGCCGCGGCAGCGCCCACGAGTAGGCCACCAGGTTGATGGCGAAGGTGGTGCCGCTGCACAGCACCAGGTCGCTGGGGCGCACGTTGAGGAAGCGCGCCAGCTTGTTGCGCGCACCTTCGTAGGCGTCGGTGGCTTCGCTGCCCAGTGCATGCACCGCGCGGCTGACATTGGCGTTGTAGCGGCGGTAGAACTCGTCCACCGCGCCGATCACCTGCACCGGCTTCTGGCCGGTGTTGGCATTGTCGAAATAGACCAGCGGCTTGCCATGCACTTCGCGCATCAGCAGCGGGAAGTCGAGGCGGACGCGGTCCCAGTCGGGGGCGCCGGTGCGTTCTTCGATCGGGCGCGGCGTGGACAGGTTCATGCCACACCCGCCTCGACCAGCGCCTTGTCCAAGCGGCGTGCCAGCTGCTCGCGCAGTGCTTCCGGCAGGATCTTCAGCGGTTCATGGCAGAACGCGGCACTCAGCAGCGCCTGCGCCTGGGCCTGCGGCAGCCCGCGCGAGCGCAGGTAGAACAGCGCGTTGGCATCGAGCTGGCCGACGGTCGCGCCATGCGCGGCCTTGACTTCATCGGCGTCGATCACCAGCGTCGGCTGGGTGTCGATCTCGGCGTCGGCCGACAGCAGCAGGTTCTTGTTGGACAGGTTCGCGTCGGTGCCGTCGGCGCCTTCGCGGATCTGGATGCCACCGTGGAACACCACGCGGCTGCGGTTGGCGGCAACACCGCGCCACAGCAGTTCGCAGGTGGTATCGCGCGCGATGTGGTCGATGCCCAGGCGGGTTTCCACGTGGCGGCGGCCATTGCCGAGCAGCACGCCGTTGGCGGTCAGCTGGGCGTTGTCGCCTTCCAGGCGCACGTTCAGTTCATGGCGGCTGAGCGCGGCACCCAGTTCCAGATCGACGCGGTGGTACTGCGCGTCGCGGGCCAGCACCGCGTCGGTGCGCAGGAAGCTGGTCTGGCGCGCGCTGCCGGCCTGCACGCGGGCGTGCTTGAGCACGGCATCGCGGGCGACGTGGGCGTGCAGCACGGTGTTGTCGAGGTGGGCGGAGTCGCCCACGCTGAAGCGGTGCTCGACCACGCCCAGGCTGGCGCCGGCACGCAGTTCGATCAGGTGGCGGTGGTGCCAGGCCAGGTCGGTATCGCCGGCAATGCTGGCGAACACCAGCTGCAGCGGCACGTCCACCTGCACGCCTTCGTCCACGCGCAGCACCACGCCTTCATCAGCCAGGGCGGCGTTGAGGCGGGCGAAGATTTCCTCGCTGCGCTCGTAGCGGCGGCCGAGGAAACGCACCGCATCCTCGCCGTCGGCCAGCGCGGCCGACAGCGGCTGCAGCTGCACGCCGGCCGGCAGCGCCTGCACGTCGCTCAGCGCGGCATCGAGGCGACCGTTGACGAACACCAGCCGTGGCGCCGGAATGTCCTCCAGCAGCGTGGCGTCCAGTGCCGGGCCCTGCAGCGGCGCCGCTGCGAACGCACGGCGTTCCAGCTGGCGCAGCGAGGTGTACTTCCAGGCTTCGTTGCGGGCGGCGGGCAGGCCGTCGCGCAGGGCCGCGTCCAGCACTTCGCGGCGCGCATCGCTGCCGCAGAAGGCCTGGGCCATCGAGTCGAGCAGCGCGCTCATCAGACCGCCGCCTCGCGCACCACGCGATCCTTGAGGAAATCGTAGCCGTGCGCTTCCAGTTCCAGCGCCAGTTCCGGACCACCGCTCTTGACGATGCGGCCGTCGGCCAGCACGTGCACCACGTCCGGCTTGATGTAGTCCAGCAGGCGCTGGTAGTGGGTGATGACCAGGAACGAGCGATCGGCGGCGCGCAGCGCGTTGACGCCGTCGGCCACGCTCTTCAGCGCGTCGATGTCCAGGCCCGAATCGGTTTCGTCCAGGATCGCCAGCTTCGGCTCCAGCACGGCCAGCTGGAAGATCTCGTTGCGCTTCTTCTCGCCGCCGGAGAAGCCTTCGTTGACGCCACGGTGCAGCAGTTCGTCCTTCAGGTGCAGCACGGCCAGCTTCTGGCGCACCAGCTTGAGGAACTGCATCGAATCGAGTTCCTCTTCGCCGCGTGCCTTGCGCTGGGCGTTCAGCGCGGCGCGCAGGAAGTAGGTGTTGTTCACGCCCGGGATTTCCACCGGGTACTGGAACGCCAGGAACAGGCCGGCAGCGGCGCGCGCTTCCGGATCCTGATCCAGCAGGTCGGTGCCTTCAAACTGCACGCTGCCTTCGGTCACTTCATAGCCGTCGCGGCCGGCCAGGACATTGCCCAGGGTGGACTTGCCGGCGCCGTTGGGGCCCATGATGGCGTGCACCTGGCCGGGCTTCAATTCCAGCGAGAGGCCCTTGAGGATTTCCTTGTCGCCGATGCGGGCGTGGAGGTTGTCGATCTTCAGCATGGTGGGGGTTTCCGTGGGGCGGGCCGCAGCCGGCCGGTAAAGAGAATGCGTTTGCGAGGAGCGGGGCGGGCGGTCAGCCCACCGAGCCTTCCAGCGAGACTTCCAGCAGCTTCTTGGCTTCCACTGCGAATTCCATCGGCAGTTCGCGGAACACCTGCTTGCAGAAGCCGTCGACGATCATCGACACCGCGTCTTCCTGGCTGATGCCACGGGCGCGGCAGTAGAACAGCTGGTCGTCGGAGATCTTGGAGGTGGTGGCCTCGTGCTCGACGGTGGCGCCCGGGTTCTTCACCTCGATGTAGGGGAAGGTGTGGGCACCGCACTGCTTGCCGATCAGCAGCGAATCGCACTGGGTGTAGTTGCGCGCGCCATCGGCGTTGCGGTCGACCTTGACCAGGCCGCGGTAGGTGTTCTGGCCACGGCCGGCGCTGATGCCCTTGCTGACGATCTTGCTCTTGGTGCGCTTGCCGACGTGGATCATCTTGGTGCCGGTGTCGGCCTGCTGGCGGTGGTGGGTCAGGGCCACCGAGTGGAACTCGCCTACCGAGTCGTCGCCCAGCAGCACGCAGGACGGGTACTTCCAGGTGATCGCCGAGCCGGTCTCGACCTGGGTCCAGGTGACCTTGCTGCGCGCGCCACGGCATTCGGCACGCTTGGTGACGAAGTTGTAGATGCCGCCGACGCCGTTCTCGTCGCCCGGGTACCAGTTCTGCACCGTGGAGTACTTGATCTCCGCGTCTTCCAGCGCCACCAGCTCGACCACCGCGGCGTGCAGCTGGTTCTCATCGCGCATCGGCGCGGTGCAGCCTTCCAGGTAGGACACGTAGGCCTTGTCCTCGCACACGATCAGGGTGCGCTCGAACTGGCCGGTGTGGCCGGCGTTGATGCGGAAGTAGGTGCTCAGTTCCATCGGGCAGCGCACGCCCTTGGGAATGAACACGAAGCTGCCATCGGAGAACACCGCCGAGTTGAGCGCGGCGAAGTAGTTGTCGCCCACCGGCACCACGGTACCCAGGTACTGGCGCACCAGTTCCGGGTGTTCCTTGATGGCCTCGGACATCGAGCAGAAGATGATGCCCTTTTCGGCCAGTTCCTTGCGGAAGGTGGTCCCGACGGACACCGAGTCGAACACCGCGTCCACCGCCACGCCGGCCAGCTTGGCGCGCTCGTGCAGCGGCACGCCCAGCTTGTCGTAGGTGTCGAGCAGTTCCTTGGGCACGTCATCCAGCGAGGCGTACTTCGGGCCCTTCGGCGCGGAGTAGTAGCTGAGCGCCTGCAGGTCGATCGGGGCGATCTCCAGCTTGGCCCAGTCCGGCATCGGCATGGTCAGGAAGTGGCGGTAGGCGTCCAGGCGCCACTGCGTCATCCACTCCGGCTCTTCCTTCTTGGCCGACAGGGCACGGATGGTGTCCTCGTCCAGGCCCGGCGGCAGGGAGTCCGACTCGATCTCGGTGATGAAGCCGGCCGAATACTTGCGGCCGAGCTGCTCGTGGATCTCGCGGTTGGGGGTGTCGTCGTGGGCGACGTTTTCGATGGTTTCGGTGGCCATGGGGGGCTGCCTACGGATCAGGAGACGACGTCGACAGCGATGGTGCGGCGCTGTTCGTCATCGGCAAGGGGGAGAGGGGGCAGGATCTGCGCAAGGGTGACGTCGCGCAGTGCCTCGGAGACCACGTCGTTGATCAGCCGCCAGCTGCTGCGCGCGCCGCACTTGGGCGCCATGCCGCACTGGTGGTGGTCGTGGCTGCATTCGGTCAGGGCCAGCGGCCCTTCCATTGCCTCGACCACTTCGAACAGCGAGATCTCGAGGGCCGGGCGGGTCAGGCGGTAGCCACCGCGGACACCGCGCAGGCCCTCGACCAGGCCGGCCTGGGCCAGCGGCTTGAGCACCTTGCTGACGGTGGGCGGCTCCAGACCGGTGAATTCGGCCAGCTCGGTGGCACTGAGTACCTCGCCCGGACGGGCGGCAAGCACGGTCAGCACGACGGTGGCGTAATCGGTGAGTTTGGTGACGCGCAACATGGGGATGCGAGTGGTTCTTAAAGCGGACTGAAATTGTACGCTTTTATTCGCCGCCATCCAAGCCGGGCATTCAGCCGGCGCTGGGGCCAGGCCGGGAGGGGACGCACCGGGGCCGTTGCCAGGGCGCAATGCTGCGCCAATGGGGTGATTTTCGCAATCACCCGGAATGGGCGAGAATCCCCGTTCCATTCGCTGCAAACAGCCCGTGCCGATGCCGAAGAAGATCCAAGCCCGCAAGTCCGCCATCCATGGCAACGGCGTGTTCGCCATGGCCCCGATCAAGCAGGGCGAGCGCGTGATCCAGTACAAGGGCCTGCTGCGCAGCCACGGCGACGTCGATGCCGATGACAGCGGCGACGTCGAAAGCGGCCATACCTTCCTGTTCACCCTCAACGATGACTGGGTGATCGACGCCAACTACAAGGGCAACGACGCACGCTGGATCAACCACAGCTGCGACCCGAACTGCGAGGCGGTGATCGAGGAAGACGAAGACGGCGACAGCCGTGGCGACAAGGTATTCATCGAGGCCCTTCGCGATATCAAGGCCGGCGAAGAGCTGACCTACAACTACGGAATCACCCTGGCCGAGCGCCACACCGCGAAGCTGAAGAAGATCTGGGAGTGCCGCTGCGGTTCGCCCAGGTGCACCGGCACCATGCTGCAGCCCAAGCGCTGACCGCTGCGGGTAGTGCCGGCCGCTGGCCGGCACTGATTTGATGATTGTGCCGGCCAGCGGTCGGCACTACCGCATGAGTCTCCACCTGCCGTGCACGGTTGGGTCACCGCCGTTCAATGGCTCCTCGCGCACGCTGTCCGCTCCTTTCGAATGGAGCATCCGACATGGCTCAGCGTCTCAGCGGCAAGCAGATTGCCATCCTTGCCACGCACGGCTTCGAACAGTCCGAACTGACCGAACCCAAGCGCCTGCTGGAGGCGGAGGGTGCACGGGTCAGCGTGGTATCGCCTGCGAAGGAGGCGACCATCAAGGGCTGGAAAGACAAGGACTGGGGTGGCGTGGTGGCAGTAGACGTGCCACTGGACGAGGCCGATGCCGGCCGCTTTGATGCCCTGGTGCTGCCCGGTGGTGTCATCAACCCGGACACGCTGCGCACCGACGAGGCGGCGCTGGGATTCATCCGCAGCGTCGCCGAGGCCGGCAAGCCGGTAGCGGCCATCTGCCATGGTCCGTGGCTGTTGATCAACAGCGGCCTGGCCGATGGACGCGAGCTGACCTCGTGGCCATCCCTGCAGCAGGACCTCGCCAATGCCGGCGCCAAGTGGCGCAACGCCGAGGTCGTGGTGGATGGCAATGTGATCACCAGCCGCAAGCCGGATGACATTCCGGCTTTCAGCGAGGCGGTAGTGAAAGCGCTGGTGGCGTGAGGCCGGCCCTGCCTTACTTGCCGAGGATGCCGGCCGGCACCAGGTTGCCCAGGTTCTGGTTGAAGGTGACCACCAGCTTGCCGTTCTTCACCTGTGCCGACTGCACCTGCAGCGCGCCCAGCACGCCGGCCATCGCCGGGTCCAGCTTGTAGATGGGCTCGCGCTGGGCGTAGTCGCTCAGCCAGGCATTGAGCAGGCCACGGGTGCGCGAATCGAGACGGCCACCCTGGTTGGCCGGGGTGAAGTCATCCACGCTCGGCTGCTGCAGGTGGAAGCCCTGGGTCTGCGCGTCATAGCGCAGGCCGCTGCTGAGCTTCACCGTGCCCAGCTTGGCCGGGTTGCCACCGGCGGTGGCCAGTGCCACGTCCATGCCCAGGTTCAAGCGTTCGCCGGCCGGCAGGCTCAGCTGCGGGTGGCTCATGGTCAGGGCGATCAGGCCGCCCAGCGCGTCCTGGGTGCGCGGGAAGCTGCCGTCGAGGTACTGCTGCACGTCGCTGGCACCCACCGACAGTTCGCGGCCGGAAATGGAGGGGGCGGCCTGCGCACCGATCGCGGCAGCGATCAGCACGGTGGAGGCGGCGAGGCGGGTCATCAGGGAACGCAGGCGCATGGCAGTGACCGGTGGCTCTGGAATGGATGGAAGAAAGAGTAGCCGCGCCGGCTGAATCGTGCGTGCATGCGGCTGCAACGGTTCAGTCCAGCGTTGGCTGCAGGCGCGCCGACTGGATCTGCCAGGCGCGGCCGTCGCTGCTGGGCTGCACGCGGTACCAGCCGCTGAAATGGAAAGTGCCGTTGGCGGTGACCGCACGCACCTGCACCGGCACCTCCAGCAGCTGAGCGGGCTGTGCCGGGCTGCGGGCAATCGGCGTACTGCTGCGCAGGTGAAGCGTGCGTACATCCTGCAGCTGGCGCAGCGCGGCGTCGTCGGCATGCCGGGCGTCGCCAGGAGGGAAGGTCCAAGCCGCATCACTGGCGCGGCGATCGCGATTGAGCAGTGCGCGCACGTAGCGGTTGAGCATCACCGAGGGCGGCTCGGCATCGGGGGCCACCGCAGCGAACAACGGGTCGACCGAAGGCGACTGCGCAGCGGGTGGGTCGCCGCCGGGCACTGCGGTTGGCGACGCGCTCGACGGCTGATCGGTGCTGGCCGGTATCGCGGCAGGTGCCGCATCCGGTGCGGCTGCCGGCCGCGAGCAGCCCAGCAGCGCCAGGGGCGCAATCAACAACAGGATACGGCGCATGCCTGCCTCCTCCCCGAGGCAACCGTGAGAGCGCCAGTGTATCGAGTGCGCGGCGGTCAGCGCGAGGAAGGCAGCTGGGCCAGGGCGTCCAGTGCCGGCAGCACCTGTGCGGCGATGGCTGCCAGCGCGTGGCCGTCGGTCTCGGCGTGACGCTGCACGATGTCGCGCAGCAGCTGGCTGGCGATCACCAGGGTGGCGCGCTCGTCGCCACTGATGCCGGCCGTACGCGGTGCAGCTTCCAGCAGGCGCATCAGGTCGCGGCTGGCGCGGTGTTCCAGTTCGATGGTGCAGCGCCCGGTGCACTGCAACCCGTCCTTTTCGATGGGGGTCACCGAGATCCGGTAGCGGGTGGAAGGGCTGGCCATGTGGGGTGCTCGCCGTAGCAGTGGAGGATGTGCCCACGATAGGCAAGCCCGCGGCCGACGGCGACGGCCGGCGCTGCACGCAGTGTTCCACCCGGTACGTTCCGGGCCTGGACCCGACCGCGCCCGGTCAATGGTGGCGGGCCTGGACGCGTATTTCCCGGGATCCGGCAACGCTGTGTTGCGGGCGCGGGCAAAAAAAACGGGACGGCCACAGCCGTCCCGTCGGAGTCCGCGTCGGGGCGCGCGCTTACAGCGCGGCGTCCTTCAGCTTCTTCAGCGGACGCACCTTCAGCTTGGTGGTGGCCGGCTTGGCGGCGAACCACTGTTCTTCCTTGGTGAACGGGTTGATGCCCTTGCGCTTCGGCTTGGCCGCCACGTTGACGGTGGTGATCTTCAGCAGGCCCGGCAGGGTGAAGGAGCCTGCGCCCTTCTTGTGCACCGAGGAGGCGACGGCGCTTTCCAGCGAGGCCAGCACAGCGCGGACGTCCTTGGCGACGACGCCGGAGGCTTCAGCGATGTGTGCAACCAGGCCGGACTTGGTCAGCACTTCCTTGATCGGCTTCGGAGCGGCCGGCTTGGCGGCTGCCTTCGTAGCGACTTTCTTCACTGCCTTCTTCGGGGCAGCCTTCTTAGCGGTCTTTGCCATGGTTTCCTGTTCCGTGAACGGTTGGTTGTTTGGTCGGCGCCGAACCCCGTCGGCAAGCGCAATGTAGGGCAACTCTCGGGCGCCGCCAATAGCCCGAAGCGTGGAAAGTGCATGTTTTTTCATATCCAGGCCGATTCAGTACATGGCCGGTGGTGGGGAATGGGGCCGTCCTGGCATGCCTGGCAGCCGCTCGCCGATCGTCAGGGTGTTGCGCGAAACCACTGAAATAAAGGGAGAAATGCAGGCCGGGCTGGCGAGGGAGTGTCCAGCTGCCCGGTTTCCAGCGGACGATTGGCATGCGGCGGAGCGACGCAGGGATAACGCGGTCCGTGCGAGGGTGACCGTTCATCACCGCCACGCAGGAGCAGCACATGGGAATCTCGCGACACGCCACCGCGCACTGGGAAGGCGATCTGAAGTCGGGCAAGGGACTGTTGAGCACGCCGCAGAGCGGGCTGCTGGACAAGACCCGCTACGGCTTCAACAGCCGTTTTGGCGACGAGAAAGGGACCAATCCGGAAGAGCTGATCGCTGCCGCGCATGCCGGCTGTTTCACCATGGCGCTGTCGGCCAAGCTGGGCGAAGCGGGCTTCACCCCGACCTCGCTGGACACCGAAGCCAAGGTCGACCTGTCGCTGGAAGGCGGTCCGCAGCTTTCGCAGATCCGGCTGAAGGTGAAGGCAGTGGTGCCGGGCATCGACGCCGCACAGTTCCGCGCCATCGCCGATGACGCCAAGCAGAACTGCCCGGTGTCCAAGGCGCTGAGCGCAGTGCCGATCAGTCTGGAAGCCGAGCTGGGCTGAGGGTAGTGCCGGCCTCTGGCCGGCAACCGCATGATGTCAAGGTCCAGGTAACAGCCGGCCAGCGGCCGGCTCTACCAATCGATGGTGCCGGCAATCACCGTCTGCACCTGGCCCCCCGACCAGACCTCGCCGTCTTCATCGACCCGCAGGGTCAGGCGCGCATCGTGGCCGACTTCGCGGCCCTGGCTGACTTCGAACGGTGCGCGGCCATGCGGCAGCGCATCGCGCAGGTCCAGCCATGCCGCCAGCACCGCGTTGGCGGCGCCCGAGGCCGCATCCTCGAAGCGACGACCGTTGCCGACGAAGGCGCGCACGGCCAGATCGAATCCCTCGTTGCCATCGGCGAACGCATAGGCAAACAGGCCCATGCTATCGGTGGATTCGGCCAGCGCGGCCACCGCATCCCACTCCGGATGCAGGCCGCGCAACGCGGCTTCATCGGCCACCTGCACCACCCACCAGCTGCGCCCGCCCTGCATGCGGGCCGGCGGCAGCGTGCCCAGCGCCCAGCCCTTCAGCGCGGCCTGCAGGCGCGGATCGCTGGCTTCGGTGGTCTCGGCCAGCTGTGCCCGTGGGGTACGGATGGCAATGCGCTGCTGCGCGCCTTCTCCGCTGACGCGCAGGGGCAGGGCGCCCGCGATGCCGTCCTGCACCAGCACGCCGTCAACCGGCGCTGCCAGGCCTGCCTGCAGCACCGCATGCGCGGTACCGACGCTGGGATGGCCGGCGAACGGCACTTCCTTCTGCGGGCTGAACATGCGCAGCCGGTAGCTGGTGCCTGCCGCCTGCGCCGGAAACACGAAGGTGGTCTCGGGCAGGCGTGTCCAGCGTGCGATGGCCTGCATGCTGGCATCGTCCAGGCCTTCGGCATCGAGCACCACGGCCAGCGGATTGCCGGCGCCGGCACGCGGGGAGAACACATCCAGCTGCAGGAAACGGCGTGCGGACATCAGGCAGGAACTCCAGTAAACAGGCGGCATAGGGTAGCGCGGCACACGAAAAAGGGGACGGAGGGAATCAGGTCGCTTGTGGCACAAACGACTTGATTCCCTCCGTCCCCTCTTTCGGCGTTACCAGCTGATCTGGCCGTCGATCACCGGCTGCACCTGGCCGCCGATCCACACCGTGCCGTCGGCATCCACGCGCACGTGGACGCGGCCGTCGCGGCCGACTTCGCGGCCCTGGCTGGCGACATAGGCGCCGCTGCCGCCGGGCAGCGCGCCGCGCTCGCGCATCCAGGCACCGATCAGCGCATTGGCGCTGCCGGTGACCGGGTCCTCGGGTACGTTCACCGCATCGCCGGGGCAGAACGCGCGCACGACGCGGGCATGGTCCGTGGCGGCTTCGTCGGCGAATACCGCGACGCCGGTTGCGCCGGTGGCATTGGTCCAGTCGCGCAGGGCGGCCATGTCCGGGGCCAGCCCGCGCACGGCGGCGGCGTCGCGCAGCGGCAGCAGCCACCAGCGCGGGCCGTTGTCCCACAGTTCGGGCGCATGCCCGGCGGTGGCCAGCGCCAACAGCGGTCCGGGCACCTGGCCCGGGTCGGTCGGCAGGCGCTGTGCCGGCGGGCTGGCCAGTTCGATGGTTGGAGAGGTGGCGGCACCGCTCACCCGCACCGGCAGCACGCCGGCAGCGCATTGCTGGACCAGCGCGCCGCCGTCGCGCGGCGTTGCCAGGCCGCAGGTGACTGCAGCCCAGGCCGCGCCCACGCTGGGGTGGCCGGCGAATGGCAGTTCGCTGTTCGGGGTGAAGATGCGGATGTGGTAGTCGGCGCCCGGGGCGCTGGGCGGCAGGAAGAACACCGTCTCGGACAGGTTCAGCCACGCGGCAAGGGCCTGCATGCGGGCGCTGGAGAGCCCATCGGCGCCCAGCACCACGCCCAGCGGATTGCCGCTGCCGGGGTGGGGGGCGAAGACATCGAGCTGCAGGTAGCGGAAGGCGGCCATCGGCGGGTCCATTGGGCTTAGAATCGAAGGTTCCGCCCCCTCGGGCGGCTCCCCCACCTTACACATAGCCTATCCATGTCAGCTTCCCCCCTTGTCGATCGTTGGATCGTACTGAAGTTCGGCGGCACCTCGGTGTCGCGTCGCCACCGCTGGGACACGATCGGGAAGCTGGCAAAAAAACGTGCGGAAGAGACCGGTTCGCGCGTGCTGGTGGTGGTCTCGGCGCTGTCCGGGGTCACCAACGAACTGACCGCGATCGCCGACGGTGCGCCGGACAGCCGCGATCGCGTGGCGGCGCTGGTCGAGCGCCACGAGGGTTTCCTGGTCGAGCTGGGTCTGGGCCGCGAGGTGCTGGCCGAGCGCCTGGCCGCGCTGCAGGGCCTGCTGGATGACCCGCGTGCGGCCACCCGCCCGCTGGACTGGCAGGCCGACGTGCTGGGCCAGGGCGAGCTGCTGTCCTCCACGCTGGGCGCGGCCTATCTGCACGCCTCCGGCCTGGACATGGGCTGGATGGATGCCCGCCAGTGGCTGGACGCGATGCCGCCGCAGCCGAACCAGAGCGACTGGTCGCAGCGGCTGTCGGTGAACTGCCAGTGGCGCGCGGACGCAGACTGGATGCAGCGCTTCCGCGCGCAGCCGACCCGACTGCTGATCACCCAGGGCTTCATCTCGCGGCATGCCGATGGCGGTACCGCCATCCTCGGTCGCGGTGGCTCGGACACCTCGGCGGCGTACTTCGGCGCGCTGCTCGGCGCCAGCCGCGTGGAGATCTGGACCGACGTGCCGGGCATGTTCAGCGCCAACCCCAAGGACGTGCCGGACGCGCGCCTGCTGACCCGCCTGGACTATTACGAAGCGCAGGAAATCGCCACCACCGGCGCCAAGGTGCTGCACCCGCGCTCGATCAAGCCGTGCCGTGACGCCGGCGTGCCGATGGCCATCCTCGATACCGAACGCCCGCAGCTGCCGGGTACCAGCATCGATGGCAGTGCGGCTCCGGTACCGGGCGTGAAGGCGATCAGCCGCCGCAACGGCATCGTGCTGGTGTCGATGGAAGGCATCGGCATGTGGCAGCAGGTCGGCTTCCTGGCCGATGTGTTCAATCTGTTCAAGAAGCATGGCCTGTCGGTGGACCTGATCGGTTCGGCCGAGACCAACGTCACCGTGTCGCTGGACCCGTCCGAGAACCTGGTCAACACCGATGTGCTGGCCGCGCTGTCGGCCGACCTGTCGCAGATCTGCAAGGTGAAGGTGATCGTGCCGTGCGCGGCGATCACGCTGGTTGGTCGCGGCATGCGCTCGCTGCTGCACAAGCTGTCGGACGTGTGGGCCACCTTCGGCCGCGAGCGTGTGCACATGATCTCGCAGTCGTCCAACGACCTGAACCTGACCTTCGTCATCGACGAAGCCGATGCCGATGGCCTGCTGCCGATCCTGCATGCCGAGCTGATCGACAGCGGCGCGATGCCGGTGGAAGAGACCGAAGTGTTCGGCCCGCGCTGGCGCGAGATCGCCGGCACCGTGCGCCCGCGTGGCACGCCGTGGTGGCGGGGCCAGCGTGCGCACCTGCTGCAGCTGGCCGACGCCGGTACACCGCGCTACGTCTACCACCTGCCGACCGTGCGCGCGCGTGCCCGCGCGCTGGCCGCGATCAAGCCGATCGACCAGCGCTACTACGCGATCAAGGCCAACAGCCATCCGGCGATCCTGCAGCTGCTGGAGGCGGAAGGCTTCGGCCTGGAATGCGTCTCGCACGGCGAGTTGAAGCATGTGTTCCAGCACCTGCCGGAGCTGTCGCCCAAGCGCGTGTTGTTCACCCCCAGCTTCTGCCCGCGCAGCGAGTACGAAGCCGCGTTCGCGCTGGGCGTGACCGTCACCGTCGACAACGTCGAAGCACTGCAGCGCTGGCCGGACCTGTTCCGCAACCGCGAGCTGTGGCTGCGCGTCGATCTTGGCCGTGGTGAAGGCCACCATGCCAAGGTCCGCACCGGCGGCAAGGACTCCAAGTTCGGCCTGCCGATCGCCCGTGTCGACGAATTCGTGCGTGCGGCCACCGAGCTGGGCAGCCGCGTGGTCGGCCTGCATGCGCACCTGGGCAGCGGCGTGGAGACCGCGCAGCATTGGCGACTGATGTGCGACGAGCTGGCCGGATTCGCCCGCCGCATCGGCAGCGTGCAGACCATCGACATCGGCGGTGGCCTGCCCATTCCGTACAGCGACGAAGACGAGCCGTTCGATCTGGATGCCTGGGCCGAGGGCCTGGCCGAGGTCAAAGCGTTGCATCCGGCATTCCGCCTGGCGATCGAGCCGGGCCGCTATCTGGTGGCCGAATCGGGCGTGCTGCTGACCCATGCCACCCAGGTGGTGGAGAAGGACGGCGTGCGCCGCGTCGGCCTGGACGCCGGCATGAACACCCTGATGCGCCCGGCGCTGTACGACGCCTGGCACGACATCGAGAATCTCAGCCGCCAGGGCGGCTATGCCGAGGCCGCGTTCGATGTGGTCGGCCCGATCTGCGAATCCAGCGATGTGTTCGGCAAGCGCCGCAAGCTGCCGGTATCGACCGCACCGGACGATGTGATGCTGATCGCCGATGCCGGTGCCTACGGCTATGTGATGTCCAACACCTACAACCAGCGGGCGATGCCGCGCGAAGACGTGATCGAATGATCGCCACCCGCGCACTGCACCCGCCCACCGACACGCCCCGCGCCATCCCGCGGACCCGTGCCTGACCGGATACACCATGACTGCTTTTGACAAACACCAGGTTTCCCGCTTCCGCTTCGTCCGCTGCGAATTTGCTGCGGATACCGGCGTGGCCAGGCTGGTCTACGCCTTCGATGACGGCCCGGAGATGGTGGAAACCATCACCGTGCCCGGCGCCCCGTTCGTGCTGGACGAGGCGCGTGCTGCGGCCGTGCAGCGCGCGCTGCAGCTGCTGCACCTGATTGCCGGTGTCAGCTACTACAAGGCGGGCGTGCCGGAGACGGTCAGCATCGACAGCTACGCCATCGATGCCGATACCGCGGCGCTGGTGGAGACGGTCTACCTCAACGGCCTGGGCGAATTCGCCTACCGCAACGGCCTGAACCTGCGCGGGCGCTTCCGCCTGCCGGTACAGGGCGAAGCGGTGCAGGCGCCAGTGCTGGGCCTGCAGCCGCATGCGCTGGTGGCCATCGGCGGCGGCAAGGATTCGCTGGTCAGCATCGAAGCGCTGCGCCGTGCCGGCGTGGACGAGACGGTGACCTGGATCGGGGGCTCGCAGCTGATCCGCGCCTGTGCCGAGCGTACCGGCCTGCCGACGCTGAACCTGGGCCGCGCGCTGGCGCCGGAATTGTTCGAACTCAACCGCCAGGGCGCCTGGAACGGTCATATCCCGGTCACGGCGGTGAACTCGGCGATCATGGTGCTGGCCGCGCTGCTGCAGGGTGTGGACCAGGTGGTGTTCTCCAACGAACGCTCGGCCAGCTACGGCAGCCAGATTCCGGGCACCGGTGAAGTGAACCACCAGTGGTCGAAGGGCTGGGCATTCGAGCAGGCGTTCGGCAGCCATGTGCAGGCGCACGTCGCCGCAGACCTGCACTACTACTCGCTGCTGCGGCCGATGTCGGAGCTGGCGGTGGCCCGCCAGTTCGCCAAGACCGATTTCTACGACGCGCACTTCTCCAGCTGCAACCGCAACTTCCACATCCTTGGCGAGCGCCCGGTGAACCGCTGGTGCGGCGTCTGCCCGAAGTGCCACTTCGTGTTCCTGGCGCTGGCCCCGTTCATGCCCAAGACGCGCCTGGTGCGCATCTTTGGCCGCAACCTGCTGGATGATGCCGAGCAGGCCGGGGGCTTCGATGCGCTGCTGGAATTCCAGGACCACAAGCCGTTCGAGTGCGTGGGCGAAGGCCGCGAATCGCGTGCGGCGATGGCGACGCTGGCGCAGCGCCCGGAATGGAAGGAAGACGTGCTGGTGAAGCGCTTCTGCAACGAGATCCAGCCGCAGCTGGACGCCGCCGAACTGGAACTGGCGCCGCTGCTGCAGCTGCAGGGCGAGCATCGCGTTCCGGCTGCGCTGTGGGAACGGGTGCGTGAAGATTTCGAAGCTTGAGGGAAAGCGCGTTGCGCTGTGGGGCTGGGGTCGTGAGGGCCGTGCGGCGTTCGCCGTGCTGCGTGAGCGCCTGCCGTCGCTGCCGCTGAGCCTGTTCTGTCCGGCTGCTGAAGCCGAGGCCGCGCGGGCGGAAACGCAGGGCGCGCTGGAGGTGCGTGGCGAGCCCTCGGCCGAAGCGCTGGCGGCGTTCGACGTGGTGATCAAGTCGCCCGGCATCAGCCCTTACCAGCCGATCGCGCTGGCAGCGGCGGAGCAGGGCACGTCTTTCATCGGCGGCACCGCGCTGTGGTTTGCCGAACACGCGGCCGACGACGGCATCGTGCACGACACCGTGTGCGTGACCGGCACCAAGGGCAAGAGCACCACCACCGCGCTGGTCGCGCACCTGCTGCGCGCGGCGGGGCATCGCACTGGCCTGGTCGGCAACATCGGCCTGCCGCTGCTGGAAGTGCTGGACCCGCAGCCGGCGCCCGAGTACTGGGCCGTCGAGCTGTCCAGCTACCAGACCGGCGAAGTGGCGCGCAGTGGCGCCCATCCGCAGGTGGCGGTGGTGCTGAACCTTTTCCCGGAACACCTGGACTGGCACGGCAGCGAGCAGCGTTACATCGAAGACAAGCTGCGGCTGGTCACCGAAGCGGCGCCGCGTATTGCCGTGCTCAATGCGGCCGATCCGCACCTGGCCGCGCTGTCGCTGCCCGACAGCGAGTTGGTCTGGTTCAACCAGCCGCAGGGCTGGCACATGCGTGGCGATGTCGTGCACCGTGGCGAACAGCCCGTGTTCGATACCCGCAACACGCCGCTGCCGGGCCGCCACAACCGCGGCAACCTGTGCGCGGTGCTGGCCGCGCTGGAAGCGCTGGGCCTGGATGCGGTGTCGCTGGCACCGGCGGTGCAGGACTTCCGCCCGCTGCCGAACCGCCTGCAGCGCGTCGGTGTGGCCGATGGCCTGACCTTCGTCAACGATTCGATCAGCACCACGCCGCACGCCAGCCTGGCCGCGCTGGAATGCTTTGCCGGCCAGCGCATCGCGCTGCTGGTGGGCGGGCACGACCGTGGCCTGGACTGGACCGATTTCATGCAGCACATGGCGCATGACGTGCCGCCGGTGGAGATCGTGACCATGGGCAGCAATGGCCCGCGCATCCACGCGATGCTGCAACCGCTGGCCGATACCGGTCGCTTCGGCCTGCACGCGGCCGCTGATCTGCCGGAGGCGATGGCGCTGGCACGCACGGCGCTGGGCGAGCAGGGCGGCGTGGTGTTGCTGTCGCCGGGCGCACCGAGCTTCGGCGCCTACCGCGATTACGTGGCGCGTGGCCGCCATTTCGCCGAACTGGCCGGATTCGATCCGGACACCATCAGCGCGATTCCGGGGTTGGGCATCGGGTAGTGCCGGCCGCTGGCCGGCAACCGGGGGCGCCGCATCCACCCATGGCGTGGCTCTACTGTTCGTCTTCGATGAACGCGTAGTCGCCGTCGATCAGCTGCTGCAGGTACGCATCGAAGCTGGGCGCGATCACCGCGTAGCTGTCCGGGTCATGCAGGTAGCGCACGACCTGGCCCACGCAGCCACCCGGCGCGGGATCGAAATCCAGGTACAGCATCGAGGTGCCGCCGTTGTTCATGCAGTGCGAGAAGCACAGGCGGCGATTCATCGGCAGGTCGGCATCGATGCCGTCGCCGAGGATTTCCGGCTCGTCATCCAGCCATTCCTCGTAGATCGAACGGATGCTGTCGTCCCACTGCTGCTGGTCCTCGAACATCTGCGCGACCGAGCGCAGGTAGTACGGATAGCCGCCGTCTTCCACGTCCGAGCCGAGCATCAGTACACAGACCTCGCCCCCGGGGTACTCGCGGAAGTGGGTGCCATCCACGCGCGACAGCAGCGCGACCAGGCTGTCCGGCACCTGTGGCCATTGCGCGCGCAGGCGCTGCAGGTCGTCGGCGTGGGCGCCGTGGACATGGGCCCACTGGGGGGCGTCATCGGCGGGCAGGCGTGGGATCAGTCCGGACAGAAAGCGATCAGCAAGGTTCATGCAAAAAAGGGGACGGAGGGGATCAAGTCGTATCCAACCACACCTGCGTCACGTCGCCAATGCAGAATGCGACGTGGGAGGGGCGAATACGTCTTGATCCCCTCCGTCCCCTTCTTTGCGGAGCAGGCGCATGAATCGTTGGCGATGCGGTGTGGCGGTGATGCTGGGGCTGGCGGCGATGCCGGCGTGGGCGGCGATGAAGACGCAGCCGGTGGAATGGAAGCACCAGGGCACGACCTTCAGTGGTGTGCTGGTCTATGACGATGGCGAGCACGACAAGCGTCCGGGCCTGGTGATGGTGCCGAACTGGAAAGGCGTGAACGAATCGGCGATCGAGAAGGCCAAGCAGTTGGCCGGCGATGACTATGTGGTGCTGGTGGCCGATGTCTACGGCAAGGGCGTGCGGCCGAAGACCGATGCCGAGGCCGGGCCGGTGGCGACCCAACTGCGCAACGACCGGCCCCTGCTGCGCGCACGCGCGTTGGAGGCGGTGAACGTGCTCAAGGCACAGGCCGGCAAGGCGCCGCTGGATGCCAGCCGGATCGGCGCGGTGGGGTTCTGTTTCGGCGGCACCACGGTGCTGGAGCTGGCCCGTGCCGGTGCGCCGATGGCCGGCGTGGTCAGCCTGCATGGTGGGCTGGGTTCGCCGCTGCCGGCGCAGGCCGGTGGCAGCCATCCCTCGGTGCTGGTGCTCAACGGCGCCGACGACAAGAGCGTGACCGCCGAGGACATCGCCGGCTTCCAGAAAGAGATGAACGCGGCCAAGGTCGATTGGGAGTTCACCAACTACAGCGGCGCGGTGCACTGCTTCGCCGAGCGCGATGCCAACAGCCCGCCGGGCTGCCAATACAACGAACGGGCGGCAAAGCGGGCGTGGAAGGCGCTGGATGAGTTCTTCGAGGAACGTTTCCTGTAAAGAAAGGCGTGCCGACCAACGGTCGGCACCCACCCACAGCGGCGCTAGGTGCCGACCGTTGGTCGGCACGCCTGCGTCAATGCGAGCGCTGCACCGCGTAACGGGCCAGGCCACGCAGCGCGGCCACCGCATCGTTGTCGGCCAGGCCGTCCAGCGCGCGCTCGGCGGCTTCCGCGTATTCCTCGGCGCGACGGCGGCTGTACTCAAGGCCACCGGTGGCGCGGATCGCGGCCAGAACTTCCGGCATCGCCGAGGCATCGCCGTCCTGCACGATCGCGCGCAGGCGCTCGCGGGTGGCGTCATCGGAGTGGGCCATGGCGTGGATCAGCGGCAGCGTCGCCTTGCCTTCGGCCAGGTCATCACCGAGGTTCTTGCCCAGTTCGTCGGCGTTGGCCGAGTAGTCCAGCACGTCGTCGGCGATCTGGAACGCGTAGCCCAGGTGCATGCCGTAGTCGAACAGGGCCTGCTGGGTCGCTTCGTCCACACCGCTGGCCAGCGCACCCAGACGGGTGCCGGCGGCGAACAGCACCGCGGTCTTGCGCTCGATCACGCGCAGGTAGGCGGTTTCGTCGGTATCCGGGTTGTGCACGTGCAGCAGCTGCAGCACTTCACCCTCGGCAATGCGGTTGGTGGCATCGGCCAGGATCTGCATCACCGGCATGCGTTCCAGTTCGACCATCAGCTGGAAGCTGCGCGAGTACAGGAAGTCACCGACCAGCACGCTCGGCGCGTTGCCCCACAGTGCGTTGGCGGTGCTGCGGCCACGGCGCAGGTTGGATTCGTCCACCACGTCGTCATGCAGCAGGGTGGAGGTGTGGATGAACTCGATGATCGCCGCCAGCTGGTGGTGGTCCGGGCCAGCGTGGCCGACCGCGTGGCCGGCCAGCATCACCAGCATCGGGCGCAGGCGTTTGCCACCGGCGGAAATGATGTGGTCGGCGATCTGGTTGATCAGCACGACGTCCGAGGACAGGCGGCGCCGGATCAGGGCGTCGACGGCGGCCATGTCGGCCGCGGCAAGCGACTGGATCTGGGGCAGGCCCAGGGCGGGACGGGTGTCTTCGGTGATGGTCATGCGATCAGGCTTTCAGGCTCACCGCCGATTATAGGCGCTGGGTGTGAATTCGGGCGCAAACCGGGGCGGATGGCAGGCCTGGGTCGGGCCGACCAGCTGCCTGCGTGAATACGTATGCAGGTTGCGCCATGCCGTGGAGGCCACCGCTAAGCTTGCCGGAACAGGATTTCGGCCCGCTTCCGGCGGGTCACGCATGCCCGGAGGGGGGCTGTCGATGTCGCACTATCCATGGTGGCGCGGAGCCGTCATCTACCAGATCTACCCGCGCAGCTACCTCGACGCCAACGGCGACGGGGTCGGCGACCTGCCGGGCATCATCGAGCGGCTGGACCACATCGCCACGCTGGGTGTGGACGCGATCTGGATCTCGCCGTTCTTCAAGTCGCCGATGGCCGATTTCGGCTATGACATCGCCGACTACCGCGACGTCGATCCGCTGTTCGGCCGCCTGGACGACTTCGACCGCCTGCTGGCCAAGGCCCATGGCCTGGGCCTGAAGGTGATGATCGACCAGGTGCTGAGCCACACCTCGATCGAGCACGCCTGGTTCCGCGAGAGCCGCCAGGACCGCAGTAACCCCAAGGCGGACTGGTACGTCTGGGCCGACCCGCGCGAGGATGGCACGCCGCCCAACAACTGGCTGTCGCTGTTCGGCGGCGGTGCCTGGCAGTGGGAGCCGCGCCGCGAGCAGTACTACCTGCACAACTTCCTGGTCGACCAGCCGGACCTGAACTTCCATCACCCGGACGTGCAGCAGGCGACCCTGGACAACGTGCGCTTCTGGCTGGATCGCGGCGTGGACGGCTTCCGCCTGGATGCGATCAATTTCTGCTTCCACGATGCGCAGCTGCGCGACAACCCGCCCAAGCCTGCCGACAAGCGGGTGGGCCGCGGCTTCAGCCCGGACAACCCGTACGCCTACCAGTACCACTACTACAACAACACCCAGCCGGAGAATCTGCCGTTGCTGGAGCGGCTGCGCGCGCTGCTGGACGCGTACCCAGGGGCGGTCAGTCTCGGCGAGATCTCCTCGGAGGACTCGCTGGCCACCACCGCCGAGTACACCCGTGACGGTCGCCTGCACATGGGTTACAGCTTCGAGCTGCTGGTGGACGACTACAGCGCGGCCTACATCCGCAACACGGTCTCGCGCCTGGAAGCGGCGATGACCGAAGGCTGGCCGTGCTGGGCGGTTTCGAATCACGACGTGGAAAGGGCGGTCAGCCGCTGGGGCGGCCATCCGGCCGACCCGCGCCTGGCGCGGATGCTGGTGGCGATGCTGTGCTCGCTGCGTGGCTCGGTCTGCCTGTACCAAGGCGAGGAGCTGGGCCTGGCCGAGGCTGAGGTGCCGTACGAGGCCCTGCAGGACCCTTACGGCATCACCTTCTGGCCCAACTTCAAGGGACGTGATGGCTGCCGCACCCCGTTGCCGTGGACCGACGCGCCGCTGGCCGGTTTCACCTCGGGCCAGCCCTGGCTGCCGATCCCGGTCGAGCACCGGGCCGCGGCGGTGGCGGTGCAGGAGCGCGACCCGCACTCGGTCCTGGCCGCGTTCCGAGCGTTCCTGGTCTGGCGGCGTGGCCAGCCGGCGCTCCTGCACGGCAGCATCCGATTCATCGAAAGTGCCGAGCCAGTGCTGCTGTTCGAGCGTATGCTTGCAGATGAAACCCTCCTGCTGGCGTTCAACCTGTCGGCCGAGGCGGTGAGCCATCCGCTGCCGCCGGGCAACTGGCAGCAGGTGGCGGTGCCGGGCCCGGATGCGGGCACGGTGCAGGGCAATGAACTCCAGCTGCCGCCGCGTGCGGTGTATTGCGCCCGACGCAGCTGACCGTTTTCTCCGGTGGCGGTACTTGCGGGGACGGGGCCGAAGCGCCCCGTCCCTTTTTTGTGGGCCGCTGGTGGCGACGACTTTCCAACTTCTGGCATGGCGCGGGG
Organism: Stenotrophomonas sp. YJH_SMC_57; assembly: GCF_059369755.1. Taxonomy (NCBI): domain Bacteria; kingdom Pseudomonadati; phylum Pseudomonadota; class Gammaproteobacteria; order Lysobacterales; family Lysobacteraceae; genus Stenotrophomonas; species Stenotrophomonas sp. YJH_SMC_57. Next base: position 29,361 of record NZ_JCAFSZ010000016.1, read on the forward strand.
CAGGGCAGGCGAAAACACTGATGGCCCTCCCAGCACGGCGGAACTCCGATGCGTATCTTCACTTCCCTGTTGCGCCTGTTGGCGCTGGCTGCGGCGCTGTCTGTCGCCTCCCCTGTCTGCGCCACGCCCATCGTGACCGTGGGTCCGGCGCTGGAGGATGCCTTTGAGGGTTCCGACGTGGTGCCCGGCTTGAAGCAGTTGCTCGGACCGGAATATGGCGCGTTCCGGCGCAATTTCGATGAGTCGGCGGTGCCGGTGCCGCTGAAAGAGGGAGGGTTGCTGCTTGATGGGTGGCGGTTGGGGTTCCCCGGGCATCATGCTGCGGCGGTCGTGGTCTACCCCGATGGCACCCTGCACGCGGCGTACTACAACGCTGAAGACCGAGCGGTGCGTTACTTCTCGACCTCCGGTGAGCTTCAACAGCGCGTGCTGCTGATCTGGGCGAAGCGATTTGAGCTGTCTCCTGGTCATTCGCGTTCCACCGAGCGTTCGCTGGAAGAGCGTGCCCCTGCATCGATCCTGGCATTGCCGGGCGTGGAAGAGCAGGCCGCCATGCGGTCGGTGGCAGCCGTGATCTGGTCTGCCGAACTGGCATCAGGTTGGAACATGAACACCGAGGTGGGGCACGTTCTGGGTGAGGCAACCAAACACATCATGGACTGCTCTGCTGCCTTCAGCCTCGTGCCGAAGCCGGTGGGATGGGTACCTGGCTGGTCCTATGTCGCCCAGATGTCAGTCCAGATCGTTGCTTATGTCACGGGTGTCTCCGGGCATCGGGTCTATCACTCCTGCGTCATCACCGCCGCCAGTCGCCAGCGTTCGTTCATCGAATTGGCATCGGGTGAGTTCTGAGCAGGGACCGGTTCTGCCATGTGGGAACTGCTGGGCCAGATCATTTTCGTTGCGCTGAACCCTGCTGGCCACGCCCTTGGCCGATCCAGTGGGTGGATCCTGCTGGCGCTGATACTGGTCATCGCGATCAGCTGCGCCGCGCTGGTCACCTGCGAAGCAGGATGAGCCGGTTCCGCATCCATCCACGGCAGCGCCGATGCAAAAGAAAACCCGCTGCCTGCGCAGCGGGTTTGCGGCCCTGCTTCCCTTGTGTTGCCGGCCAGCGGCCGGCACTACCTTGGCCAGGTCAGAACTTGTAGTTCACGCCCAGCATGTAGGTGCGGCCCCACTCGATGTACTCCAGCGGGCGGTCCTTGCTGCCGGCGTAGGTGCGGTACGGTTCGTTGGTCAGGTTGCTGCCCTGCAGCAGCAGGGTCAGGCCACGCAGGGCGCTGCTGTCGCTGAAGGTATAGCTCACCTGCGCATCGGTCACGTTCTCGCCCACCACGTAGCGCAGGGTGCGGTTGCCGTTGAAGTTGCCGATTTCACCGATGAAGTCCGAACGGCGGCGCTGGCTCACGCGTGCTTCAAAGCCACTACGCTCGTAGTAGGCGGTGAAGTTGTACACGCGCTTGGACAGGCCCGGCAGGCTGATCGGATCGGTGCCCACGCTGGACGCGCTCTCCGGATCCAGAATGGTGATGTCGCTCTTGTTGAAGGTCGCGCTGGCCTGCACGCCGAAGCCGCGCAGGCTGTCGGTCAGCATGTCCAGCGGGAACGACGCGGTCAGTTCCAGGCCCTTCAACGTGCCGCCCTTGCCATTCTGCGGGGTCGAGAACGTGCCGACGGTCTGTACCGGCGCGGTCATGCCCGGCGGCGGTACGTAGTTGCCAAGCAGCCCGCTGAAGTCGTAGTTGTCCACCGACTGGGTGTAGACGTAGCTCTTCAGGTCCTTGTAGAAAATCGCCGCGGCCACGTAGGCCTTCTCGCCGAAGTACTTCTCGTAGGACAGGTCCAGTGCGGTGGCACGCCAGGGGTCCAGCAGCGGGTTGCCGCCACTGCCGCCGGGGCGGCCATTGTTGGTATCCACGCCGAACTCCAGGCCGGCGCGCATCTGGTCCACGCGCGGGCGTGCCACCTGCTTGGCAGCGGCGAAACGCAGCGTCTGCTGGTGCGGGAACATGAACACCAGGTTCAAGCTCGGCAGCCAATCCTTGTAGGTCTTGCCGGCAGAGAAGGGCTGGATGTTGCTGCCCGCCGGCTGCGAGCTGTCCCAGTAGCGTGAATCCGAGCTCTGGTCGGTGTGCTGCATCTGTACGCCAACGTTGCCGCGCACGCCGACCACGCCGATATCGGTATTGATGTTCAGGCGCGCCCACGCAGTGGTGATCTTCTCCTCGACCGTCCACGACTTGGGAATCAGGTAGTCCAGATTGTCGACCGGGTTGAAGGTCATGTAGCGCCCCACCGCAGCCGGCACATTCCACGATGGGATGTAGCCGATGCCAGCGAAGCCGAGATTGACCGGGCGATACTGCAGGTCCGGGGCGATGGTGGATTCGCCTTGTGCACCGAGCAGAATGTTGCCTTCGGCCTGCGCCTTCTGCTTGCGACGGTCGGCATAGTTCACGCCCACGTCCACATCGGAGAACCAGCTGGACATGGCCTCGGGAACCGGCAGCGTCGCCGCCAGCTTGGCGCCCTTCAGGCGGTCCTCCACCTCCGGCACCTTGCCGTAGCCGGAACCATAGATGGTGTTGGTCAGGAACAGGTTTTCCGGATTGGAGTAATCCCGGCCCGGCCTGATCTGCGAGAAACCATCGCTGTTCACGACGACACCGATCGTGTCGAACTGCGGGCGCGGCACCAGCTGCAGGTTGTTCTCCAGGTTGATCTCGCGGCGGGTGGCCTTGGAGTAGTTCAGGTCGGCAACCAGCTTCACGCCACCCACGTTGATCTCGTTGTTCCAGCCGAACGCATCGATCTTGTCCTTGCGCTTGTTGTACATGCCGCGCACCAGCGGATACGCATTGTTGATCGTGCCGCCGGTGAAGCTGCCATCGGCGTTGCGGCCGACATTGCTGAACACCGGCAGGATCGCATTGGGGTTGTTGCTGTCCTCGCCGTTGCCGCTGAGGCTCAGCTCGAACTGGTTGGCGGTATCGATCTGCTCGGCTTCGGTGTGGAACGCGTCGAAGGTGCTGGTCCAGCTGTTGTTGGGCCGGAACTGGATGGTGGCCATCACGCCATCGCGCTTGTTGTTGCCGGTGCGGCGCAGCGCCTTGATGCCATCGGTGAAGTAGGTGCCCGGCGCGATTCCGCGACGCTCGCCCTTGTCGGTGTGTTCGGTGGTCCACGGCTCGTACAGACCGACCTGGTTTTCCTGGATCGGCATGTCGCTGTGCGCGTAGCCGATGGCGATGCCCAGGGTCCTGTCCAGGAACTGGTCGATGTAGCTGGCGCTGAAGCGGTTGCCGTACGGATCGACGTTGGCGGCGCGGCCCAGCGAGCTCTTCTGGTAGCGGCCACTGACCGCGATCACGCGTTCGCCGAAGCTGAGCGGGCGTGCGGTCTGCATGTCGATGGTGCCCGACAGGCCCTGGCCGACCAGTGCGGCATCCGGGGTCTTGTACACGGTCACGCCGTTGACCAGTTCGGACGGGTACTGGTCGAACTCGACGCCGCGGTTGTCGCCGGTGCTGACCACTTCACGGCCGTTGAGCAGGGTGGTGGCGAAGTCCGGTGACAGGCCGCGCACGCTGATCACCTGGGCACGACCGGCCACACGCTGCGCGGCAAGGCCGGGCAGGCGCGAAATGGATTCGGCGATGCTGACGTCGGGCAGCTTGCCGATGTCTTCGGCGGAGATCGCTTCGACCACCGAGGTGGCGTCCTGCTTGACCGCGATCGCGCTCTCGATGCCGCGGCGGATGCCGGTGACCTGCACCGTATCCAGGTTGGTGGCGGCGGTGCCGACCGGCGTGGTGGTGCTCTGCGTGGACTGTGCCGACGCCAGCGTCGGCGCCAGCACAACGGCCAGCGCGAGACTCAGCGCACTGCGCTTGTGGTTCAACATTTTCCCCTCCCAGGCAATGTTGCAGATCGATTCGTGAACGTCCCGGAGTGACCGTGGACGTGCGACGCGGTGGCCGCTGTCGTCGCCGCTATGGTAGGCAGCGCGTTCTTCGCGGGAATCACCCTGCATACGTATTCAATGGCGTTTGCAGGGGTGTAATCGCTTTCAGACAGTACTTGCGGTAGTGCCGGCCGCTGGCTGGCAATCACGTTCACCGGGTTGCCGGCCAGCGGCCGGCACTACCGGGGCATTCAAAGCGGAGTGAAGCGGATGGCCTGCCCACCCCCCGGTGCCAGCACCAGCGTCAGTGCATCGGCGCTGGTCACCTCGCGGGTTTCGCGCACGAACGCGAACGGATGGGCGCGGAAGTCGGCGCCCTCGCCATCGCGATAGATCTCGGCGCGGTAGCGCACGCCCGGTTCCAGGAAGCCCAGCGACACCGGCAGCACGCGGCCGTGTTCATCGGTGATGCTGCCCAGGAACCAGTCACGGCTGTTGCGGTCGCGGCGCACGATCGTCACGTAGTCGCCCACCTCGCCATCCAGCACGCGGCTCTGCTCCCAGTCCACCGCCACGTCCTCGATGAAGCGGAACGCCTCGCGGTGCTGCAGGTAGTGCTCGGGCAGGTCGGCGGCCATCTGGATCGGGCTGTACAGCACCACGTACAACGCCAGCTGCCGCGCCAGCGTGCTGGGAATGGCCTGGCCGTGGCGGCCCTTCAGGCTGAGGATGCCGGGGGTGTAGTCGAACGGGCCGGCCAGCATGCGGGTGAACACCAGGTTGACCTCATGCTCGGGCGGGTTCGGTGGCTGGCCCCAAGCGTTGTACTCCATGCCGCGCGCGCCTTCGCGCGAGATCCAGTTCGGGTAGGTGCGGCGCAGGCCGGTGTCCTTGATCGGCTCATGCGGGTTCACCGACAGGTGCCGGCGCGCGGCCTCCTGTACCACCTTCAGGTGGTGGCGGGCCATGAACTGTCCGTCGTGCCACTCGCGCCACAGCGCGCCGCCGCTCGGATTGCGACGGTCAACCTGGCCGTCATCGCAGACGTAACCGGTCTTGAACTGGTCCACGCCCAGCCGCGCATACAGGTCCAGCGCGGCGCTCAGCTGGTCTTCGTAGTGCTCGATGGCGCAGCCGGTTTCGTGGTGGCCGATCAGGTGCACGCCCTTCTTCAGGCCGTAGGCCGAGAGCGCCTCGATATCGAAGTCCGGCGTGGCACGGGTGAAGTCGAAGTCGTAACCGTTGCCAACCCAGTTGCCATCCCAGCCGGGATTCCAGCCTTCCACCAGCACGCCGCGGAAGCCATGCGCGGCGGCGAAGTCGATCACCTTCTTCGTCTTCGCAGTGGTGGCGGCGTGCTTCGGGCCGGTCGCCCAGCTTTCGTTGTCCAGGTGCATCGACCACCACACGCCCAGGTACTTGGCCGGCTTTACCCAGTTCACATCGCCCAGCGCATTGGGTTCATTGAGGTTGAGGATCAGGTCCGATTCGACCAGCCCGCCGGCACGGTCGGCGATCTGCAGCGTGCGCCACGGCGTGGCAAAGGGCAGGGCGCGGCGCACCTTCCAACCCTCGGCCGAGGGCGAAAGCTGCGCGCGCAGGCGCTGGCCCTCGGTGCGGCGCAGCCACATGCCGGCGTAGTCCACCAGCGCCGCCTCATGGATCGCCACGTGCAGGCCGTCGCGGCTGCGCAGGGTCATCGGCGTATGCACCAGCGGCACCTCACGCAGCGGCGTGCGCTGGTACAGGTATTCGTAGTGGATCGGTTCGCCGGCAGGAATCCACCAGGCGGTCGATTCCGGCGCAATGGCGAACTCGGTCAGCTCGTCATCGATGATCGCCTCGCGCAGGTTCGGCTGCTCGGGGAACACGTAGCGGAAGCCCAGGCCATCGTCGTAGATGCGGAACACCACATCCAGCCGGCGCTTGCTGCCGGTGGTCTCGGCCAGCTGCACGGTCAGTTCGTTGAAGTGGTTGCGGGTGACCCGGCGCTCGCCCCAGGGCTGTTCCCAGGTGTCATCGACGCTGCGCCGCTGCTGGCCGAGCATGGTGAAATCACGGTCCAGGTGGCCGCCGCGCAGGGCGAAGCCGAGCTTGGAATCCTCCACCACGGTCTCGCCGAAGCGCTCGACGCGGTAGCGGGCGGTGCCGCCGTCCAGCACCAGGCTGGCCTTGAGCACCTTGCCCGGCGATTCGACACTGACGACCTGCGGCGCGGCGCTTGCGAGCGCGGCCAGGCCCAGCAGGACCAGCCCGAGCACGTGCGCGAACACCGCGCGTACAGCAGTGGGTGACATCGGCATTTCCCCTCCCAAGGCGCCGTTGGCAGACCCGGACCATAAGCCAGTGCGACGGGTGCGCTATCGCGCAACGCCATGAATACGTATGCAGCTGGGCGCAGCCGACAGCCCCGCGTCTACCATGGGGCCAGGGCTCCTTGAGGGAGGGGCCGCGCCCGCCCGCCGGCAACTGCGGTGCGGACCTACAACGCGTGCAGAGAGGGAGGGAGGCCGACGGGCGCAAGCCGGTCCGCCGCTTCGATGCTGAAGATCATTTGCCTGACCGCTGCCCTGGGGGCAGCGCTGGGATCGACCGCGCAGGCGGCCGACCTGCAATTCAACGGCCGCCAGGCGCGCGCCGAAGCCGCTGCCGGCGGCAGCTTCGTGCTGCATGCGCCGAAGGGTGAGGTGCAGGTCGCACCCGCACCGATGCGCAGCCAGACCGGCAGCGTGATGTTCGATGCACTGTTCGCGCTGGCCCAGCAGGAGATGGACCAGGATCGCGTGGATGCGATCCGCGATCCCGCATTCGACGAGGGCCGACCGGTGCCCTGCGAGTGCTTCCAGACCGGCGCGCGCTGGCCCTATGTGTGGACCCGCGATGTCAGCTTCGCCGCCGACCTGGCGTTGGCACGGCTGGACCCGCAGCGCACCCGGCAATCGCTGCAGTTTAAGCTGTCGGCCGCGCGCGATGGGCATACGCCCGGCCTGTTCGTCGCGCAGGACACCGGGTCCGGCGGCAGCTGGCCGATCAGCAGCGACCGCGTGGTGTGGTTCCTGGCCGCACGCCATCTGCTGGACGATCCGGCGTTTGCCGACCAGGTCTGGCAGGCGCTGCAGGGCACGCTGGCGCAGGACCGCGCGATGGTGTTCGACGTGCAGATGGGCCTGTACCGTGGCGAGACCTCGTTCCTCGATTGGCGCGAGCAGACCTATCCAGACTGGACGCGCGAGGACGTGCGCTTCATCGGTGATTCGTACGCACTGTCCACCAACGTGCTGCACTACCAGGCGCTGCGCCTGGCCGAGCAGCTGGCCGGCCAGCAGGGCGATGCCCGCGCGCCGGATTACAGGGCGTGGGCCGATGCGTTGGCGAAGCAGATCGATGCGCGCTTCTGGCGCGAGGATATCGGCCAGTACATGAGCTACATCGGCGAAGCTGCGCACCCGGTGCCGTATGCCAAGGCCGATCTGCTCGGCCTGTCGCTGGGCATCCTCGCCGACGTATTGCCGGCAGAGCGCGCGCGCCGCGCGCTGGCGGCGTACCCGATGGGGCCGGCCGGTAGCCCGGTGGTGTGGCCGCAGGAGGCGCAGCAGCCGATCTATCACAACCGCGCGATCTGGCCGTTCGTCAGTGCCTACTCGCTGCGTGCCGCGCGCCAGCTGGACGATGCGCCGCGCATTGCCGCCGAGATCCGTTCGCTGATGCGGGGCGCGGCGCTGGCCGGTTCCAACATGGAGAACTACGAACTGGTCAGCCAGGCCGTGCATGTCGATGAAGGCACGCTCAGTGGGCCGGTGGTCAACTCCGAGCGCCAGCTGTGGTCGGTGGCGGGGTACCTGTCGATGGTGATCGAGGGCGTGTTCGGCGTGCAGGACGATGGCCGCGTGCAGCCCAAGCTGCCGGCGGTGCTGGTGCCGGAGTTGTTCGGCACGCAGCGTCGCATCAGTCTGGACGCCGGCGGCAAGCGCTATGTGCTGGAGCGCCCGGCAACGCTGGGCACTGGCCTGCTGGTAGCCGGCGGCACGCAGACCCACGGCAACACGACCACGGTGCAGCTGCTGGCCGCACCGGCCACGGCCGTGGCCAGGGCCGACGGCATGACCGCCGATGCCAATGCCCGTGCGCCCGCCACGCCGCCTGCACCGCAGGCCACGCGCGCCGGCGCCGGCTGGACCGTGCCGGTGGCGGCCGATCAGCGGCTGTGGAAGGACGGCAAGCAGGTCGCCGCCAGCAATGGCCAGGTGCACGTCAGCGACGAAGGCCTGCAACATTGCCTCAGCCTGACCCGGCGCGAGGGCACATTGGAATCACTGCACGGCCCGACGGTCTGCGTCGGTCCGCAGCAGCTGTTGCAGGGCGAGCAGCGCTGGCAGTTCACTTCGGCCAAGGCCGGGCGGGTGCGCCTGCGCCTGCAGTACAACAACCCGAACGGACCGATCAACACCGGCGTCACCGCGGCGGTGAAGCAGCTGGTGCTGCAGTGCCCGGGCATTGCCCAGCAGCGGCATACGGTGACGCTGCCACACAGCGTGGCCGTACAGGATTCGACCTCGGCTACGTTCACGGTGCCCAAGGGGCAGTGCATGGTCACGCTTGAAGAGGGCTTCAACATGAGCGCGCTGCAGCACTTCGCGCACTACACCGGGGGCAAGGGAGGCCGCGATGGCGTGCTCAACCTGGCCCAGGTGATGGCGCTGAAGGTCGCCCAGGTGGCAACGGAAGAGGACGCGCGATGAACCGTCCTGCCAAGCCGCAGCTGTCGTTCTGGCAGATCTGGAACATGTGTTTCGGTTTCCTCGGCATCCAGTTCGGGTTCGCCCTGCAGAATGCCAATGCCAGCCGCATCTTCGAGACCCTGGGCGCGGACATGGATGCGGTACCAGGGCTGTGGATCGCAGCGCCGCTGACCGGCCTGCTGGTGCAGCCGGTGATCGGCTACCTGTCCGACCACACCTGGACGCGCTGGGGCCGCCGCCGTCCGTTCTTCATGATCGGTGCGGTGCTGACCACGCTGGCGTTGCTGGTGATGCCGAATTCACCCACGCTGTGGATCGCCGCCGGCACGTTGTGGGTGCTGGACGCCTCCATCAACGTATCGATGGAACCGTTCCGCGCCTTTGTCGGCGACCAGCTGGCGCCGCGCCAGCGTCCAACCGGCTACGCGATGCAGAGCTTCTTCATCGGCGTGGGTGCCATCGTCGCCAGCTTCCTGCCGTTCCTCCTGGCCCACTTCGGCGTGGCCAACACCGCTGCTGCGGGCGAGGTGCCGGATACGGTGCGCTATGCGTTCTACTTCGGTGCGGTGGTGCTGCTGGCGGCGATCACCTGGACGGTGGTCAGCACCCGTGAGTACTCGCCCGCGGAGCTGGCCGGTTTCGAGGATGCCAAGCCACCGGCGCACCATGCCGGCACCGCAGTCACCGGGCCCGCACCGTGGGGCCAGGTGGCCCTTTGGCTGGGAGTCGGCGTGCTGCTTGCGCTGCTGATTGCCTGGCGCCAGGGCGACAAGATGCTGTACGTGCTGGCCGGCCTGTGCGCTGGCTACGGCCTGCTGCTGGCACTGGCGCGCGCGTTGCCAGGCACGCACATGCTGGCGGCCATCGTCGGCGACCTGCGCACGATGCCGGTGACCATGCGTCGGCTGGCGTGGGTGCAGTTCTTCTCGTGGTTCGCGTTGTTTGCGATGTGGATCTACACCACCGCCGCGGTGGCCGGTACCCATTTCGGTTCGACCGATCCGCAGTCGGTGGCCTACAACGAAGGCGCCAACTGGGTGGGCGTGCTGTTTGGTGCCTACAACGGTTTCGCCGCACTGGCCGCGGTACTGATCCCGCCGATGGTGCGGATGATCGGCCTGCGCTGGAGCCACCTGGTCAATCTGTGGCTGGGGGGTGCCGGGCTGGTCTCGTTGATGTTCATCCGCGATCCGCACTGGCTGCTGCTGTCGATGGTCGGCGTGGGGTTCGCCTGGGCATCGATCCTGTCGCTGCCGTATGCGCTGCTGTCCGACAGCGTTCCCGCGTCGAAAATGGGCGTGTACATGGGCATCTTCAATTTCTTCATCGTCATCCCGCAGCTGGTCGCAGCCAGTGCGCTTGGCTTCGCCCTGCGCGCCTGGCTGGGTGGCCAGCCGATGCATGTGCTGGTGCTGGGTGGCTGCAGCCTGTTCGTCGCGGGTCTGTGCGTACTGCGGGTTCCGTCCCGTCCGGAGGTGGTGTGATGCGTAGTGCGCTGTCTGTTGCTGTTTCCCTGCTGCTGGCTGGCCATGCGGTGGCCGCGCCGCGCCCGGATTACGTGGGTACCACCGAGCCGTTCGCCAGCGACGCGGTGTACTTCGTGGTCACCGACCGCTTCGTCAACGGCGATCCGTCCAACGATCATCGCGACCAGGGTGGCACGCACCGTACCTTCGATATTCCGGTGCCGTGCCCGGACAAGGTGGACGGCAACATCGGCTATCTCGGCGGTGATTTCCGCGGCGTGCTCGACAATGCGCAGTACATCCGCAACCTCGGCTTCGGCGCGGTGTGGATCACGCCGATCGTCGACAACCCCGATGAAGCGTTCACCGGCAGCAAGCCGATCAGCTGCACCAGCACGCTGACCGACCGCGGCAAGACCGGCTACCACGGCTACTGGGGCATCAACTTCTACAAACTCGATGAGCACCTCCCCAGCAAGGACCTGGACTTCGCAGGGTTGACCAGGGGACTGCACGGCGCAGGCTTGAAGGTGGTGCTGGACATCGTCGGCAACCATGGCTCGCCGGCCTGGACCATGCCGACGCGGCAGCCGCAGTTCGGCCAGATCTTCGACAAGGACGGAAAGCTGATCGCCGACCACCAGAACCTGCCGCCGCAGAAGCTGGACCCGAAGCACAATCCGCTGCATGCGTTCTACAACAGCATCGGCCCGGTCGACAGCAAGGACGGTTCGATCTTCGATGGCAATCTCGCCGAGCTGTCCGACTTCAACCAGGACAACCCGGCAGTGATGGACTACCTGGTGGGCGCCTACCTGCAGTGGACCGCGCAGGGCGTGGACGCGCTGCGCATCGACACCATCGGCTGGCTGCCGCATCCGTGGTGGCATGCCTTCGTCAAGCGCATCCGCGCCGAGCATCCTGGCATGTTCATGTTCGGCGAAGCGTTCGATTACGATGCCGCGCGCATTGCCGAGCACACCTGGCCGGCCAACGCCAACGTCAGCGTGCTGGACTTCCCGCTGCGCGGTGCCCTGGAACAGACCTTCGGCACCGCAGGAAAGGGCTTTGAGACCCTGGCCGAGCCGCTGCACCTGAGCGGCGGGCCGTACGCCAACCCGTACGAGCTGATGAGCTTCTACGACAACCACGACATGCCGCGCCTGCAGGCCAGCGACAACGGCTTCATCGACGCGCACAACTGGCTGTTCACCGCACGCGGCATTCCGGTGGTCTATTACGGTTCGGAAACCGGATTCATGCGTGGCCGCGCCGAGCATGCCGGCAACCGCGCCTACTTCGGCCAGCCGCGTGTGGACGCTGCGCCGCAGAGCCCGATCTTCGCGCCGCTGCAGCGCATCGCCCGGCTGCGTGAGGCCACCCCGGCGCTGCAGCGCGGCCTGCAGGTCAATGAGCGCCTGCAAGGCGACGAGGCGGTGTTCTTCCGGGTGCTGCAGCACGGCGATGTGGCACAGACCGCGCTGGTGCTGCTGAACAAGGGCGACCGGGCCAAGGCCTTCAGCGTGACGCGCTTCGTTCAGGCCGGTCGCTGGCGCGATGCGCTGGACGGCGGCGAGCTGAAGGTGAAGGAGGCGCTGACCGCGGAAGTGCCGGCGCACGGGGTGAAGGTCTATGTGCTGGAGGCCGCCGTGCAGCAGCCGGCGCTGCAGGCCGAGCTGGACAAGGCGATGGCCGACCAGCGGGCACGGGACCAGCGGCTGGGGCGGTAGTGCCGGCCGCTGGCCGACCCCCGGATTCCTGGCACCTGCCTACCGCTCTGGTGGGTGCCAACCTTGGTTGGCACGCTTCTCGAGCAGTCGAGCAAGCTCGACTCTACAATAGCCCCCTCCCGCAGCCTGCCGTACCGCCATGACCGACCTCGCCCCGCAGACCCCGATCGAAACCCTGCTGAAGGCGGCGATGGACGGGGCGGTGCCGATCCGCGCTTTCATGGAGGCCTTCGTCGCCTCCGAGGTGGTGCTGCTGACCGGCAGCCTGGTCACCCCCGACGGCAGCGGCTTCGACCCGCTGCTGTTCGACAAGCAGGGCACCCTGCACGTGGCCGTGTTCACCGATGCGTCGCGGGTGGGCATCTACAGCCAGCAGGCACCGCACCAGATCCGCTGGCTGATGCTGGACGTGCTGCGCCGTGTGCCGGGTGGCTACGGCGTGGTGATCAACCCGGGCACCACGCTGGGCTTCGAAGTTTCGCCCAGCGGTGTCGGCGAGATCCTGAAGGACTTCGCCCAGGGCTGAACCGCCGCTGCGTATTCTGTAGAGTCGAGCCATGCTCCACTGCCTTTCGCAAAATGCCAGATCAATCGAGCATGGCGCGACGCTACAGAACGCTTCCTTATCAAGGCATTGCCATGGAATTCAGGGTATTACCCGCCGGGGCACCGGAACGGCAGCAGTTGGCCCAGTGGTATCACGCGCAATGGGGCCGCGACGCCGGCCTGTCTCTGGAGCAGGAACTGCAACGGCTCAACCCAGCGCAGGATGCCGATGGCTTCCCGCATCTGATCGCCGCCTTCGATGGCGGGCAGTTGGTCGGCGCAGTGCAGCTCAAACGCCGCGAGATGCAGGCCTTCCCGCAATACGAACATTGGCTGGGCAGCGTGTTCGTGGCTGACAGCCATCGCGGTCGAGGGCTGGCCAGTGGCCTGGTCGAGCAGGCGGCGGCGCAGGCCGTGCGGATGGGGGTTTACGAGCTGTACCTGCAGACCGAGGCCCTGGACGGTGGACTGTATGCGCGGCTGGGTTGGATGCCCCTGCAGGAAGCCGACAACCGCAACTATCGCGTACTGGTGATGGTGCGCAGGCTGTCTTCGTGAGCATGCACGCGGCGCGCCATTCCAGGCCCGCACTGATCTTCCTGGTCACTGCCATCGTCGCTGCGCTGGTGTCCATGCCCCTGCTGCGCGCAGTGGGCATGGTGCTATGGCCGGTGTTCGTCATTGCCTGGCTGATCAACCTGGGCGCGGCTTGGCATCTGGCGCAATGGGCGCGCCAGCAGGGGCGCTCGGCCTGGGCGTTCGGCTTGCCGGCGGCGCTCGGCACCGTTGCCTCGATCGTGGTCTTCGTGCTGCTGGCGGTGCTGGGGCCGAAGCCCCCGGTGCGCTGAACCTTCGCGGCTATCGTCGACAGCATGCCGAGCATGGCTCGGCACTAAAGATTCCACGCGGAGCGCCGGCACGGGGCCGGCGCTCGATCACCTCACATCGTCACCTTGCGCCGGTTGTCACTGCTCACCCGGTCGATCAGCTTGTTGTACGGGTCGAAGCCCGCCTCATCCGGCTTCTCGTCCACGGTCACGGTGATCTTCGGCGCGGCGCCGGTGATGTGGTGGCGCTGCAGGTACAGCACTTTCTGGTCGCGTTCCTTGCCCGAAGGCCCGTTGGCGAACACGCCGATCTCGACCCAGTCATCCATCGTGCCGTCGCTTTCCTTGCCCTTGCCGTCGGCGTACTGCTTGGCCGCGTGCAGGTCCAGGGTCACGTCGTAGCGGCCGTCATCGCGCTTGCGCGCGCTGGCGGCCATCACCCGGTTGTCGTAGAAACTGATCTTCTCGAACAGGTCGGTGACCAGCTGCTGGCGGTCGGCCGGGGTCTCGGCACGGATGTAGCCCAGCAGTTCGCGCGAGGTAGTGTAGGGCGGCTGCTGGAACCCCTTGTCCTGCAGGAAACGCTTCAACGCGCGGTTCAGGGCCTGCTCGCCGATTTCCTCGCGCAGCCGGTAGAACACCAGAGAACCCTTCTGGTAGTGGATGTACTGCTGGTTCTCCACGCGCTCCAGCGGCTGCTCTTCGATGGCTTCGCCACCGCGCCCGGACAGGTAGCCATCCAGTTCGCGCTTGAGGAACTGGCGCATGTGCTGGCGGCCGTACTCCTGCTCCATCACCATCAGCGCCGAGTACTGCGACAGCGATTCGGAAAGGACCGTTGCGCCCTGCACGTTGGCACCGATCACCTGGTGCGCCCACCACTGGTGGGCGATCTCGTGCGCGGTGACGTAGAACACGTAGTCCACCTTGTCCGGATCACGCAGGTCGGCGATGAAGCCGATGGCCTCGGAGTAGGGAATGGTGTTGGCGAACGACTGCGCGAAGCGGGCATAGCCCGGGAACTCGATGATGCGCACCTGGCGGTGCTGGTAGGGCGTGAAGTTGGCCTCGTAGTAGGCCAGCGATTTCTGCACCGCTTCGATCATCCGGTCCACGTTGTAGCCGTGCGCCGGGTCGAAGTAGACCTCCACCGGGATGTCCTTGTACGTCGCCCTGCGCACTTCCCAGCGTGCCGACAGGTAGGCGTAGAAGTTCAGCATCGGCCGGTCCATGGCATAGCTGAAGCAGCGCCGGCCGTTCACCGTGGTCTCATGCTTCAGGTAGCCCGGCGCCAGCGCGATCTGGTCCGGCGCGGTGCAGACCGTGGTGCGGAAGTCGAGCCAGTCGGCATCATTGGAGATGTAGGTGTTGGCACGTGCGGCTTGGTCTTCCAGCTTGGGCATGCGCCGCGGTTCGCCGAGGTCGCGCTTGCGGCGCTCGTTGCGATCGCTGATCTCGGCACCTTCGTTGTAACCGAACGAGGGTAGTACGCGGCTGTTGAAGAAGGTGCCGTTGTCGACGATGTTGCTCGGCGCCTGGCCGGCGGTGATGCCGTTGGGTTTCTGCACCACCCGGAAGTGGACGTTGCGGCTTTCACCCGGTTGCAGTGGCGTGGCCAGACGGTAGATGCGGTAGCCAAGATCGGCGTCGTGCATCGACAAGGTCTGCCCGCCCAGGTCAACCGCGACCAGCTGCTTGTCGTCGCCCATCGAGACATGTACGTCCTGGATCGGCACGGCATGGGTGTTGCGCACCGTCCAGTTCGCATCGATCACCATCGACTGCGATTCCGGGAAAAGGTCCACGCGGTTGTCCACCGCCACGATGCGCGGCTGCGGCAGGTTCCGGTACTTCGACAGTTCACGCTCATAGCGCGCCTGCAGGTCCAGCTGCTGGTCGGGCGATATGAATTCGTTGCGGATGTTGGTGCTCCAGTACAGCCAGCCGCCCACGCCGATGAAGGCCAGCGCCGCCAGCCCGGCAAGGGCGCCGGTGGGGCCGCGCAGGCGACGACCGGCCAGGGCCAGGCGCTGGCGCAGGCCCTGGCTCACGCCGCGCACCCAGAACGCAGAGGCCAGGCACATCAGGGTCAGCAGGAACAGTGCCCAGTAGCCCTGGAACGCCAGCTGGCCGGTCAGGAAGTGGCCGTAGCCATTCATGTCCGAATAGGGGGCGATCGGCCAGCTGCCGAAGTTGTAGATGTTCTGCGTGTAGTCCAGCATGCCCAGCACGCCCTGGCCGATCATCACCACGATCAGCAGCGCGTAGCCGACGAACTTGTTGTTGGTCAGTACCTGGAGCACCAGCGCCAGGCCTCCCATCAGGATGTAGACCACCGAATCCAGCGCCAGGCTGCGCAGGTACAGCAGTGGCTCCAGATGGGTGTAGCCCTTGGCCAGCTGCACGCCCATCGCGGCCAGTGCGCCGGCTGCCTGGAAGCAGATGATCACCGCCAGAAGCGCAGTGAACTTGGCCAGCAGCGGCACCCAGTTCGGCACCGGCATGGCATCGGTCACTTCGTTGATGCGTGCACTGCGTTCCTTCCAGACCAGTTCGCCGGCGAAGAACAGCACGATGATCACCAGCAGCCAGCTGAAGGCACCCTGCAGGCCCATGATCATCTGCGAGGTGACCGGCCAGATCGAGGTGCCGTACAGGGTCTGCCGGAACAGCGCGCTGGGCAGGAAGTTGGCCAGGCCCAGCACCAGCAGCACGATGAACGGAACGCTGCGCAGCACGCCGCCCGTGTCGAAACGCACCTGGCGCAGGAACTGCTGCCAGGCCGTGGTCGCGGTGAACGCCGGAACCACGCGTGGCAGGTCCGCGCGGGCGGGACGGACCGCAACGGCATCCGCAGCGGGCAGGATGGGCTTGCGGCCCCATCGACGGCGGCCGCTGCCGCTGCGCTCGGTGCGGAACAGGGCAAAGGTGGCGGCAAACAGCAGCGCGGCCACGCCCAGCCACAGCGCGCGGTTGGCCAGCAGGTAGCCAGCCAGTTCCGGAATGCCGCTGTTGCGTTCAGCGGTGGACCAGTAGCGGATGGTGCGGCCCAGCGCGCGCATGCCCAACGGCTCGCTCAGCACCGCGATCCACGTGTTGTCGATGTCTCGCAGCAGGGCGGCGCTGGCGCCGTACAGCACCAGGTAGGCGACCAGGCCGATGTACACCCACAGGATCGAGCGGGTCAGCGCCGCCAGCAGTGACAGCAGTGCGGTGGTGAACAGCAGGTTGGGAATGACGATGACCGCGAAGGTCCAGGCATAGCCTTGCCAGCTGATCGGCCCCATGCGCTCGGGGTCGACCCAGGGCATGAACGGCGCCAGCCACAGGCCGAACGCGATCACGACGTAGACCAGCAGCCCCGCGGCCAGCGCTGCCGCGATGCGGCCGGCCAGGTAGTCGCGACGCTTCACCGGGCTGGCGAAGATCAGTTCGGCGGTGCCGAGTTCGAAGTCACGCAGCAACGCGTTGCTGACGAACAGAGCGGTGACCAGCATGCCGAGCAGGGTGAAGATGCCCAGCATCTGCGCGATCACCGTCGGCGCATTGCTGTGCACGTTGCCGGTGCCACCCCCTATCTGTACGGCATCGCTGGAGGCGGCGGCGAAGGCGAGCAGGGCGAACAGCCCGGCCAGCAGCCACAGCAGCGGAGAACGCAGCTGCTCGCGCAGCTCGAACCGGAAGAAGTTGAGGATCATGGCGCGCTCCGCTCAGGCCGCCGCGCGGGCACGGGCCTGCAGGCGCAGGCGCTGGAAGTACACGTCCTCGAGGTCGGGCGCCACCGCCGCGAAGCCGTCGCCGGGGTCGTTGGCGCTGTGCACGTGGATCACCGGGCGGCCACCCACCAGTCGCGTGGACAGCACCACGTAGCGCGCCTCATGGTCGGCCAGTTCCGAAGGATCGACCTGCTTGCGCCAGACCTGGTGCTGCAGCGCGTCGATCGCTTCGGCCGGGCGCCCGGTCAACAGCACCTGGCCCTTGTTCATGATCGCCATCGTCGGGCACAGGTCAGTCACGTCCTCGACGATGTGGGTGGACAGGATCACCGCCACGTTCTCGCCGATTGCCGCCAGCAGGTTGAGGAATCGGTTGCGCTCCTCCGGGTCGAGGCCGGCGGTGGGTTCATCGACGATCACCAGCCGCGGGTCGCCCAGCAGCGCCTGGGCAATGCCGAAGCGCTGGCGCATGCCGCCGGAGAACGTGCCGAGCTTGCGCTTGCGCGCATCCCACAGGTTCACCTGCTGCAGCAGCCCATCGACCACTTCGCGGCGCTGCGCACGCTGGGTCAGCCCCTTGAGTACGGCGAAATGCTCCAGCAGGTCCAGCGCGCTGACCTTTGGATACACGCCAAAATCCTGCGGCAGGTAGCCCAGCCGGCGGCGCACGGCGTCCTTGTCGCGCAGCACGTCGATCGGCGCTTCGCCGGGGATGCTGAGCGTGGCCGTACCACTGTCGGCCTCCTGCAGGGTGGACAGTGTGCGCATCAGCGAGGACTTCCCCGCGCCGTTCGGGCCGAGCAGGCCGAACATGCCGCGCGGGATGTCCAGGCTGACGTTGTTGAGTGCGTGCACGCCGTTGGCGTACGTCTTGGACAGCGAATCGATCTTCAGCATGCGACGTACACCTTTCCCTGGGCGATGTCTGCGCGTTATCCGCGCATCCGCGTCCGTGCGCATCCGCCGTTGGTCATGGGGGGGGGAATCCGGCTGTCGCGCGTTGGCAGGGCCAGTGGCCCTTCGCTGCCTACCCGCGCTGCGACGAATCGCGTACCACCAGCTTCACCGGGATGCTCTGGCTGTCCACCGGCTGCCGGCCGATCAGTGCCAGCAGGCGCTCCACCAGCAGCTGGCCGGCCTGCTTGGTGTCCTGCTGCACGGTGGTCAGCGCCGGCGACACCGAGGCCGCCAGCGGAATGTCGTCGAAGCCGGTGACCGCCACGTCCTGCGGCACCCGCAGCCCTGCCTCGCGCAGGGCTCGCATCGCACCGATGGCGATCAGGTCGCTGGCCGCGCAGATCGCATCGATCGGTTCGCCGCGCGCCAGCAGCGCCTGGCAGGCCTGCTGGCCGGAGGCCTCGGTGGTGATGGCGTCGTGCTGCAGCGCCGGCTCGGCGCTCAGGCCACGCTCCTGCAGCGCCGCCACATGGCCGCGGTAGCGCTCCTGGAATTCGGGGTAATGGCTGGAGGCATGGCCGAGGAAGGCGATGCGGCGGCAGCCCTGCTGCAGCAGATGGGTTGTGATGTCGTGCCCGCCCTGGAAGTTGTCGCTGCCGATCGACACGCCGGGCTGGCCGGGCAGGGCGGCGCCCCAGCGCACGAAGTGCGTACCCTGTTCGACCAGCCGCTGCAGGCGGTCGCGCGATTCGTGGTAGTCGCCGTAGCCGAGCAGGATGATGCCGTCGGCCTTGTTGCTGTCTTCGTAATCGGCCTGCCAGTCGGTGGACAGCTGCTGGAACGAGACCAGCAGGTCCTGCCCGTGCAGCGCGCAGGCGCGGGTGATCGAGCCCAGCATCGAGTGGAAGAACGGGTTGATCAGCGAATCGTCGTTGGTCGGGTCCTCGAAGAACAGCAGGGCCAGGGTGCCGGCATTGCGCAGGCGCAGGCTGGAGGCGTTCTTGTCGACCTTGTAGTTCAGCTCGCGGGCGATGCGCAGGATGCGCTCGCGGGTCTCGGCGTTGACCATCGGGCTGCCACGCAGGGCCCGCGACACGGTGGGCTGGGAGACCCCGGCCAGGTGGGCGATGTCCAGGGAGGTGGCTTTGCCTTTGATGATCATGGGGCGCGGAAGGGGCCGGGTGGAAGGTGCCTGGGCATGATGCCATGGGCAGACGCGAATGCCCTTCCCGATGTCCGTTGAGGTGAGGGTAAGTCATTGCCGGACAAGGAAATCAGCCCGAATCTCAGGTGCCGCCGGGGTCTTCCGGCCGGGCGGATGGCGGCGGCAATGCTAAGATGCCTCGTTCTCGCATTCCCCCAAATTTCAACAGGGGCGGCCCAGCGTACTGCACCCCCGCCCGGGGCTGTGCTATCACTGGCGGTCTGCCCCTGGACAACGGACGAAGGTACCTATGGCGCGCGGCATCAACAAAGTCATCCTGGTCGGCAATCTCGGCAACGACCCGGACGTGAAGTACACCCAGGGCGGCATGGCGATCACCCGCATCAGCCTGGCCACCACCAGCGTCCGCAAGGACAAGGATGGCAACCAGCAGGAGCGCACCGAGTGGCACCGCGTGGTGTTCTTCGGCAAGCTTGGCGAGATCGCCGGCGAGTACCTGCGCAAGGGCAGCTCGGTCTACGTCGAAGGCAGCCTGCGTTACGACAAGTACACCGGCCAGGACGGCGTGGAGAAGTACTCCACCGATATCATCGCCGATGAAATGCAGATGCTGGGCGGCCGCGGTGAAGGCGGTGGTGGCGGTGGTGGCAACTACGGCGGCGATCGCCCGCAGCGCCAGCAGGCGCCGCGCCAGGAGTACGGTGGCGGTGGCGGTGGCGGTGGCCAGCGTGGCGGCCAGGGCGGTGGCTATGGCAACCAGGGCGGCAACCAGGGCGGCGGCTACGGCAACCAGGGTGGCAACCAGCGCCCGCAGCCGCAGCAGGCGCCGCCGATGGACGACTTCGCTGACGACGATATTCCGTTCTAGGTCACTATGTAGTGCCCGTTGTACATTTACTAAGGTGGCAGGGAACTTCGGTTTCCTGCCATTTTTTTTGCCAGAGTTTGCTGGTAGATTTCTATCTAGACCAAGCTGTTCATAAAAGGACCGGCTGTGCGGTTGACTGGCGCGACAGCACCACGTTTCCGAGTGGTCAATGTGACCTTGCCAGCAGCGGGCCCGCAAGAGCAGGAGCTTGTGCCCACGCTGGTGGATGAGCGCACTGGATTACCTCCACGCTTGGCCTTGCGATGGGTGATGCGCTCGCGACGAAATGCGGTCAGTGAAAAGACGTTAGCGGATGGCCTGCGTGCAGCGGCCTTGCTCTACACGTTCTGCGAGGACCGGTTGAATGCATCGTTGGACGACCTGTTCGCTGACGGCCATCGATTGACGGCAAATGATCTTGAGCGGCTGATCGAGTACTTGAGAGTAGGGCAAGGGGATGCCCGCAGCGTCCGGGCACTGGCCACGATCGGCCAATGCGTGCCCAACATTGAACGCTTCTTGCGGTGGCTTGCAAAGCCAATGGATCGAGGGGGGAAAGGCTATGTGCCCCCGTCGGAACTGACACTCTACGACGAGCAGCTTCGGCTGACATTCTCGGACTTGCGTGCCTTCAGGTCTCGTGGAAAGCGAATCGAGCCTCTTGCTGCCGGCGATGATGTGGCCTTGTGGGAGCTCATCGGTCCAATCAGGCGCAAGGATGGGCGCTACGAGACGCCGCTACGCTTCCCCGATCATAACCCTTGGCATCCGAAAACGCGGTTGAGAAACTGGATCGGGGCTCTACTTGCGCGTGACTCAGGGCTTCGACGGGGCGAAGTGGGGAAACTGCGTACGGACGATGTGCGCAACGTAGAAGGGCCGTGCATCGCAGTGGTTCGGCGCCCTCAGGATGTGTTGGATACACGCACCAGCGCTAACCGTCCGAAAGTGAAAACCGTCGAACGTGAGCTTCCCATCTCTAACGTACTGGCGCTGGCCATTCGCCAGTACAGCCACACGCTGCTCCGTGATGGTGGTCGGCGTGGAGCGCGAACGCCCTATCTGCTCGTGACTGAAGAAGGTACACCTATTTCCGGTTCGAGCTTGGATGCCATCTGGAAGGCGGTCAATGGACGTCTCTCGCGTCGAATGAGCTGGCACGTGCTGCGACACACCTGGGCCGAAGAGGTTGCGGACGATCTGCTGGAGCAGTATCTGGGCAGTCCGGATTCATCGGAAGTAGTGCTCGGAATGCTGCGCGAGATGGGGGGCTGGGCGCCCACATCGAACACGCCCTTCACTTACATTAAGAATGCGCTTAAGAGGCGCGGCAATGCCTACCTCCGAAAGCGCAATGCACGGTTCGATATGGAGTTGGGGAATGACTCCAACACCTGACCGCCTTCTCGCAGAGCAGCTGAGCGACCTGCCCGAGCTCCCAGAAACAGTGTTGATCAAGGATCGGCAGGAGCTGAGTACGCAAGGTGATATCTGGTTGTTGCGTGCCAACAGCGATGGTGGGGGATACGTTTCAATTGATTTCAGGCCGCTGATCGGAGTTGCGTCTACTCGCTTCATCGAAATAGTGAAACGATTTGTCGCTAGGAAGGCGAGAACCTACTTGGCTTGGAGCCTAGCGAACATAGCCTTTGCGGTTTCAAGAGCTGTTAGATACTGGAGCCAGAGATCTCGAGATCGCCAGGTTGATTGGTCAACGCTGAGGATCGCAGATTTTCAAGCGTTTCTCTCGTACGGACTGGAATCACCACAAGGAGTCGGTGGGAATGACTTCGCCCATCTTCGCGCGATTTACGCGTGGGGAGCACACGTCGCCAGGCTGACGGACTTCGATCCTCTACTCGCACTGCAGTTGAAGGGTATAAAGGCGCCCGGAAATATGAAGGGTCGCAAGGTGCTTGGCTCCAACCCTGAGGAGGGTAGCTTCACGCCCGAAGAAGTGGAGCTTCTCGACAAAGCACTGAAGCGAGGCGTAGGCGATCCGAAGGGGGTGATCATTGCCCAGCTGTTTCAGGAACTGGGCCTGCGTCCGATCCAAGTGCTGCGAACGCGGTGGTCAGGGTTGCGTCGGTTTGAAGCCAACGTCGTTGAGTCGGGTGAAACAAGAACATTGGTGCGCTATGTGCTGTCAATCCCTCGCGCTAAGGAGCAGGGGGAACACCGGGTCGAGGAAGATCGACCCATCAGTGCCTTGCTTGGCGAAAGGCTGGACAAGCTCAAGCCGTCAATGCACGACGAAACAACACCGCTTTGTTGGTGGTTGGACCCGGATACGTCGAGCAGGGACCTGGGTTACCTCCTGCAAGCGTGGGTCGATGAGGTGGGTATCGTCTCGCCTCGAACCGGTGATCTCTTAAAGGCAAATCCTTCCAGATTCCGCTACACACTCGCAACTGAGGCTGCAAGAGATGGTGCTTCGCGCTTCGATATTGCGCATCTGCTGTTTCACGTAGATCTGCAGAACGTAGAGGTGTACTTCGATGCAGCTGGAACCGTCATGGACCAGATCGAGGAACGCCTGGAAGAGGCATTCGGAAATCATCTGAATCGATTTCAAGGAAAGCTTGCTGGCGCCGCGGATGTTTCGCCATACGTGGGGCTAGAGCGAAGAGTGGTCCCTGGTGTGTTTCCTCAGCTTCCTGAAGCGCCCATTCTGCAGATGGGGCTTGGCGCCTGCGGCCATGATGTACAACGGTCCGGGATCTGTAAATTGGCTCCCCCGATCACCTGCTACCGATGCCCAAAGTTTGCAGCGTTTCGGGAGGTGGACCACAAGGCGGTGGGCGATGCGCTTGAGGCAATGGCGCGCAGCAGGTTCGGTGATCGCGCTGATGACAGGATCGGGGGAGAGTTGGTGTTGACCATCCAAGCCATTCGCGACTTGGAGCGGCAGATTGCTGAGGAGCGTGAATCGTGAAGCGTGTTAGGGCAGTTGCGACGCTATTGTCTCCAGCGGAGCGTGCCTACCTCGAACGAGGGAGGGCCGCATTTGCGGTCAGGTTTCCCGGGCAGGACTTCGCCGCTCCCTCATGGAACATTCGACATTTGAAGAAGTCTGGTTCGGGGGACGGCAATGTCTCGCTGTTGTTCGCGGGCATTGCAAATAGACAATGCAGAAATAATCTGCCGGATCGATTCGCGGAGGTGGTCAAGGCTTACCTGGCCATTTGCGGGAAGGAGCCTGGGACGCTGTACAACAGGTCGACCGCAGCGCGCTGGCTATGGGAGGCACTTGAGGTACGTCTTGGCGGCCATGGTGAGCTGTTCAAATGGGAGAGCTTAGGGAAGGAGGATGCAGAGCGAGCAGAAGACATGATGCTCGAGTCTGGCATGAAGCCAAGCAGCGTCTATCGTCGGTGCGTGGACCTGCAAGTAATGCTGACAGGACTCGCCGAGGCGGGCGTGATCGCGGCCGTATCGCCTGATTTCCGCACTCCTCGGCAGGAGAGCGCTGATCGAATGACGCTAGCTGGGCAGGAGGCGAGGTTGTCATTGCTTCCCAGCGAAGAAACGATCACGGCATTGGCAGACGTTTTTGCTGGGAAATATGCGCTTAGTCCATTTGAGCAACTGGTGTCTTGTATTCCGGCATTGATGTTCGCGTCAGGTCTGCGTGTGAGTGAACCGCTTCAGCTCACAACGAATCCTGTCCGTAAAGAGGGGGAGAGACACTTCCTCTTCTACTTCAAAGCGAAGGGTCACGGGACGATTGAGGAGAAGATCCCATTAAGCGCCGGGCAAGCAGCTCTAGCACAGGAGGCGGTACGGCGAGCCCTGGAGCTAACTCGCGATGCGAGGGTCCGCGCCAAGGAGTTGGTTGCATCTCCGCATCAGTTCCCTCTGCCGAACTGGGCGATGGACAAGGATTGGTTAACTGCTCGCGAGATCGGCGATTTGCTTGGAGCGCAGGGCGCGATGTACCTGTCCAGACATGTCGAGACGAGGAGGGATCCGGTCGCCAAGGTCGCCGTGTTTAACCGGTCATCGCTTCAGTGTTACTTGCAAACGCTTCGTGAGAAGAACTTTCAAGAATCTATTCGCGGCGTGACAATGCGCGCGGATGGGACATGGCTTCCTTTGGATGAGGCGCTGTTCATCTGCTTCAAGAATGCCGGGCATAGCGAGAAAGGGACAAGCTCACTGATGGTCTCCTTGATTCGTCAACAGCAAGTTGGCACTTTCCTTGGTGGGAGTGGGAACGGGGCGAAATCAGTTTTTGAGCGGTTGGGCCTGCTGGAGAAGGACGGTCGTGCGATCAACATCAATTCGCATCAGATCCGTCACTATGTCACCTCCAAGGCATCAGGAGCCGGGATCGCCGACACGTATCTTGTGCGGTGGCAGCGCAGGGCGCATGAGGGGGATCTCCTGGCATACAAGCACCTGACGTCTGAGGAGCGCCTCCGTAGGCTCAGAGAGCATATCCGGGCTGGTCGACTACAAGGGGACATCGCTGCTATGTACTTTTCTCTTGCGACCGACGAGCGGGATATCTTTCTAGAGTCCGTTGTTCAAGCGGTCCACGTGACACACTTGGGATTCTGCGTGCATGACTTCAATGCTTCTCCTTGCCCCAGTGCGATGAACTGCGTAAAACGGTGCGGTTCATACCTATTTGACACGGGCGATGCCTCCCAGCGAAGACGATTGGTTGATCTCCAACGCCGGAACGAAAGAGCGCTCCAGGATGCTGTGGCCGCTCAGGATGCAGGGGGCGGGTTGCTTGTCGCTGAGTGGGTAGATGAACTCAAAGCGACCGATGAGGGGTTGCGTATTATTCTGGCGACAGCACCAAGAGATGATTCTGCGATCGTGGCCCCGTTCGAGCACGATTCCTCCAAATATAGGTCTTTGGATTAACATGGCCAGGCCGTCGATAGAAGCTCGAGTGACCGAGAAGGTTGCCAAGTATGTCGCGGATGCAGTGGTGCTTCCCTACGGCGAAATGCCTCTGTCGACGCTAGCAGTTGCGAAGTCGATTGGCCATGATCGCCGGGTCCTAAAGAAGTATGGGCTTGATGTTGTCATCGCCGCTGCCGACAAAAGAGCTGGGAGAGACGCAAAGCGCGGTCGAGACACTAGGCGGAGATCTCTTGAAGAACGTGTCGACGCAGCAACATCGGAGGTGGATAAGCTGGAACAGCAGGTTCACTCTCTTCTGGCGCGGCTTGCATTGATTGAGGCCAATGCTAAACGGATGGGCATTGATCCTGAGGAGTTGTATAGGCCTGTTGCGCCACCGGACCGAAGAGTGGCCAGCATCTTCGGAAGCAGAAAGGGTCGCGCGAGTGGTCATCGCTAGCCGATGGCTTGAATTGCCGTCCAGAGTGTTTTCTGCAACTGGGAGATCGTGTCGACTGGTGGTGGTGTGAGTGAACTTGCGACGCCAGCGTGCCATCAAGCCCTGTTCGCGCATCAGTCGGCGGGCACGAAAAGCGCCAACGGCAAGGCCTTGCACCTTTACAACGGCGCTGACCCGCCGCGATCCATAGACGCCACCGCTGGCTCTGAAGCAGTCAGCACGGAGGCAGGCAAGGGGCTTGTCGTTGGGTTCTGGCGACGACGTGGAGCCGCATAGATCCCGGAACGGCTGATGCTTAGCAGCCGGGGGCAGCCGGGCGGCCATCAGGGCCTGGCGCGGACGCACCGAGCGCGCAGGCGCTGAAATCGAGCTTCTCTGTGCCCACGATGCTGCCCTGGAACTCGATGTGACCTAGTGGCGTTAGCGCGTCGCAGCCTCCGTGTGCCCGATTGCACCCACACTGATCCGCGAAGACCCATATTCGTTTCGCGTACTATCTACGTATGTTACTGGCTTCTTCGGCTAAAGGCGGAAGTTCGCTTGGTTGATTTCAGTGTTCAGGGGCGGCTATACCGAGTCTTTCAAGCAGGGACTTAAATAGCTGATACTAAGCGGCAAGCGAAAACTAAAGTCGGTATTGAGCCTGCGAATATTCGTAGGTGATGCCGTCGAACAATTGGGGGGGGACAGGATGTATCTGAAGCACATCCGGGCGCGTAACTATCGCGCGTTTGGGGACGGCACAACTGCGCCTAAACTGGATTGGGAGCTCAATCCCGGGCTAAACATCCTTGTCGGCGAGAACGATGCGGGCAAGACCGGTATCGTCGATGCCATCCGGCAGGTGTTACTGACAACAAGCTATGAGCCCGTCAGGCTCTTCGAGCAGGACTTCCACATCGAAGGCAAGAGCCGTGCTCAAACGCTCAGCATCGAGGCTACGCTGTGTGGATTAAGCCTAGATCAAGAGGCATCGGTCCTCGAATGGCTCACCCTCGGTGTGGACGGAACCTGCTCGCTCATCCTTCATCTCGAGGCGCGCTACCACCCGCCACAAGCGACGAAGCGAGCGCGCGTCGAAACCGTCATTCGAACCGGCGCTGCTGGAACCGGGCCGGAGGTCGGCTACGCAGTCAGGGAGCTTGTACGCGCGACCTATCTGAGACCACTGCGTGACGCCGAAGCGGAGCTGCGACCAGGCCGCCAATCACGTCTTTCGCAGATTCTTGGCGCTCACAACGACATCTCAGGCCAAGAGATGAACGACTTCGACAAGGCCTCGCCAAAGGACGTTCCTGAGCGCCTGGTCGGCTTGATGGCGTTTGCGCAGCACCACCTGGGTGAGCATGAGGTCGTCAAGGGCGTAGAGAAGGACATCAACGACAACTACCTCGGCCAGTTCGCGTTCTCCGGTGAGAAGCTTCAGTCGCGCATCCGCATCGCTCCAGACCTGTCGCTGACGCCAATCCTTGAAAGGTTTGAGCTGTCGTTGTTGCCCGGTGCGCACATCCACCCGGACGAACGCTGTGCGCGAGGCCTTGGTTACAACAACGCGCTGTTCATGGCCACCGAGCTGGTACTGCTTCGGGGCGGCGAGGAGCTCGCCCTGCTTCTCGTCGAAGAGCCCGAGGCTCACCTCCATCCACAATTGCAGGAGCGCGTGATGGACCTGCTGAAGGAGCATTCCAATGAGGAACAGGCGGAGAAGCGCGTGCAGGTCATCATGACGACCCATAGCCCTTCGCTGGTCTCGACCGCGCGCATCGAAGACATGACGCTGGTGCACAAGGCTCACACCTTTCCGCTTGCCGCCGGAAAGACCAAGCTCAACCGCACCGATTACTCGTTCCTACGTCGCTTCATCGACGCAACCAAGGCGAACTTATTCTTCGCCCGTGGCGTCATGATGGTTGAGGGGCCCGCCGAAGCCATCTTGGTTCCCGCTATTGCTGAGATGTGCGGGCGGTCGTTCTCAAAACATGGTGTGTCAATGGTCAATGTCGGACACACGGGCCTGTATCACTACGCTCGCATCCTTCAGCGCGAGGGAGACGGTCCGGAAATTCCGATCCCGGTGGTCTGCCTGACAGACCGGGATATCGTTCCCGACGTCGCGAAGACATATGTCGCCAAACCCGCCAAGGGGAAACGCTTCGATTCCGACTACTCGGCGCTGGAGATGGCTGTAGCGGTGCAGAGGAAGAAAGAACGAGCTGAAGGCGGCAAGACTATCGTGTGTGTGTCAGACCGCTGGACGCTTGAATTCGACCTAGCGTTACATGGCTGTGCGAAGCTGATGCACATGGCGATTTCGCTGGCAGCCAAGGCAAAGTCTCGCGATGAACGCCTTACAGAAACCGATGAGACAGCGACGTTGGTTGAAGCTGAGTTGAGCTGGACATCGCTGGAAGGTGCCGGGCACACCGAGGAGGAGCTGGCAGCGATCATTTACAAGCCGCTCCAAGAGAAGGACGCATCGAAGGCCATCGCCGCCCAGTACGCAGCTCAACTAGTCTGCACGGGAAAGTATGGAACAGGCGAAGACCTGTTCAAGGCTTTGCCTCCTTATCTGCAGGCAGCACTCTCCCACTTGACTATCGCTCCAGCCGCGAAGCCTGCGGCGACGGCCGGCCCGGGAGCGGCAGTACCAACCGCGCCCACCGTGCCTGGAGCTGCAGCGGCAGTCCCGAGCTCCACACTGCCCCCGGTGCCCGCAGCATTCCCTTCAGTTCCATCGGCCATCCCGATTGTGGTGTCCCCAGTCGATCCGCCATGCGCGTCGCCTGGTAGCACGCAGGGGAATGGAGCGTGAGCGCGGTCAGCCTTGAATCGGTAGACCTAGCTGACCTCGCGACCTTAGCCAAGGACCTGAACTTCGATGACGTAGAACGCCGGAGCGCACTACTAGAGAACGGTTCGCGTGACTTCAATGCGGTTCCGGGCAGCGGGAAGACTTCATTGCTCGCGGCCAAGCTGCTTTTATTGGCCAAAAAGTGGCCACATGCGCGACGCGGCATCTGTGTTCTCAGCCACACCAACGTGGCTCGGGACGAGATTGCGCAGCGCCTGGCGGGGAGCACTGAGGGCGCGCAGCTCCTAAGCTACCCTCATTTCGTTGGCACCATCCATGCCTTTGTCAACCAATTCTTCGCGATGCCTATGTTGCGAAGCCTGGGCCAGAAGGTCGATGTCATCGACGACGTCGTCTTCGCCGATAAGGCTAAGTCGCTTCTTCAACTCGGCATGTTCTCGGGCCTGCGCGTGTATCTGGAGAACCAGAACAATGGCGACGGCATCGTCAATTCCTTGTTCTATCGGACGGCGGATCTGCAGGTGCAAGTTGAGAACGGAACACTGCCCGGCACGCACACGGCATCATACAAGTCGCTAATGGCGCTAAAGAAGATGCTGACTAAGGACGGCATCTTTCGGCATCGGGACATGTTCGCGTATGCCGACCGCGCGCTCAAGACCTGTCCCCATCTCGTGGACGTCGTTCATCGGCGGTTCCCGATGGTGTTTATAGACGAGATGCAGGACACGTCCTGGGACCAGGAGTCTTTCCTAAATCGCATCTTCGATGGAAAGTCGGTGATGCAAAGGTTCGGAGATGTAGACCAGAAGATTCTTTCAGACGAGGAGAACGCTGACCTTCTCACGTTCCCGCGGGGCGGTTACGGTTGCATCAGCACCAGTAAGCGGTTTGGTCCGGCCATCGCAAGTGCGGTGGGTAGCGTGCGCCTTAGCGGCAATGCCGTTGTTGGAGAGGGAACTGGCTCCCACGCGCCGGTCTTACTCCTGTACTGCACGGCAGATGTAGCCAAGGTGGTTCCGCACTATGGCCGCCTAGTCATCGACCGCTTGAGCGACGAAGACGCTGCGACACGGGAGGTGAAGGCAATGTGCACTCGAAAGTCGGGAGAAGGCAGGGTTGCGGCTGGACGTCACCTTGTGGATTATTGGCCGGCCTATGGTGAAGGCCAGAAAATCACCAGCATGCGTTCTGAGCGCTTCTGGGGGCTCGTCGGGGATGCAAAGAAGACCCTGCTGGAAGCATCGCTCAACTCGCGTGTTTCCGACGTCCGGAGGGCTCTGCTGCTGGTGCTCCGCGCGGCAGGTGCGCCTCTGGTGGAGGGCGTTCGAGATGCACGTGCGCTGCCGCGGGCCGCAAGAGAGTTCGGTGCATCAATGCCGATTGAACGTCTTACCCGCCAACTGGCGATTTCTGGCGAGCAACTCTGTATTGTGGGCCAGCGCGATTCGGCCATCCAGTTTGTGTATGAGGGACTCAAGTCGTACCTCCCGGATGGACTCGTGTTTGATGAGTTCTCAGCCCTGAGCGTATTTGATGAGCCAGGGCCGCAAGGAACGACGAGCCCGATCGTCTCGACGAGGTGTCAGGTCTCCCACTTGGGACGGAGTCTTGAATTTGGACTGGGCACGACAGCCGGAATGAAGGGCGAGACGCACTCCGCATCTCTGGTGATGGAGTCCTACGGAGGCACCAGCAAAAAATTTGACGTCGCGCTAGGGCTTGAATACATTGCCGGGATTGCCTTGAAGAGGCTCGACAAGCTCCCAAAGACACAGCAGGCCCAAATGCGGAATCTCTACGTTGCGATGTCCCGTCCAACAACGTTGCTGTGCCTAGCGGCAAACGAAGGCCGAGTTCCGCCGGGATTGCGAACAGCGCTCTTGAACAAGGGCTGGCATATCGAGGCGGTGAGGTAAGGGTTCTACCCCGATATCACGGACGGTTCTAAAAGAGCTGCAACCTTCTGATCCTGCCTGGCGACCCTTCGCCGCATCCTTGGATTGTGGCGTCGCTCGATGTAGTCAAACACATCCGCTCGTGCTGCATCCAGTGTCGGCTAGCTCGTTCGATAGATCCGCTCGCGTTTGAGCAGGCCAAAGAAGCCTTCGCAGGCCGCGTTGTCACCGCAAGGCCCCACTGCGCTCATTGAGCAGATCAGGCCATTGGCCGACAGGTAGCCTTGGTAGTCACAGATGCGAAACTGGCTGCCACGATCCGAATGCAGGATCACCTCATCGCTTCGTTGCCGCTGCCAAACCGCCATTTGTACAGCCCGTAGCACCATCTGACGATCCTGCCAATCATGCGTTGACCAGCCCACAATGCGCTGGTCGTACAGATCCAACACGACGCACAGATACAGTTTGCCCTGCTGGGTCTTGATCTCGGCGATGTCGGTGACCAACTTGGTTTCCGGCTCCCGCGCGACAAAATCGCGCTCAAGCAGGTTAGTCACCCCCGGTGGCGTCACGGCCGCACCAGCACGCTGCCCGCGACGCTTGCGCCGGGGCCAAGCCTGCAGGCCGTCGGTCGCCATCAGGCGCGCAACCCGGTTCAGGTTGGCACTTTTGCCCTCTTCAGCCAGGTCTTCGCGCATGCGACCAGCCCCCAACGTACCGCAGCTGTCTTCGTGCAGTTCGCGACTTCTGGCCGCATGGCGTCATGCGACCCAAAGCGGCCATGGGGGCCGCCGCCGAGCCTACCGCTGGGTCCGGCTATACGCTGGCTTGTTAGCCGGGCCTCGCCGTCCTAAGATCGAACTGTATCAAGGGGAAAGCCACCATACGGTGCTTTGTGGATAAGCCGTATAGCCGGACCCACGAGTCTGTCTATTAGGTAGTTAGGCTTTTGGGGCATGTTTGTCGACATCAAATGGGGAAGTAATGACTAAGAATTCGTATGCAGCAGCCGGATCAGCTGCCGCAGCAATCGCAGCGGGAGCTGTTGCGTTCACGCCCCTGGGTATGGCGGGTGCGGCCGGCCTTACTATTGCTGGCATAGTGGCTGCGCTCGGAAAATCTCAGGAGGACTTGAAGGAGGCCGAGAACAAAGGAATCACGTCCCTCGAAGACGAGGCAAAGAAACAAAGGATTAATATGGAATTCCAAGCCCATCAGGCCCGGGTCGCGCAAGAGCTCGCCATATCCCAACGAATCTACTTCTCAGAATCAGTCGAGATAGAAGAGTTCTATGATGGGCAAGGAAAGGGATCCCTTGGCGTTAAGGGCGATGATTCTGGAATCACCCTTGGAGCTTCAGGCGAAGGACGTCGCGTTACCAAACGCGTCATCAAGTTCGCTGGGTGGGGCCTTTCGCCTCACCCAAACGAAGAAGAAGCCTAGCAGTTCATTCAAGCCGCCCCCGCTGCGCGGGTCGGCTTAGTTCCAGAGTTGAATGTCCGCTCCTGGCCGGAAGCGGACATTGCCGATGCACCAGTCACCCAATTCAGTTTTAATCTTCCCTCCAGGGCTCGCGGCTTGCTCAGGAGTGGTAGCAAGGGCATAGTTGTTTCGCCACGTCGGAAACTTGGGACTTCGTAGTGACCACTCCATCGGAACAGAATCGGCTTTGGTCTGCGGCAACGCAATCGGCAATGGAGGCGAAGTTGGGCCGGAAGCTCACCAGCATGGAAAGCGACAAGATCTGGAATACAGGATCATTTCATGGGCTTGAGATGATCGATATGGCGATTCATTACTCGCAGTCTATTGATGCTCTTGAAGCGTACCTCGCTGCGTTGCCGGAATGCGATCCTTTGCCCGAGCGTTATACAAGACGCTTTTGATCGGCAGACTCCTGCCCGTGATCTGGACTCAGCTCCTGCCGGAACTGCAGAGGAGGTATTTCGAGCCCCTACTCCTGTTCTGCCTCGGAATCAGCATATGAAAGACGACTACAAGGACCTGATGAGAAAGGCCGGTGCGGCCTAACAGTTCATTCAAGCCGCAGCCGCTTCTCGGCTCGGCATAATTCAGCCGTTGAGCCTTTGGAGCCCATATGTCCCTAGCGAATGGTGTTCAGCAGTACGTGAAGGCATACGACAAGGCGGTAGAGATGTTCAATGTCTACCCTGACGCCGAAGCGCCAGAGCTTCTTGCACTCCAGAAGAGTCTCAGCGATGAGTGCCTGAAGCTCCTAGACGTGACGGGGCTGGACTGGAATCAATGCGGAAATCTCGGCAGGCATTTGAAGTTCCTTAAGTACTACCTGGACCAGAATGACAAAGATGCGTGCCAAGGCGACATCCGGGACATCGTGTTCTGGGACCTGCCAACCGCACTTCGGAACCTCGCGGAGGTCATTGACGAGTATCAGCACTATGATCAGAAGCTAAAAGATGGCGTGGTTCCTCTGATCAATGGCGCGCATTATGACTCGGCAATGCGCAAGATATTCGTCATTCTCACGGACAGACTCCGTCGCGCATTCGGCGTCGCAGAGGAAATTGACGGCGACGAGCTTGTCAATCTCGTATTTGGCAGGGGTGGGAAAATTCCAGTGGCGCTTGACGAGCCGAAAAAGCAGGCAATGCGAAACTTGATCAGCGGATTCTACGGCGTCTACCGCAACCGGATAGCTCACAACGATGTTGAACCCGGCCTGGCTCAGACCAGAGCCATTTTGGAAATGGCTAACACGATCATTCTAGACATTGAGGCTATCGCTACCGCGTCGGTAAAGCTGGCGTAGGAATCTATCAAGTCGAGCCCCCTCGTGGGTCGGGGTAACTCAAACGTCGACGGTCGCTTTTGGCCGGAAGCGGACATCGGCGCGGGCAGGGGATTAGGGGTGTTTATTGGGGGCAGGGTAGCCCCCGACCCAACGCGGCTTTTCTTCGTACTCGGTGGCTTGACTCGCATAGAGCGCGGTAATTTTCCGCCAGTGTGAGGTAATCCTTGGCACAGTTGTTTCGATTGGCCCGACGTGCCCCTTCATGCAAAACACTGGCAGCAGCTGCGGTGCCGTTTCTACGCCGGGTCGTGAAATTGCACCATGCCAAGTTTGGCCACCGGCTAAGATGGAGGCCGGCCCCGCAACGCTCCAAGGTATTGCGGGACCTTCCTTCATCTAGGCTAGCGCCTCATATCGCCAATGCGTAATGTCGTCATAGGCAAGCTGCGCCGGCACAACGAACCCCTGCTTTGGATCGTCTGGATGGTTTACGTACTTTCCACGCAGCACATCACCATTACGAATTTTCACTAGCACCGACGTTGCGTGCATTGGGATGCGGTCATTAACGTCGGTCCATTCGACATCATTCATCTGAATTCCTCCGTTATGTCTTCATGGTTGCATTGACGAGTTCATTTAGCTTAGAAAAACTGTCAACAGTTTCATCGCTAAAGGTCCGTCCCTGGTGAGTCCTCAAAAGCGTTTCAGCGACCTCCCCGTGATCATATGTCTTGCCGATCTTGGCTTCGATGCGCTTGACGACCCTATCGCCCGGGCCAAGGTCGGCGGGCTTTAACTTTGCCTTGAAGGTGTCGTTGTAAAGGCTTACGTAGTCTTCAACAGAGAATAGGTCTTCGATGTCGGAGTTCTTTTGTCCCGTTACCGCGTTCGCAAGAATGAGCCTAGTGCCGGTAATCAGCTTCTTCTCAATCATCCCCGTGACACGTTGCATTCCTTGAGTGTCAGAATCAGCTAGCACGGTAATGTCTAAATGCGGTCCGACAAGGCCCACAAAGGTCGGGATGTTAGTTGCACCGCCGCTGGGAAGTATGCGCCAGCGTGAGTCTAGTGCCGTCTTTTTCTTCTGACTGGCTACTTGGCTCATGACGGTTAGATAGATGAAGTCAGAAGTCCCTTCAACTACAAGATTGTTGGGGCCGATGAACAAACTTTGCGCGATGTCATAACCCAATGCGGCCTGCAATGGGAACAAGCTGTCAGGGTCATTCGCCAGAGCATCTTCGGAAACGACAGAGCCGTTCGGAGGTCCACGATCCTCAATGATTCTTACCCGATCAAGATGACCCATTTCGACCATGAAGGGCGAGTGCGTCGTGTAGATGACCGGGGATACGATAGCAAGTCGCTCGTTGATAAAACGTAGGAAGTCGGCCTGCGCTCGGCCATGCAACGCCAACGCAGGTTCATCAAGAAGCACGATGGTGGCCTCCTTGTTCTCAAACTCACTGAACGCTGCTAAGAACGAGAAGAACCATTGGAAGCCGGATGAACGCTGACTGAAGTTATTGGAGTAACCAGTTCTCTTGTCTCTTAGGCGGATTTCAAGATATCTGGCGGCGATGTGAACTCCGTCGTGCCGCTGTACTTCTTCTTTATCTACGTCAATATTGACTTCAAGGTCAGGATTTTGCTTCCAGTATTCGAAAACTTGATTGGTCAAGTCAATGGAAACAGCTTCCATCTCGCTGCGTCTTTGCTCATAGTCATCAGCGCTAAGTTGTTTTGGCGTGGTTCCAGCTAGCGCCACCAACGCGCGTGCGGTCTGCATTGCGCTGTTACCCGGCTCTTCGGCAGCTGTCGCCAATTCGCGCAAGTCAATTCGACCAGGTAGCGTGTTATATCCGGTGAACCTAAAGAAAGTGGGAAGTCTCTTTTCTAGGATAGGTATTACATGGTCGATTCCATTGTTATCCGTTAGGCTGTGCTTCTTCAGAAGCTGCTTGGCCTCCTTAACATCTTCGATGCTTAAACCGTTTTCCTCGGTGGCTTCCAGGTCGATCAAAGACGTGACGAAAGTTGTCATCGAATCGACTTGTCCAATTAGTTTTTGGATTTCTGTTGGCAGAAGTTTCTGGAAATGGAAAGCGATGGCTAGGTCATCTACCTCCATGCTCCAGAGCGTAGTTCCACCATAGTTCCGCATAACCTCTATTGCTTGCCCTGCCGAGACAGCGGCGCCTAACTTCTCGCCAACCGCTTGGACGTCACTTGTATCGAGAACAAAAGTCGCTGTTATGAACTCGAATTCCGCGATGTTGGATGTGCGGCGATCCTTCACGTGTAACCAGCGTGGGTACTGCTTTTCAGCATCTGGCGTGTCTTTGTACGCAGGGCTTAGTAGATAAAGCGCTTCCAGCAGCCCCGACTTTCCGGCTTCGTTCTTGCCTACAAGGCAAGTCACCGAATCCGATACGGCCACGTCTCCCGAATCGACTATGTTTCGGAACTTTCTGACACGAAATGACTTTAATTGCATCGTCCATCCCCCCGGGCACTTGTTGAAGTGTAGTGCCTTCAACACTCGGTTAACAGAGCACAACAGACGCGAGACAGCTAGTTTGCTATCACCATGCTGTCGCGAAAAATGCCGACACTACTTCGAATTTTATGTAACGCACTGAATTAACATAGAAAATTTGGTTGGCGGTGTGGGGTTGGAGCCTGCGACCATTGCCGTGTGAAGGCAAAAGATGAGTTGAATCAAGTGTGTAGGCGTCTGCTTCTGGCCGATAGAGGACATTGGCAAGCAAACGGCAGGGATGCCGCCGTCCAACTCTAGGATTAGGAAAATTTATCGGGGATGGGGAAGGGTGACAGGCCCCGTGGCTTCTCATAGCTAATGTCCGCCGCCAATTTGGAGCCGGCTCGACGGTTGGTCTTCTCAGAAGAACTGGAAACTGATCAGTGTTTCCCTAGAAGGGGGGGGAGGCAGATGCCCAGTTGTGCAGAAAATCCTCTTGCTCCAATGTCTCAACTGCACCAGGGCGTACCTCTCTCACGCGCCTGATCGCATCCTCGCTGCTCAGAGAGGTCTTGGTAGCAAGGAGAAGCATGCCGGCGACAGTACCTGCTCTGCCCAGCCCACCCTTGCAGTGGACGACAATCCTTTTTCCGTCAAGTAGCGCGTTGCATATGGGCGTCTCCAATTCCTTCCATATCTGGAGGAACCCGAAGTCGGGTGCAGCGCCATCCACAATCGGCAGTCCGTACCACCGTAGACCATGGGCTGCTGCACGCTCCGGCAGAGCGGCGATCCGAAGATCCTCGAACTCCCAAGGCTCGATTAGACTGATGAGATGACTTGCACCCCATGAGCTTATAGCTTCGAGGTCCATATCCAAGTCTCGTGACCACGATCCGGTCATAGCTACGTCTTGATGCTTGCCTGGGGCGAACGTCACCCCGATGGCCCCGCCGCAATGGCCAACCCGGAGAGTCGCTATCTGAAGAGGGTGGGAATGACTGGTCCTAGTCACACTGTCTCCGGCTATCGAATGGGGCGCTCTGTCATGCAGAGTATCTAGAGTTTGCTTCGCCTGCGGCTCTCGCGCGATGGTTTCGAGCAATGCTTAGTCAGGCGAGCCAGAATGCAGCGACAGTCTCTCCCCTATGCGTCTCTGAGCGACCTCCAAACCACTGTCATTAGCAAGGTACGGTGATGCGAATAGGGGGGCTTCAACCCAGAACTTAAGTTGATCTGGGTGGATGTAGGGGCGATGGTCGTCAAGCAGAAGAGCTTGGCCAAGTAGTGGAGAAACGAATCGAAGGTCCTTGATAGAACCAGTCCATTCGACGTAGCGGACCTCTGTGAACCATCCAGGTACATGGCCTTCCTCAGTCAGAAGTAATGCGATTCTCAGCGCTATATGCCGAGGCACCGTCGTGAACAGCACAAGCTCATCAAAGGAAGTTCCAGCATAATTCAGGAAATCCCGAAGTCCTGGTCGAGGAATCTGGCTGACTGCATTGGAGATGAGGGTTCCCTCAAGATCGAGGGCGAGGATACTGGGGCGCATGCGATAGGACCTATCTACGTTTGAGTGCGTCGCAAAAGACGCGATCTGAGTTCTGGCCCCTCTTGCTGCGCAACCAAGATGGGAGGGGCGAGCCAGTAGTTGTCGCCAATGGGTAGCAGACTCTCTAATGCGACATCGACCATCAGCGGTCGCCGCCACATAGCGTCTGGTAGGAAGCAGTAGTCAGACTTGCTTAGTGTTCCTGATGCTTGCTTGTGAGAGAGCCAGTTTGCTCGACTGCGTATCTCGCGGCTCAGTACGGTCAATGCTGCGGATTCGTCGCCGCCGGTGCTTAAGAACTCACTGGCAGCTCCTCGGACTGATGACCAGATCACGTATCGCTTGCGTCCCAAGCTCAGGTCACGCCACTCTCTTTCCTGTACACATAGAATCTCCTCGGCGTGTTGAATGCCGATCCGATGCTTGCGTAGCAATGAAACGAGATAGGCGGTAGCTTCGCGGTCGGAAAGCTGACGCCAAAGCCACTGTCGGTCCTGTGCTCCAAGCGAAGGGTGCCAGGCTCTCAGCGCATGGGTCAGTGCGGTACTCAGATCGCCAGGCAGCTGACTGCTCTCCCGATAACTCCAGCTAATGGGGTCGTAAAGAGATCGCTTTGTAGAGCCATTTGACGAGCCCGTCTTAGCTAGAACCCCTGCGGTCTGAAGGAACAGCAGCAAGTGCTGCACAATCGCTGTGTCAGCGGCTACGGGTGCGGAAATCGAAGTGGAGCGCTCGAGCGCGCACCACGCGCACGCGTAGAACGGCCCAAGCGATGCGAGCAGCGCATCGAGGTCTGGCCACGGAGGGATGAGGGTCTGTTGGTCACGACCATAGATCACTCGATCCCCGGCAGTTCAACCGGCTCTGATGCTAGCAAGCCACCGGAAGGTCGTCTACACAATTTTCGTGTAGATCCCGGCTCGGCCATAGATTTCGTTCCGCTCCTCTAGGCGGACCCGATGGCTACCAAAACGATCTACCAAAGTGCATACCTTCGGTTGGTCGGCCTTCTCCGCGAGCGACGCGAGTCGTTGGGTATCAGTCAAACTAGGCTAGCCTCACACTTGGGGTGGCCTCAGCAGAGAATCTCTTCCGTTGAGTCTGGAGCGCGGCGCCTGGACGTGTTGGAGTTCTGCCTCATCGCCGCTGCCTTGGGATTCTCTCCCGCCGAGGTCTCTGATCAGGTCTTGAAGATGCTACAGAGCGTGCGCGGCAATCAGATCAAGGACAGGCATTAGCGAACGATCGCAGCCGTCGCGCTAGGCCCGATGACTGGCGCCGGCTTTTCCGAGGTGCGCGACGTGCCGCTTCCGATATTTGGCCTTGGGTCAAGCGATAGCCGTCCTGCTGATCGACTCGCTCGACGCCTTGCGCGATCACTTCCAAGCTGCTTCATGGCGGCTCGGGGCCAGTCCAAAGAGAGCATGCGTCCGTGGGTCGAACGATTGAGCTCCTCCTACTGCCTCTTGGTCCATTTCCCGGGGAGATGACCTGTCATGGAGACTGGGGGGAGGTTCTACTCCCCGCCATTTATGTACACTGAATTTTTGCTCAGGCCCCCGTATTCTTGCGCGAAATTTGCTGTTTCTATAGCTTAGTTTCGTTTATGTACATTCTTCACGATAGCTTACTACCGTTCTGACAGACAACGCATTGAAGCGTGTGTAAAAGGGGCTCGTAACCATCTGGTTGCGGGCCCTTTCTTTTATGCACAGGGGATTCGGCGATGGCAACGGCGGAGCCAGGTGGACACCCGGCGTGTACCTCTTCCTTCAGGACCGGGCAGTATCTTCCCGGGGGAGAAAAAGAGTCCGATCAAGGCCTTCTTCAAGGATCGGCAGGAAGGTCAAGACGCGATAGCCACTTGGGCAGACGGTAAAGGCCGCATTGCTCGCTGCGTTCCATAGGCTGCGAAATAAATGCAAAGCAGAGATTACCTACGGATCCAAGGAATGGAATATGCGGAAGAACATAGCGCCTGCACGCTTTCTCATTGCACCCCTACGGGCTGGGAGTACCATCGCGACTGCTGATGTGGCGACGATCCAGGCTGTGACAACGGATTCTCAGTATCTGGATGCAGTGAAACCGCGAGAAATATGCGCTGCTTGGACGTATGACATGACTATCAACGGGTGCCCCCAAGTGATGAAGAATGCGCTTCTCTCCATAGCGTTGTTCGCAATGACCCCTGTGACCGTGATCGGTTGCCAGAACGATGGAGCGGGAATTGAATCCGCGCCTGCAGTCGCTTTGACCTCCGAACGTCCCATGGACGTACAGGCGAGCGCGAAACCCGGAGCCTACGCGCTGTTCGACGGTGCTAAGGACTCAGGCACAGCAAGTTGGGACCTGTACCTGCGGAGCTTGCATCAGGATGACCGAAGGTACTTGGAGGACATATCAGATCGTTACTTTGGAACGGTGCATTTTTCGGGCGCGGAAGATCGCGAAGCGTTGCTCCGGCTGGGCTTCCCACTTCCTGAGGAGTGGCTGGCAGCAAAAGGTATGAGTGAAGCCGAGCTGAGAGCAATGAGCGATCGCGGAGACCATAAAGCCGAGATATTTCTTGTTGATCGGCTGCTGGCAAAAATGGCCGCAGTTACCGCGCAAGCCGGCGCGGAAAACTACCTGGAGGTGGTGAAAGCTCTGCCAGAGGCAGAGCGACCCTCCGTGGACAAGGATCGGTTGGAGGTACTCAATCGCTCTGCAGATGTTTTCTCGGAGGGGCCAACGCCCTTCACCGCCTATCAGTACGGAGTTGCCTTCTCCGCTGCGACAGGAAGCCCGGAGCCCATACCCGCTGCCATGGCGATGGCTGCAGAACTGGGGGATCGGCGGGCCGAGACGTTGATGGCTGACTACGAAGCGAGATCACCTGCTGGCAATCCGAAGCTGGTGTCACAGCTGCACGCCACCATGAGGAAAATGGCGAAGCGGCCAGCGCCTTAGATCCAGCCAATGAATGGTGCCACGCTCGTTTCCCGGCAGAACGAAAGCCCCGCTCATGCGGGGCTTTTCTTTTTCCGCGACTCCTACGGAGTTGTGCCTCGCAGCATTGCATTTCTTGCAGCGCAACTTGCAAACCGGCAATTTCCTCCCCTATGGTGCAATCGATTGCATTGCTGTGAATCGTTGCGTTTGATACCGGTTGGGAGGCCGGAAGGTGGATGTCCATCCATTCGATCAGACCGGCCCCGGCGACGGGGCTCACGCGGCGCGACGCGCTGCGCCTTGCGGTTGCCGGCGGCATCGGCCTGGGGGCGGCAGGCGTGCTCCCTGCCTTCGCAGCCGATGCGCCGCTCAAGGGTCACCTGAAGCATTCCGTCGCGCGCTGGACCTTCCCGCAGCTGTCGGTGGCCCAGCTCTGCAGCACGGTGAAGGGCATCGGCTTCGCCGCCATCGATCTGGTCGGTCCGGAGGACTGGCCCACGCTGAAGGCCCATGACGTGTACAGCTCGATGTGCAACGGCGCAGAGCTGGGCCTGACCCAGGGTTTTGCCGGCCGCCAGTTCCACGATGAACTGGTGGAGCGCTACACGCGGCACATTGACCTGGTCGCCGATGCCGGCTATCGCAATCTCATCTGCTTCTCCGGCAACCGCAACGGCATGGACCCGCAGGACGGCATGGCCAATGCCGAGGCCGGCCTCAAGCGCATCCTCGGCCATGCCGAGAAGCGCGGCGTGGTGCTGGTGATGGAGCTGCTGAATTCCAGGGTCGACCATCACGACTACCTGTGCGACCACTCCGCCTGGGGCGTGGAGCTGTGCCAGCGGCTGGGCTCGGACAACTTCGGCCTGCTGTACGACATCTATCACATGCAGATCATGGAGGGCGACATCATCGCCACCATCGGCAGGCATCACGCCTGCTTCAAGCATTACCACACCGCAGGCGTGCCCGGCCGGCACGAGATCGGAGACCAGCAGGAACTCCAGTATCCGGCCATCTGTCGCGCGATCCGCGATACCGGCTTCAAGGGCTATCTGGCACAAGAATTCACCCCTGTGGCGCCAGACCCCATCAACTCTCTGCGCGAGGCGATCCGCCTCTGCGACGTCTGAAACGATATCCACCCAGGTGAGAAACCCATGGCAGATAATCACTACGACGCCATCGTTGTTGGCTCGGGAATCAGTGGCGGTTGGGCGGCGAAGGAGCTGACCGAGAAGGGGCTGAAGGTCCTGATGCTGGAACGTGGCCGCAACATCGAGCACGTCAAGGACTATGTGAACGCGATGAAGGAAGCGTGGGACTTCCCGCATCGCAACCGGCCCACCCAGGCGATGAAGGCCGACTTTCCTGTGCTGATGCGCGACTACGGCCTGGCCGAAAACCTGGAAGGGATGTGGGCCAACGAACAGGACTCGCCCTACATCGAGACCCAGCGCTTCGACTGGTTTCGTGGCTATCACGTCGGTGGCCGCTCATTGCTGTGGGGGCGGCAGAGCTATCGCTTCTCCGATCTGGATTTCGAGGCGAACCTGAAGGACGGCATCGCCACCGACTGGCCGATCCGCTACGCCGACATCGCGCCGTGGTACGACCATGTGGAGAAGTTCGCCGGCATCGCCGGCACGCGCGAAGGCCTGGACGTGTTGCCGGACGGCGAATTCCTGCCGCCGATCCCGTTGAACATCGTCGAGAAGGACGTGGCCGCGCGGATCAAGAAGGCGTTTGGTGGCACCCGCCACATGATCCACTCGCGCACCGCCAACATCACCCAGCCGATGCCCGAGCAGGGTCGCGTCAACTGCCAGTACCGCAACAAGTGCATCCTGGGTTGTCCGTTCGGCGCCTATTTCTCGACCCAGGCGGCGACGCTGCCGGCGGCGATGAAAACCGGCAACCTGACGTTGCGGCCGTTCTCGATCGTCAAGGAAGTGCTCTACGACAAGGATCGCAAGCGTGCGCGCGGCGTGGAGGTCATCGATGCCGAGACCGGCCAGACCTACCAGTACACCGCCAAGGTCATCTTCCTCAACGCCTCCTCCTTCAACTCCACCTGGCTGCTGATGAACTCGGCCACCGATGTCTGGGAGGGTGGCCTGGGTTCCTCGTCCGGCGAACTGGGCCACAACGTGATGGACCATCATTTCGGAGCAGGCGCCTCGGGCCGCGTCGAGGGTTACGAAGATAAGTACTACTTCGGCCGTCGTCCGTGCGGTTTCTATATTCCGCGGTTCCGCAACGTTGCCGCCGACACGCGCGGTTACCTGCGCGGGTTCGGCTACCAGGGCGGCGCCAGCCGCACAGGCTGGTCGCGCGAGATCGCCGAGTTGAACATCGGTGCCGATTTGAAGGACGCGCTGACCGTGCCCGGTGACTGGCGCATCGGCATGACCGGGTTCGGTGAAATGCTGCCGCACCACGACAATACGATCCGCCTGGACCGCGAGCGCAAGGACAAGTGGGGGCTGCCGGTGCTGGCGATGGACGTCGCCATGCGCGCCAACGAACTGGCCATGCGCAAGGACATGGCCGCCGATGCCGCCGAGATGCTGGAGGCAGCCGGGGTCAAGGACGTGAAGATGCACGACAACGACTACGCGCCGGGCAAGGGAATCCATGAAATGGGAACCGCGCGCATGGGCCGTGATCGGAAGAGCTCGGTATTGAACCAGCACAACCAGGTCTGGGATGCACCCAACGTCTATGTCACCGACGGTGCCTGCATGACCTCCAGCGCCTGCGTGAATCCGTCGCTGACCTACATGGCGCTGACCGCCCGCGCCGCCGACCATGCCGTGCGCGAACTGAAAGCGGGGAACCTCTGATGGATCGCCGCGAACTGCTGAAGATGATCGTCGCTGCCACGGGTGCGGCCATGGTCGGTCTGCCTGCGCTGGTGCAGGGCAAGGCACCGGCTGCCGGGGTGATGCCTGCGTTCTCCGACGCCGACATCGCCTTGCTGGACGAGATTGCCGAGACGATCCTGCCACGGACGAAAACACCGGGAGCGAAGGATGCCGGTGCCGGCCGGTTCATGGCGACCTTCGTCACCGACTGCTACACCGCCCGGCAGCAGGCGACGTTCCGCGCCGGCCTCGCCGATATCGACGCGCGCTCCGGTAGCCGCTTCGCATCGCTCACGCCAGACGCCCGTACCACGCTGCTGCGCACGCTGGATGCGGAGGCAAAGGCACGCACGGCCGAGGTGACCGAGACGGGCACTCCGGAAGAGGGGGAGGCGATGCCGCATTACTTCACGATGCTCAAGCAGCTGGCCATCTTCGGCTTCTTCACGTCGAAGGTCGGTGCGACCGAAGTGCTGCACTACGTTGCGGTACCGGGTCGCTACGATGGCGACCTGGCCTATGTTGCCGGCACGCCTGCATGGGGGACCAGCTGATGGAGCGCTGCATGATGATCAAGCCGCTGCTGATTGCGGCCGGTGTACTGGCCGCCGGTTCCGTGTTCGCACAGGAGGGCGCCGACCCTGCGCGCGATCCGAAGAAGACCGAGGTGTGGACGCCGGTGCCTGCAACCGTGGCCACGCCGCCAGGCAAGGCGCCGTCCGACGCCATCGTATTGTTCGATGGCAAGGATGTCTCGGCCTGGGAGTCCGAGCAGGGTGGGCGCGTGCCCTGGAAGGTTGCTGATGGCGCCATGACTGTCGTGCCCGGCAGCAAGGGCATTCGCACGAAGCAACGCTTCTGCGACGTGCAGCTGCATGTCGAGTGGCGCACCCCAACCGATACGAAGGGCTTCGATGGACAGAACCGCGGCAACAGCGGCATCTTCCTGCAGGAGCTGTATGAGCTGCAGGTGCTGGACAGCTACAACAATCCGACTTATGCCAACGGCCAGGCGGGCTCGATCTACAAGCAGGCCATGCCGCTGGTGAATGCCTCGCGCGCGCCGGGCCAGTGGCAGGCCTACGACATCCTCTGGAAGGCACCGCGCTTCTCGGCGGGCGGAGGGCTGGTGTCGCCCGCGCGCATCACGGTGCTGCACAACGGCGTGCTGGTGCAGGACGACACCGTGCTGGCGGGCAGAACCGAATACATCGGTGCACCTTCCTATGCGCCACACGCGTGCGCACCGCTCTATCTGCAGGAACATGATTCCAGGGTCAGCTACCGCAACATCTGGGTGCGCGAACTGTAGTGGCATACGGCCGGCGTGGTCGCCGGCCGCTTACTTCGCCAGGTAGCTGGCGATGTCGTTGATTTCCTGCTGCGAGAGCTGGGAGAAGGGCGGCATCAGCCCACCGCCCTTGCTGATCTTTTCCTTGATCTGCGCCGGTGCCATGCGCTTGCCGATGTCGGTGAGCGCCGGGAAGGCGCCCGGCATGCCCGCACGATCGGCGCCGTGGCAGGCCACGCAGTTCGCGGTGTAGAGCTTTGCACCCGCAGCCGGGTCGTCCTTGCACCAGGCGGCCGTTGCGGAGCCCAGGCCGCCCAGGGCCACGGCCATTGCCAGGATCATTTTCATGTGGGGCTCCTTCATGCGTCAGGGCTGCGCACGGGTGGGCGCATCGACGGTCAGGTGTTCACGCAGGTAGTCCGCGCCGGTCTGGATGACCTTGGCCGGATCGCGCGGTTGGTCATGTTCGACGATGTACCAGTGCACGCCAGCGGCCGCTGCGGCCGGCAGGATCGCGTTCCAGTCCAGCACGCCCTGGCCGACCGCGGCGAATCCGCCCTCGTCTTCGGCCTGGCCCTTGGGGGCATTGTCCTTGGCGTGAACGGCGAAGACATGGCCGCGGAACTTGCCCAGCATCGCCGCAGGGTCCAGGCCGGCACGCGCGACCCAGGCCAGGTCCAGCTCGGTCTGCAGGTCGGGACCGGCGGCGGCGAACAGCAGTTCCAGCCCCGTCCTGCCGTTGAAGTCGGCCAGCTCGAAGTCGTGGTTGTGGTAGGCCAGGCGCATGCCCTTGGCCCGCACCTGTTTGGCGATGCGGCCCAGTTCCTGGCCCAATGCGGTCCAGCCTGCGGCATCGGCC
Organism: Stenotrophomonas sp. YJH_SMC_57; assembly: GCF_059369755.1. Taxonomy (NCBI): domain Bacteria; kingdom Pseudomonadati; phylum Pseudomonadota; class Gammaproteobacteria; order Lysobacterales; family Lysobacteraceae; genus Stenotrophomonas; species Stenotrophomonas sp. YJH_SMC_57. Next base: position 74,019 of record NZ_JCAFSZ010000016.1, read on the forward strand.
GGCCGGTCCTTCTGGTCCAGGTAGGGCACCACCAGCGTGCTGTTGCCGATCGCGCGGTTGAAGGTCACCACGCCATCCAGATTGTTGCGCAGCTCGGCCAATGGCACGTGCGACGAAATGGCCCTGATCGAATAGCGGTCCAGCAGCTGCTTGAGGTCCGCCGCACTGGCGTTCTGCGTGCCGACCGTTTCCACCGCATGCACGCCCGCGTCGTGGACGATCTTCAACTGCTGCTCGAGCGATCCGGCATTGCGCAGGGTATACATCTGCACCGCGATCGGCTTCTGCGTACTTGCGGCTTCGCCTGCGAAGGCCGGCAGGGCGGCGAGCAGCAGCAGAACGAGGCTTGCGGTCCTGCGGACAGGGGCTTTCATCAAGAGATCCTCCCGGGTTTCAACCGATGGCGGTCCAGGCGCGTGTCCTGGCCGATGTGATGACGCGGTCGACGATCAGCGCCGAGCGCACGCCATCATCGAAGGTAGGCAGGCCCTCGGGCCGCTCGCCGTCGATGGCGTGATAGGTGTCGGCGACAAAGGCCTCGAAGCATTGGGCATAACCCTGTGCGTGCCCGGCCGGCAACACCGACAACCGGCGCTGTTCGGCACTGCCGGCGCCCGGCCCGCGCACGAAGGTCTCTTCGCGCTGGTCGGGCCGCCCGATCCACAGCCGCTCGGCGTCTTCCTGGTTGAACGCCACGCTGGCCCTGGCACCATCGATCTCGAACCAGAGACGATTGCGGCGTCCGGCAGAGACCTGGCTGACCGTCAGTGATGCCAGCGTGCCGTTGCCGGTGCGGAACATCGCCGCCGCCACGTCTTCGCTGGCGACCGGCTGCATCGCGCCGCCGGCTGCCGGGGTGCTGAAACTCTGCCCACCCGCGGTGCCGCGCTCGGCGATCACCGTGTCAAACGCCGCGCTGACCTCGGTGAAACGCTCGCCGCTGACCCATTCCACCAGGTCACACCAGTGCGAGCCGATGTCGGCGAACACACGCGAAGCGCCGCCCAGCGCCGGATCCACGCGCCAGTTGTTGCTGGCCGGGTCCAGCAGCCAGTCCTGCAGGTAACTGCCATGGATGAGGTGCAGTGGCCCGATGTCGCCTGTGGCGATGCGCGCGCGGGCTTCCCGCACCACCGGGTGGTAGCGGTAGACGAAGGGAACCGTGGCGACCAGCCCGCTCGAGCTGGCCAGCGCGGCCAGCGCCCGCGCGTCTTCCAGCGTGGTTGCCAGCGGCTTCTCGCAGACCACGTGCTTGCCGGCCCGCAGTGCAGCTTCGGCCATGGACCGGTGCAGGTGGTTGGGCGTGCAGACGTGCACGACCTGCACCTGCGGGTCGGCCACCACCTCCTCGATATCCCGGTAGCCGCGCGGGACACCCCACGCCTGCGCCACATCGGCGGCGCGTTGCGCGGAAGAGGCGGCCACGCCACGGATATCGGCACCGGCCAGCAAGGCCGCGCGACGATGCACGGCTGCGATCATGCCGGTACCGATGATGGCGATTCCAGGCTTGGGCATCGGCTGCGGTCCTCAGGGCGTGGACGCTGCGGCCGCAACCACCGGCCGGTCGCGGAACAGCAGCAGGAAGGCGATCAGCACGATGAGCGCGACGCCGGCCGGGAACAGCCAGATCTGCTGCCAGTCGGGCCCTGCGGCGGTGGTGTAGTGCTCCACCACCGCGCCGGACAGGAAGGTGCCGATCAGCATGCCCACGCCATAGGTGGCCAGGGTGATGAAGCCCTGCGCACTGCTGCGCGCGTCGGGGCCGGCATGGGCATCGGTGTAGATCTGGCCGGTGACGAAGAAGAAGTCGTAGCAGATGCCATGCAGCACGATGCCGATCACCAGCAGCGAGAAGCCACTGCCGGCATCGCCAAAGGCGAACATGCCGTAGCGCACGACCCACGCCGCCATGCCCACCGCCAGCATCGTCTTGACCCCCAGCCGCACGAACAGGAACGGCATGGCCAGCATCAGCAGCACTTCCGAAACCTGGCCCAGCGACTGCAGGCCCGCGGCGCCGCGCACGCCCAGATCGTTGAGATAGGGGTTGGTGAAGTTGTAGTAGAACGAGAGCGGGATGCAGATGGCGATGGAGGCCAGGAAGAACACCAGATAGGAGCGCGACTTCAGCAGCCGCAGTGAATCCAGCCCGAGGATCTGCCCCAGCCCGGCGTCGCGCTGCCGGGCCAGCGGCGGCGTGTGCGGCAGGGTGAAGGCATACAGGCCGAGCAGCAGCGACGCCAGCGCGGCCATCTGGAAGGTCAGCTCGAGCCGGTGTGCCTGCTCCCAGCCCATCAAGCCGATCAGCACGCCGGCGATGATCCAGCCGATGCTGCCGGCTACGCGCACCAGCGGGAACTGTTTTTCAGGCGATTGCATGTGCCGCATCGCCACGCTGTTGGCCAGTGCCAGGGTCGGCATGAACAGCAGCATGTAGCCCATCACGCAGGCGGAGAATGTGGTGAAGTCCGTCGCGGTGGACGCCAGCCACAGCAGCACCGCACCGGCCAGGTGCAGGACCGCGAGGATGCGCTGCGCCGCGAAGTAGCGATCGGCGATCAGGCCGACCAGGAAGGGCGCGACGATGGCACCGATCGACTGGCTGAGGAAGGCGGTCGCGACCTGGCTTGCACTGGCCTGCAGCGGGCCCTGCACCAGGTACGTGCCCAGGGTGACGAACCACGCTCCCCAGATGAAGAACTGCAGAAACATCATCGCGCCCAAGCGCGACATGGCGTGCGTCATGGCTTGCCCTCCCGGGGCGGTAATGACTCAGATTCCCAGCATGCGGTGCAGTGAAGCGGCGTCGGTGCCGCTGTCGGCGAAATCATCGAAGGCGCGTTCGGTCACGTGGATGATGTGGTCGCGGATGAAGGCAGCGCCTTCGCGCGCGCCGTCCTCCGGGTGTTTCAGGCAGCACTCCCACTCCAGCACCGCCCAGCCCGGAAAGTCGTACTGCGCCATCTTCGAGAAGATCGCCTTGAAGTCGATCTGGCCGTCGCCGAGCGAGCGGAACCGGCCCGGACGATCGATCCAGTCCTGGTAGCCGCCATACACGCCGCTGCTGGCGCTCGCACGGTACTCGGCGTCCTTGACGTGGAAGATGCCGATGCGGTCGTGGTAGCGGTCGATGAAGCCCAGGTAGTCCATCTGCTGCAGCAGCAGGTGGCTGGGGTCGTACAGGATCTTCGCCCGCGGGTGATGATCCACCACGTCGAGGAAGCGCTCGAAGGTGGCGCCGTCGTGCAGGTCCTCGCCGGGGTGGATCTCGAAGCACAGGTCCACGCCGCAGGCGTCGAACGCATCCAGGATCGGGCGCCAGCGGCGGCCCAGTTCGGCGAAGGCTTCGTCCACCAGACCGGGCGGGCGCTGCGGCCAGGGATAGAAGTACGGCCAGGCCAGCGCGCCGGAGAAGGTGGCGTGCGCGGTCAGTCCCAGATGCTGGCTGGCCTTGGCCGCCAGCATCAGCTGATCGACTGCCCAGGCCTGGCGGGTGGCGGGGTTGCCGTGCACCGCAGGCGGTGCGAAGCCGTCAAACAGGCTGTCATAGGCGGGGTGGACGGCGACCAGCTGTCCCTGCAGATGGGTCGACAGTTCGGTGATCTGCACACCGTGCCCGGCCAGCATGCCGGACACATCGTCGCAGTAGCTCTGACTGCGCGCCGCTTGGGCCAGATCGAACAGGTGGGGCGCCGTGGTGGGTACTTGTACGCCAGAATAGCCCAGCCCCGCGGCCCATCCGGCCAACGTGTCCAGCCGATCAAAAGGAGCTTTGTCGCCGATGAACTGCGCCAGGAACAGCGCCGGACCCTTGAGCGTCTTCAAGATGATTCGCCCTCGATGCAATCGATTGCATTACCCTAGCATGGGCCTTCCGCAGACCCGTTGTGCAGTGCACAGCGGAAACAAGAGCTGAAACCATGGCAACCATCTACGACATCGCCAAGCACGTGGGCGTCTCTGCCGGTACGGTGTCGCGGGCACTTTCCCGGCCGGACAAGGTGCTGCCCGCCACGCGCGCGCGCATCGAGCAGGCGGCTGCCGCGCTCGGCTACGTGCCCAATACGGTGGCCAGGACACTCAAGACCCAGCGCAGCGGCAAGATCCTGGTCACCGTGCCGGATATCGCCAATCCATTTTTCGCCCAGATCCTGCAAGGCGCAGAGGAGGCTGCACAGGCGGTCGGCTACGCGGTGCTGCTGGGCGATACCCAGCATCAACCCGACCGCGAGGAGCGCTATGCGCAGATGCTCCGGCGCAACGAGGCCGACGGCATGATCGTGCTGGGGCATCGATTGCCGCCAACGGCGCGTGAGATCGTGCAGCAACGCGGCGTCGCCGCGCCGGTGGTCAACGGATGCGAGTTCGACCCTGCGCTCGGCATTCCCAGCGTCCACATCGACAACGCGGCGGCTGCACGCGCGGTGATGGAACACCTTTACGGACTGGGTCACGAGCAGATCGCCGTGGTCGGCGGGCCGCCCGACAACCCCCTGCACCAGCAGCGGCTGCAGGGCGTCCGGGCCGCGGGCAAGGCGCGCGGACGCCTGCGCCAGCAGCGGATCGTGCCAGGCGACTTTTCCGTGGAATCCGGCCATGCGGCGGCGATGGCGTTGCTGGACGTGGCACCGGCACCGACCGCGATCTTCTGCTTCAGCGACCAGATGGCGCTGGGCGCCCTGGCGGCCTGCCGTGAGCGGGGTGTCCGCGTGCCGGATGACCTGTCCATCGTCGGGTTCGACGACCTGGCGTCCTCGCGTTACCTCACGCCGCCGTTGACGACCATCCGGCAGCCGATGCGCGAGATCGGCGAGCGCGCAGTCAAACTGCTGCTGGCGATCATCGAGCATGCCGATGTGCCGCTTCAGCAGACGCTGGATTTCAGCCTGATGCTGCGGGGCTCGACGGCGGCGCCCGGGCCAGGTCGCGACCTTGATCCCTTGATCCCGAATTGACGCGAAGCTGTCAGACTCACGCCAGGCAGCCCGGCACGCGTCGAGGTGGAGTGCCGGGCTGGAGTGCTGAGATGGAACGTGCGATCGCGCAAGGGGGTCGGCAATGCCGTTCTTGACTGACTCGACCGAGGTCGCGGTCGAAGGTATCGGCGCGGCGCGGCGCATCGGCTGGATGCGCTTCGTGGGCAATGGCCTGGGCGCGATCCCGATCGCCTCGATCATCCTGGAACGCCATGACGGTGCGCTGGCCTGGGTCCTGCTGCTGCTCAATGCACTGGCCTGGCCCGCGCTCGCGCTGCTGCTGACCCACCGTTCCCGGCAGCCTGCCGTGGTCCAGTTCCGCTGCATGGTGGCCGATTCGTTGTTCGGCGGTGGCTGGATCGCCTTCATGGGGTTGAGCGCGGTGCCCAGTGCACTGTTCGCGGCGCTGCTGGTTGCGGACAAGATCGCGGCCGGCGGCGTGCGCCTGGCAATGCGCGCCACGCTGGCACTGGTGCTGGGTTTTGCGATCACCTGGTGGGCCCTCGGGTTTCCCTACCAACCGGTGACCTCGCAGCGCACGATCGTGCTCAGCGTGCCGTTCCTGTTCGTCTACGGCATCGGTCTGAGCATCCTCAGCTGGCAGCTGGCGCGTCGGGTGAAATCGCAGAACCGGCAGCTGCAGCGCTTGAGCCGGATGGACCCGCTGGTCGAGCTGGCCAACCGCGGCTTCCTGATCCTGCGCGCGCAACAGGCGCTGGACAAGGCGCAGCGCCAGGGCGGTTTTGCCTGCCTGCTGATGCTGGACGTGGATGATTTCAAGCGCATCAATGACTCGCATGGCCATCGTGCCGGTGATGAAGTCCTGCGGCACATCGCTTCGACCCTGCGCGCGTTTGCCCGGCCCGGTGACACCCCGGCGCGCCTCGGTGGCGACGAGTTCGTCGTGCTGCTGCACGACTGCGCGCCGGTGGATGCGATGCATGTGGCCGAGCGGGTGCGCCTGCACCTGCTCGAGGCCGCCCGCCAGGCCACCCCGGGCGTGGAGTTCAGCGTCAGCATCGGCATTGCTGCCACGCCACGCGGCGGTAGCGTGGAGGACTGGCTGGCGCAGGCCGACCGGGCGCTGTACCACGCCAAGCGGCAGGGCAAGAACAACGCCAGCTACGGCGAACACGGCGCCGCCCAATGACGGCGTAACGGCCGTTCATCCTGCACACGGAATCGCACGGCCAATCCTCTACCATGGGCCACCCCGCCCGGACGTGCCCCCATGCAAGACGCCCCTGTTGTGCAGCCCAAGCCCCCCGTTCCGAGGATCGCGGCCTGGCTGATGATGCTGCTGGGCATGTGGCTGGCGCTGAAGCTGGGCCTGGTGGTGACGCTGCTGTCGGGCCTGCTGGTGTTCCAGCTGACCCACCTGCTGGCTTCCACCGTGGAAGGCCGGCTGCCACCGGGTCGGGCGCGGGCGATCGCGGTGATCGTGCTGTCGGCGGTCATCATCAGCGCGCTGGTACTGGCCGGGATCGGCGTGGCCTCGTTCTTCCGCAACGAGACCGGCGGGCCGGACGCGCTGCTGGCGCGGCTGATGGAGATCCTCAATTCGTCGCGGCACCAGGTGCCGGCGCTGTTGCAGCCCTACATTCCCGAAGACATGCCGGCGCTGCGCGCAGCGCTGAACGACTGGGCCGCCGAGCACCAGCGCCAGCTGGGCGTGGCCGGTACCTCGGTGGTGCAGGTAGGCGTGCGCGTACTGATCGGCATGGTGCTGGGCGCGATGATCGCGCTGTATGACGAGTTGCCGCTGCCGAAAATGGGGCCGCTGGCGCAGGAACTGATCGGCCGCACCAGCCGCCTGGCCACTGCGTTCCGCCAGGTGGTGTTCGCGCAGGTGAAGATCTCGCTGCTCAACACCGTGTTCACCGCCATTTTCCTGCTGGGTGTGCTGCCCTTGTTCGGGGTGCACCTGCCGTTGTCGAAGACGCTGGTGCTGATCACCTTCGTCGCCGGGCTGCTGCCGGTGGTGGGCAACATCATCTCCAACACCATCATCACCATCGTCGCGTTGTCGGTGTCGTTCTACGTGGCGGTGGCGGCGCTGCTGTACCTGATCGTCATCCACAAGCTGGAATATTTCCTCAACGCGCGCATCGTCGGTGGCGAGATCCAGGCACGCGCCTGGGAACTGCTGCTGGCCATGCTGGTGATGGAGGCGGCGTTCGGCCTGCCGGGGCTGGTGGCCGCGCCGGTGTTCTATGCCTATGTGAAGCGGGAACTGGTGGATCAACGCTGGATCTGACCCCGCTGACGTGACGGATCTGTTTCGGTGAGCCGGGTGCCGCCTCTTGGCGGCACGTTCGCGATGACTGGGGTATACGCAGTGGCAGGGGCCGCGTAGTGCTGGCTTGGCACTGCCGGGGCCGCTCAGTACAGTGATCCGCACGTCAGGGGAAAGTTGAATGGCCGGCAAGGTATCGCCCATCGGGTTGCGGACCTGGGTCTGGATCCTGGCGGGACTGTTCGTGGTCTGCACCCTGCCGCTGATGGTCATCGCCCTGGTCCAGGGCACGATGCGCTATGCCGCCGCCGAGGACAATCTGGTCAGCCTGCGCCAGCTGCGGCAGACGTTTGATCTGGCCAACCTGGTTTCCTCCGAACGCGGCCCGGCCAACAGCCTGCTGGGCGCGCGCGCGGACGAAGGCGCCGAGCAGGCGCGGCTGGCCATGCAGCTGGCCGTGGTGCGGCGGCGGGTCGACGCCGCCATGCTGCAGCTGGACACCGCGTTCAAGGCCGATCCGGGCGAGGTTGATGCGCATGCGATGCTGGCCGATGCGCAACGCCGCCTGAAGTCGGCACGTGCCAGCGTGGACCGGGTGGCGGCGCAGCCGCAGGACGCACGCCGGGTCGAAGACGTGGAGCGCGCGATCAGCAGCATGTTCGCGGTGGTCGACCGCCTGCACCTGCTGACGTCCGCACAGATCAACGTACTGGTCCGCGCCGACCGCGAGGCAGCGATTCCGGCGATGCAGGGCCAGGTGCTGATCGACCTGCGCGAGCACGGCGGGCGTTTGGCGTCCAACGTGATGGCGCCGGTGGCGGTGCCGGGTGCGTGGCGCAACGAGCAGGTGCGCGCGGCGCTGCAGACCGAGGGCCGCCTGCTGGAGCTGTGGCGGCTGGCCGGCAGCCACGAGGCAGTGTTCCGCAGTGACCCGGCGTTGTCCTGGCACTGGGACATGGCGCGGCGGCAGTTTTTCGGTGAATCGCTGCCGATGGTCGAGCAGTTGATCGAAGGCGGTCGTCGTGGTGTACCTCCGCCGTGGACCGCTGCCGAGTTCACCCGGCGCTATGTGCCGACGCTGCAGTCGCTGGAGGCGCTGCGCGATGGCTACCTGAGTGTGTCCATTGCCCGCTTCGAACATACCCGCAACCGCGCGGCCATGCGCCTGGCAGTGCTGGTAGCGACGGTCGTGGGTACGCTGCTGGTGCTGGGCGTGGCCCTGCGCATTGCCCATGTGCAGATCCTGCGCCCGCTGTTGCAGGCACAGCGGCAGGTGATCCAGATCGCCTCCGACGCACCGGGGCCGGAGCAGCACGTCACCCATCCGCTGGCGGAAATGCAGCGCCTGTTCGATGCGATCGAAGTCCTGCGCGAAACCTCGCGCGAACGCTCGGCGCTGACCAGTGAGCTGCGGCAGCTGGCGGGTACCGATGAACTGACCGGGCTGTTGAACCGCCGCGCGCTGGACCAGCGGGTGCAGCAGCGCCATGCCGAGGGCGCTGCGGCGGCGGTGGTGATCCTGCTGGACGTGGACCGCTTCAAGTCGATCAATGACGGCCATGGGCATGATGCCGGCGACGAGGTGCTGGTGCAGGTCGCGCAGCTGCTGCAGCGCCACCTGCGCCGCAGCGACAGCATCGCCCGCTACGGTGGCGAAGAGTTCCTGGTGCTGCTGGCCGATGGCGATCTGGATGCCGGTCGCCGGCTGGCCGAATCGCTGCGGTTGGCGCTGCAGCAGCTGGATATCGTGGTGGGCGGCGATAGCACGCTGCGCGTGACCGCCAGCTTCGGCGTGGCCGAGGGCGGTACCGACGCACTGGGCTGGCGCACCCTGCTGCGCGCGGCCGATGCGGCGATGTACCAGGCCAAGGCACAAGGCCGCGACCGCGTGCGGGTTGCCGGTGGGGGACGCACCTCACGTTGACCGGTCATGTTCATCGCCGGCGCACGTGGCGCGCCCTACACTGGCGGCCCGATCGCTGCAGGAGCCCACCATGACCGTGCATCCCCTTGCCTTCGCCGCACTGCTTGCGGGCCTGCTGGCCGGCTGCGCCAGCCCCGCATCGAAGACCACGGCCGATGAGCCGCGCCCTCCCTCGATCGCGGCCGGCATGAGCCCGGTGCCTGCGTTCACCGGTGGCGGGGCAGGGTGGAGCATCGAGATCGCGTCCACCGGCAACGGCAACCACGATGCCAGCCTCAGCGCCGATGGCCGTACCCACAAGGGTACGTTGCGCTATCTCGGGCAGCCGGCCGATGCGCCCAGTTCGCTGATCGTGCTCAATGGTGAGCTGGACAGGCAGCCCGCCATTGTCGAGATCAAGCGCGAGTCGTGCCGCAATGCCGATGGTGTCGACACCCTGGCCAGCGTGCAGGTGACGATGGAAGGGCAACCGCAGCGACGCGGTTGCGGCCACCTCGCGGTGTACTGAGCCGACCGGCAGCATGCTCGATATTCCCACCCTGCACACCGCGCGCCTGCGGCTGCGTCCTCAACAGCTGGATGACTTCGGCATCTATGCCGCGTTCCTGGCGTCGCCACGCGCGCGCGGCATGGGCGGTCCATTCGATGAGGTTGCCGCGTGGGGCCAGTTCTGCCATGACCTGGCGAGCTGGCATCTGTTCGGCCATGGTGCGTTGATGATCGAACGGGCCGACACCGGTGCCTGCATCGGCCAGGTGGGTATCAACCATGGCCCGCTGTTTCCGGAGAAGGAACTGGGTTGGCTGCTGTATGACGGCCACGAAGGGCAGGGCTTCGCCACTGAAGCGGCCGGGGCACTGCGCGACTGGGCCTTCGTGGTGGCACAGCTGCCGACCCTGGTCAGCTACATGGCGCCGGACAACCTCGCATCACAGGCCGTTGCGCAGCGCCTCGGCGGTGTGCTGGATGAGCATGCCGTGCGCAGCGATGCGGAGGATCTGGTGTACCGCTACAACGCCGGGTAGTGCCGGCCGCGGGCGGGTTTCCTCAATGCACTGCGCCCGCCGCGCACTCATCGAGGTCGGCCAGTTCCGGCGCCAGCGCATGCTCGACCGCACGGCGCAGCAGCGCCGGCGCGACATAGTGGCGGTGCGTGCTATCGATCAACGCCATGTAGACGCGGCCGAACGCATTGTGGGTCTGCACGCGCGAACCAAGGCTGATCTCGATGTGGCCGCCGGCACGCAGCTGCACGCGCACGCTGCTGCGGAAACGCAGGTGGCGATCATCGGCACCGAGCAGTACTTCCGCGCACTGGTCATCTGCATCGACCCGTGAATCCAGCACCGGATAGCGGCCGGCGAAGAGCCGGCTGCGGTCATTGGACAGCAGCGACGATACCGGGCAGCCCAGCGGGGAGGTGCGCAGCCGCATCGGTGCAACCAGGCGGTTGCGCAGCGCCATCAACCGGCCCACGCCGCTGGGGCGATTGCGGAGGAAGCCTTCCAGTACGTCGGCCAGCAGTGCCGACGCGGAACGGTGGACTGCCTGCATGCTGTCCAGCCGCACTGTGGCCAGGTCCTGGTAATGGCTGAGCGGCAATGCTGCGGCCAGCAGGCCATCGCTGGGTGGCACCTGCGAATGGAGGGGATAGGCGGGCGTAGCGCGTTCGACGAACCCGCGATGTCGCTGCAATGCGATCCGCCGCAGCGGGCCGAACACCGCTCGGGTGCGCGTGCACAGCCGTGCGCGGAGGCTGGGTGGCGCGGCCTGCAGTGACAGCTGTACCAGTGGTGTGGCCGCCAGCGCGGCGGCGGTGGGCCAGCATGCTTCCGGCAGCACATCGGTCAGGCTGGGAATGTCGGCGGCATTGAGCAGTACCTGCGCACGGGTGTGCTCGCTCATCGCACCGGCCAGTTCATTGCTGTGGCACGACAGCGCAAACAGCGCCGGGTGCTGGGGGTGGGTCGACGCGAACTGGTGCCAGGTCCCGCCACCGAAGCGCACCGTGAACAGGCAGTCCGGTGGGATGCGGATGCGCCGCAGCGTGCGTGGGATGCAGCCGGGGTCCCGCGCCAGCTGCGCGTCGGAAGCGCTGGCAAAGCGCAGCTCGGTGCCACCGCTTCCGGCGATGGCCGTGAACATGCGCGGACCGGCATGGCGATGGAATGGATGGCCGCCAGCTCCGACAGCGAAGCTGTACAGCGAGGATGGGTCGCCTTGCTGCAGATGCATGCTGCCCAGCCGTGCGGAGGGCTCATCCAGCGCATCGATGAAGGCCGGGTGGTGGCGTTGGCGCTGGCTGGCGTCGGTGATCAGGGCATCACCGGCACCGATCCCCAATTGTGCGATCAGCGTGACTTCGGTGGGACTGGCTCCTTCCTGGCCGGGAAGCTGGACGGCTGGAAACGAACGGCGGTCGCGGGTCGAGCCAGGCATGGTCGCGCTCCTTGGCAGGGATGCTCAGCGGGCAGGGGACTTGCGGCGGGCACGGGCCTCGCGCTTGAGCGGACCGCCCACCGGGCAGACTTCAGCCGCCCAGGAAAACAGCGTATTGGCCAGGCGGTCGGGCACCTGCCGGAAGTACACGAACTGACCGCGCTTCTCGCGTTCTATCAGCCCTGCCTCCTCGAGGATGCGCAGGTGGCTGGACAGCGCCGGCTTGCTGAAATCGAAGCGCCCGGCCAGCTCGCCCGCACTGAGCTCACCAGCGCTGAGGTAGGCCAGGATCTGCCGGCGGGCGGTGGAGGCGAGCGCTTCGAAGATACGGTCCATGGCGAGCTAATTAACTAATTCGTTAATTAATGGTCTTCCTGTGCAGGGCGGCTGTCAAGCGCCGCGTTGACTGCTTCGCTCGCGATTCACCCTTTCACGCGGGTTGTGATATATCGTTTATCGATAAATTCATCCCGGGGTGGCATGCCACCCCAATGCCGGAGGCCGCTTGACCGCTCGACCCGCCCGCGCCAGACCCGCGCGAGGCTTGTTCACCCTGGCCCAGGCCGCCGTGCAGGCCGTGCGCGCGATGTGCTGGCTGGGCATCCTGGCCGCACTGCTGGCCATTCCCCTGGTTGGCCACGACCGCCGCTGGCTGTTGGACAGCGTCCACGATGCCGCTGCTGCGGCCGCGCATGGCAACGATCTGTTCCTGCATTTCTGCCTGGGGCTGGGCGCCATCGTCGTGCTGCTGGTGCTGTGCCTGGTGTTCCTGCGTCATCTGCTGCGGCTGCTGGACTCGGCGGCGCGCGAGCAGCCGTTCACCCACACCAATGCACAGCGCCTGCAGCGCATGGCGTGGTTGATGCTGGCGATGGAGCTGCTGTCGATCCTGATCGGTGCCTACGCGGCCTGGATGGGCCCGGACTTCACCTGGATGGAAGTCGGCGGTGGCATGTCGATCACCGGCCTGGTCGCGGTGCTGATGCTGTTCGTACTGGCACGCGTGTTTGCCGTAGGCGCGGCGATGCGCGATGACCTGGACGGTCTGGTCTGATGGGCACGCGCTGATGGCGATCGTCATCACCCTCGACCGCATGCTGCAGGAACGGGGCATGACCCTGTCCGAGCTGGCCGGGCGCATCGACATCACCCTGGCGAACCTGTCGATCCTGAAGACCGGCAAGGCACGCGCAATCCGCTTTTCCACCCTCGATGCGATCTGCCGCGAGCTGCAGTGCACGCCCGGCGACCTGCTCGGTCATGACCCGGCGCAGGCGCAGGATGCCGATTGAATGACTGCTTTTCTCCCTTACCTACTGACGAAACGGACCTGAAATGGAATGGTTGGCTGACCCCTCGATATGGATGGGCCTTGCAACCCTGGTCGTGCTGGAGATCGTTCTCGGCATCGACAACCTGGTGTTCATCGCGATCCTGGCTGACAAGCTGCCGCCGCACCAGCGCGACCGCGCACGGGTGATCGGCCTCACCCTGGCCCTGTTGATGCGGCTGGTGCTGCTGGCGGCGCTGGCCTGGATCATGAAGCTGACCGAGCCGCTGCTTACGCTGTTCGATCACAGCTTCTCCGGGCGTGACCTGATCCTGCTGGGCGGTGGCCTGTTCCTGCTGTTCAAGGGCACGATGGAACTGCACGAACGGCTGGAAGGCCGCGAGCACCATGAGGATGGCAAGAAGGTCTATGCCAGCTTCGCGATGGTGGTGGCGCAGATCGTGGTGCTCGACGCAGTGTTCTCGCTGGACTCGGTGATCACCGCGGTCGGCATGGTCGACAACCTCGGCGTGATGTATGCCGCGGTGACCATCGCGATGGCGCTGATGCTGGTGGCCAGCAAGCCGCTGACCCGTTTCGTCAACAAGCATCCCACGGTGGTGGTGCTGTGCCTGGGCTTCCTGCTGATGATCGGCTTCAGCCTGGTGGCCGAGGGCCTGGGCTACAAGATCCCGAAGGGCTACCTGTACGCGGCCATTGCCTTCTCGATCCTGGTCGAAGCGTTCAACCAGTGGGTGCGTTTCAACCGCGAGCGCAACGAGCGGCGCCAGCCGTTCCGACAGCGCACCGCCGACGCCGTGCTGCGCATGCTGGGGGCGCGTCCGGCCAACGGACACGACGACGAAAGCGAGGACGCACACGCCGATGCCGAAGAGCGGCTGCAGCCGGCCGAGCACGAGATGATCCGCAGCGTGCTGGGGCTGGCCGATCGACCGGTGTCGAGCGTGATGACCGTGCGTGCCGACGTGCAGTGGATCGACCTGGCACGCGGGCAGGATGATGTGGTGGCGCGCCTGGTGGCATCGCCGCACACCCGCCTGCTGGTCGGCGACGGCGATCTGGACAGCCTGCGCGGCGTGGTGCAGAGCCGCGACCTGCTGGCCGACCTGCTGCAGGGCAGGCCGCTGCAGCTGGAAGGCAACCTGCGCGAGCCGCAGTACGTGCTGTCCAGTGCCAGTGCACTGCAGGCGCTGGAGCTGATCCGCCAGCACCCGGTGCCGCTGGCGGTGGCAGTGGACGAGTACGGCAGCGTGGAAGGCCTGGTGACGGCCAACGACCTGCTGGCCGCGATTGCCGGTGACCTGGTGGATACCCAGGACGAACGCTATGGCGTGGTCGCGCAGGGCGAAGGCCAGTGGGAGGCCGACGGTGCGCTGACCCTGGATGACCTGCAGCGCCTGGCCGGTGTCTCGCTGCCGCGCAGCGCGGACTACATGACCATCTCCGGGCTGGTGCTGGAGCGGTTGGGCCGCCTGCCGGACATCGGCGACGCGGTGGAGATCGCCGACGTGCGCATCACCGTGCTGGCGATGGAGAAGCGCCGCATCGCCCGCCTGCGGGTGGAGCGCCTGCCCGGGGCGTGATGCTGCCTCTACCCAATGACACGCGGGCCCGTCACCATGGCGGGCCCGCTTTTCTTCCTGGATGGTTGCAGTGCTGAGTACGATCGGTTTGTTGATGGGCCTGTACGTGGCCTGGCGCCTGTTCTGGCCGCTGCGCCTGCCCACCGCATTGAAGGTCGTGCTGTCGCTGCTGCTGGTGGCTGTGGCCGTGCAGCTGCGCATCGTCGCCACCTTCTGGGGCACGATGGCCTCGCCGGAGATACCGAAGCTGGCGATCGCCACGCTGGCCACCGGCTCGACGGCGGTGCTGCTGCTTGCGCTGGTGATGCTGGTGCTGGACGCAGGACTGCTGCTGTCGCGCCTGCTCCGCCGGCCGCGCGCGGTATCGGCATTGCGCGCCCCCTGGCTGCGTCCCGTGGCCGCTGTGCTGGCGCTGCTGGTCAGCGGTTATGGTGTCAGCCAGGGCATGGCGGTGCCCAAGCCCCGGCAGATCGACGTGGCGATCAAGGATCTGCCGGCCGCCTTCGACGGCTACCGCGTGCTGCAGCTGACCGACATCCATGCCAGCCGCCTGCTGACCGGTGACTGGGTGCGCAGGGTGGTGGAGCAGAGCAATACGCTGAAGCCGGACCTGATCGTGATCACCGGCGACCTGATCGATGGCAGCGTCGAGGCCCGTCGCGATGACGCGCGCCCGCTGGCCGACCTGCATGCGCCGGATGGCGTCATCGCGATCACCGGCAACCACGAGTACTACGCGCAGTACCAGGACTGGATGCAGGCGTTCCGCGCGCTGCACATGCAGGTGCTGGAGAACAGCCATCTGCAGGTGCGTCGTGGTGAGGCGGCGTTGACCATCGCCGGTGTCACCGATCCGGTGGCGGCACGCTATGGACTGCCGCTGCCGGATCTGGACGCGGCGCTGGCCGGTGCCGATCCGTCCGCTCCGGTGATCCTGCTCGATCATCGTCCGCGCAATGCGCGCGAGGCCGCCGCGCGCGGCGTCAAGCTGCAGCTGTCAGGGCATACCCACGGCGGCCAGATCATCGGTATGGACCAGCTGGTGAAACGCGCCAACGGCGGCTATGTCTCCGGCCGCTACGAGGTGGATGGCATGACCCTGTACGTGAGCAACGGTGCAGGCCTGTGGGCCGGGTTCCCTGCGCGCATCGGTGTTCCGTCCGAGATCACCCTGCTGACCTTGCGCCGCGCGCCGTGATGCTGCACACGCCTTCATGGAGGAAGAGGCGATGGCGCATTCCCGCGCTCCGATGGAACGCCTGATCCGCGCCAATGCCGATGAGATCAACCGGCTTCGCCAGGTGATCCGCGATACCGCAGGTACGCGTTGGCGTGGGCCGGAGCAGCGGGCGCTGCACGCTGCGGCCTGCGCCGAGTATCAACTGCGCTACGATCAGCTTGCCTTTCCGGGCGGCTATGACCAGGCGTTGAAACTGCTGGCCGAGCATGACCCGGGCGCGCTGGATGTAGTGCTTACCTTCCTCGAAGTGCGGCCCTACTACTTCCGGTCCGGCTACATGTGGAAGACATTGTTGAAGCGCGTGCAGCGGGTGCCGATGGGCGTGAAGCAGCAGGCGCGGATGCAGAGAATCTTCGATGCCTACGGCGCTTACCGGGTGGCACGCCTGCACTCCCGTTAGCTCCAGGCCATCCAGCAAGATCGCCCTGCATCCAGCATTCAAACGGGCTCCGGATCAGAGATCATCTGCACGGGGTTCTCAAATAGGGAAAGACACCATGCAGGAAGCACATCACTCACGCGGGCGTTCGCGCTTCGTCGCACTGCTGGTCGGTGCACTGCTGCTGGCCGGTTGCCAGCGCACACCGGAGGTGCCTGGCGAGGCACCCGCGGCAGACACGCCGGTTGCCGCGCCAGTGGCCAGCACCGACCTCTCCCCGCTGCTCGATGCCATGCCGACGTGTGCGCTGGAGGGCTGGTACATCGATCAACAAACCGATCGCCCGGCCCACCCCTGGTTGGCCGCGAATGCACCAACGCCCTGCCGGGAGGACGCGGAGAACGAGATCGCCACGTTCTGCGTACAGGGCCAGTGGAAGGGGCTGCCCGTGGACGAAGTGATTCTGCCGACGATGACGTTCGTGTCGTTCCGTGGGGCGAAGATCGGCCTGCCGCTGGAGAAAGCGCGCCCGATCATCCGCAAGCACTTCGGGCAGGATTTTCCGGGCGGTGCCGCCTACGAAGAGGGGCGCGAGCCGAAACTGATGGCCGACCCCGAGGATGCGCAGCGTTCGTGGCTGCTGTGCAGCACCCCGGAACTGGGGCACGACGTGGACAGTGAGGGAAGCGTCCGCTATGCCGGCATGAACCTGCCCTACGACCACGACGGTTGCAGCTACCGCTACAGCCCGGTCGACTTCTGCGATGCGCGGCATCGCGCGCGCATCGAGGATGCGCTGCAGAACCAGAAGCCCAATTTCAACCAGCACTATCTGCTGGTGCAGACCGATGATCGCCCTGAGTACTTCCAGCGCACGGTGGTGCTGGTCGATACCCGCACCGGCGAGGCGACACCGCTGCCGATCGACGCCTTCACCGGAGCAGCGGGGAAGGGCGGAGAGGCTACCGGCTACGGGACTCTGGAGACGGGCGTGGACCAGCAGCAGTTCTGCCTCGATGGCGCATTGCTGGTCTACCGCGTGTTCGAGGAGGGGCGCTTCTGCTTCGGCTTTGACGGCGAGCGTTTCACCGGCCATGAAACCCAGTACATGCAGGCGACGGACAGCCGATGACCGGTATTTCACCCCGGCCATGACATCCTGCTTCGAACCTGTGCAACCGGGATCGAGGCTGTTGAAGGCGAATACGCAATGACCGTGGCGCGGCAGCGCTCGATGTGGGTGGCCGGCCTGTCCACGGTGGTGGAGTGGTACGACTTCACCCTGTACCTGTACTTCGCCACGGTACTGTCGCGGGTGTTCTTTGGCGGTGGCGAGCAGGCGATGCTGGTCACCCTGGCCGGCTTCGCGGTGTCCTACCTGATGCGCCCGCTCGGCGCGCTGTGCTTTGGCCACCTGGGTGACCGGCTGGGCCGGCGCTGGATGCTGCTGGCCTCGATGGCGTTGATGGCGGCGGCGATGCTGGCCACCGCCCTGCTGCCGACTGCTGCAACGGCGGGCACCACCGCCGGCGTGCTGCTGCTGGTGCTGCGCTGCGTGATGGCGTTCTCGGTGGGCGGTGAATACACCGGCGTGGTCGCGTATCTGCTGGAAAGCGCGCCGGAACGGCGACGCGGCCTGGTGACCTCGCTGGCCTCTGCCGCCAGTGAAGTCGGTGCGCTGCTGGCGGTGGCGATCTCGGCAGCGACGGTGGCGTTGCTGCCCACCGTGCAACTGGACAGCTGGGGTTGGCGCATTCCGTTCTTCGTCGGCGCGGCGCTGGCGCTGGTGATCCTCGTCGCACGCTCGGGAATGCACGAGTCGCCCGAGTTCGAGCGCCAGCGCCGCGAGGGCAGCATTCCGGCCACGCCGCTGAGGCACGTGCTGCGCCATCATCCGCGGGCGGTGGCGCGCACCTTCGCGATCTCAGCACTGGGCTCGATCACCTACTACGTGGGCATCACCTATGTGCCGGCGTTCCTGCATGCGCAGGGCCACGACGAAGGCGATGCGCTGTGGTTGTCGACGATTGCGGCGGTGGCGGTGATCGCGATCACGCCATTGTGTGGGGCGTTGTCCGATCGCATTGGACGGCGGCCGATGCTGTTGGGCCTGACCGTGCTGGCGGCGCTGCTGCCGCTGTCGCTGTTCGCGTGGATGGCGCAGGCAACGGCATGGGGCATCGCGCTGGCGGCGGTCCTGCTGGCCTGCGTGGCCGGTGGGGTCAGTGCGGTGGCGGCACCGGCCACGGCCGAGCAGTTCCCCGGCGAAGGCCGGGTCAGCGGGCTGGCACTGGGGGTGACCATGGCGACGGCGGTGTTCGGTGGCGCAACGCCATGGCTGGCGCAATGGTGGGTGCAACACAGCGGCTGGGCGGCAGCGCCAGGTGCGATGATCGCGCTGGTGGCGGTGCTGGTGCTGCCGGTGCTGTGGACCCTGCCCGAGACGGTCCCGGGCAGGTCCAGGCGCTAGCCGATCAGACCTTCAGGGTCTGCTCGATGTCGGCCAGTACGGCGGCCGCATCCACGCCGATGGCGACAGACTGCAGCACATGCCCATCCCACACGCTGGGGCCGAAACCCATGCCTTCCGGCTTGGGAATGGTCATGCCGCGGGCGACGCCGTCGGTGGCCACGCGCACGCTGGCGCGCTCGAACTGGAACAGTTCCGGGCGGGTCAGCGCGATGCAGGCGCAGCAGTCGTGCACGACCATGCCCTTGTGGCCGGCCTGCAGGTAGAAGTCCACGTAGTCCTGCGACAGCGCGCGCACCAGCTCGGCGTCGGCACCGCCGATCCCGGCCAGCGTGTCCAGGCCGTCACGGTCCATCTCCACGCGGGTGGTCACGTCCAGGCCGATCGCGGTGACCGGCCAATTGGTGGTGAACACCACGTCGGCCGCTTCGGCATCGCCCCAGATGTTGGCCTCGGCGGCCGGGGTGATGTTGCCGTTGACGTGGAAGGCGCCGCCCATGATCACCACGCCGCGCACCAGGCCGGCGATGTCCGGGGCCTGCTGCAGGGCCAGCGCCAGGTTGGTCATGCGGCCCACGGCAACCAGGGTCACTTCGCCCGGGTGGGCGCGGACCAGGTCGATGATCAGCTGCGCGGCCGGGCGCGCGTCGGCGGCTACGTCCAGTTGCGCCGGCACCGGGTGGTTGCCCAGGCCGTTGTGGCCGTGGATGTGCACCGGCCACGCTTCCGGAGTGGCTTCCGGCTGCAGCGGGCCTGCCGCGCCGCGCGCGACCGGGGCGGCAAAGCCCCAGGCCTGCTTCAGGTACAGCGCATTGTGCGTGGTCGATTCAACCGAGGCGTTGCCGAAGGTGGTGGTGACGCCGATCAGGTCGATCTGCGGGTGCTTGTGCAGGTACAGCAGGGCCAGGGCGTCGTCGACGCCCGGGTCGGTATCGAAAATGACTTTCAGCATGTTGTTGTTCTTCTTCTTCCGTGTGGTGCGGGGGGCGCCGGCGGCCACGGGGCAGGCCGGCGCGCCCTACATTGTCCCATCTTCATGACAGGCAGGGCCAATGCCGGGGCGGGGCGGCATAATGCGGCCAGTCCAGGCACGGAACCGCCGCATGCTGATCCTCGCCCTTCTGCTGGTCCTGCTGGTGCTGGGCCTGAATCTGGTCGCCACGGTGCTCATTGTCCGGCGCGACGGCCTGTCGGCAGGCGGTCGCACGGTGCAGCTGCTGCTGGTCTGGCTGCTGCCGCTGGTCGGCGCGATCCTGTGCATGGCGGTGGCCACCACCGATGGCTCGGGCAGCCGGGGCGATAACGGCCTCGGCGGCGCCTACGACTACTCGGGAGGCCATTCCAGTGACAGCCACAGCCATCACGGCCACAGCAGCTCCGACTGCAGCGGTGATGGTGGTGGCAGTGACGGCGGCAGCTGCGGTGGCGGCGATTGATGAGACGTCAAGGGGGGCCGGCCAGCGGCCGGCACTACCCAGCCCTGGTAGTGCCGGCCGCTGGCCGGCAACCTCAGCAGCTCAGCCGCCGCCTGCGGTCGGCAACGGCGCCGGCACGTTCAGCAGCCCACCCGCTGCCACATAGGCGGCCAATGCCTGGCCCTGGCTCAGCAGATGGCGCTCCATGGTGCGTTCGGCGGCCTGCGCGTCGCGGCGGCGGAAGCACTCCATCAGTTCGCGGTGTTCGGCCAGCGACTGCGCGGTACGGCCCGGGGTCAGCAGCTGGCGGCCGCGATGCATCTTCAGGATGCGGTGCAGGTCATGGGTGATGCGGATCAGCCACGGGTTGCCGGCGTAGTGCTGTACGGTTTCGTGGATCAGGTAGTTGTTGCGGTAGTACTCGGCGATGTTGCCTTCGGCCGCCGCCGCTTCCATCGCTGCATGCAGGTCCTCCAGCTGCTGCACGCCGGCATCGTCGATATGCCTGACCGCCTCATGCGCGCAGCGGCCTTCCAGCATCGCCATCACCGGGAACAGCTGGTTGAGGTCTTCCAGGGTGAGCCGGGTGACCCGCGCGCCACGCCCGGCATCGATCTGCACCAGGCCTTCGGCGGCCAGCAGCTTCAGCGCTTCGCGCAGCGGCGTGCGGCTGATGCCCAGTTCCTCGCACAGCGCGGGCTCGTCGATCCACTCACCCGGCGGCAGCCGGTAATCGTAGATACGCTCGCGCACATGCTCGGCCACCTCTTCATACAGAGGGGCGCGCTTCTTCGGGGACCGTGGAGCAGGGGCAATGGCCATGGTGGAAGTGTACCGCCAGGTAGTGCCGGCCGCTGGCCGGCAACCCATGATTGCGGGATGGCTTCATGAGATTGCCGGCCAGCGGCCGGCACTACCGTTGGGTGGTTACATCCAGCCCGGCACCACGAACACCAGCCAGGCCAGCAGCGGCCCCAGTGCCACCACCAGGCCGCTGTAGACCAGGAAGCGGCGGAACAGGGTCTCGCGTTCTTCCTTGGCGGCCGACGCCACCACCAGTGCGCCGTTGGTCGAGAACGGGCTGACATCGACGATGGTCGATGACACCGCCAGCGCACAGATCACGCCGGCCGCGCTGAGGTGGCCCTGCATCAGGAACGGCACCGCCAGCGGAATGGTGGCGCCCAGCACGGCGGCCGACGAGGCAAATGCGGAGACGATGCCACCGACGTAGCAGACCAGCAGTGCTCCGAGCAGCGGGATGCCGATATCGGATACACCATTGCCGATGAAGTCCACTGCACCCGCATGTTCCAGTACGCCGATATAGGTCACCACGCCACAGATCAGCAGCACGGTGGACCAGCTGATGCCATCGACCGCCCCTTTCTGGCTCTGCGGCGACAGCAGCGCCAACGCCACCGCCACGGTGATCGAGACCAGGCCGACGTTGAGGTTGTAGATCAGCGCGGCCACGCCCAGGCCCAGCAGGCCGATCAGGGTGAACAGCCGCTCGCGGGTCAGGTTCACCGCATCCAGTGCCACCGGATCATTGGACAGGGTGCCACCGCCGGCGGCAACCAGCGCGCCATGGCCTTCGATCGCGAACTGGCGCGACGATGCCTGCGGGCCACCTGCCATCGCCAGCTCGGCATTGCCGACCGTTCCCGCTGCGGTGATCGAGCCGCGTCGCAGCAGGGCGATGCCACCGAAGGCGAAGAAGCAGATCGTCGCCATCATCAGGTTGAAGCCCAGGCTGGTCAGGAACACCGCCATCTCGGTTACTTCCAGCCCGGCCTTCTGCACCACGCCATTGGTGATGCTGCCGTACACGCTGATCGGCGAGAAGCCGCCCGCCTGCGCACCATGAATGACCAGCAGGCCCATCATCAGCGGATTGATGTTGTACTGCTTGGCAAAGCGCAGGGCGACCGGGCCGATGATGGCGACCGCGGCGGGGCCCAGCGCACCGAACGCGGTGAGCACCGCGGTGATCACGAACATCACCCACGGAATGGCCACGATATGGCCGCGCACCGCTTTCACTGCCCAGTGCACCAGCAGGTCGATGGTGCCGTTCTTCTGCGCGATGGCGAACAGATAGGTGATGCCGACCAGGGTCAGGAACAGATCGCCTGGAAAGCCGGCCAGGACTTCCTTGCCTCCCATGTCGACCCACAGCCCGCCGATGATGAAAGCCAGCGCGAAAGCGACGGCGCCCATGTTGATCGGCATTGCCGTGGCGACGATGAACATGATCACCAGGCCGATGATCGTTGCGATTTGTGGACTCATGCGCCCTCCCAGACACGTGACTCACGTACAGCGCGGATGGAGACCCGCCATCCCGGGGTAAGGCGACGTACGGCGTGTTGCGTGATACGTACTGCTCGAACCCGTTACTGCAGCCGCTCCAGCGCACTGCGGACCCACGCCGCGGCGCCTTCAAGGCTCTGGAACTCTTCCACCGCGCGTACCTGGCAGCACGGATAGGACGGCGCGACCATGCGTGCCAGCGCGTTGCCCGGGCCCAGCTGCAGGAACACCCGTGCGCCGCGCTCGAAGGCCTGGCGCATCACCTGCGCCCACTCGATGGTCTGTGCCAGCTGCGCCGACAGCGTGTGCACCACGGCGGCGCCATCACGCACCGGGCGGGCATCGACGCCGGCCAGCAGGGGCAGCCGCGGCGCACGCACCTGCGCGGCCCGCAGCGCTGCGGCAAACGGTACCTGCGCACCGGCCAACAGCGGGGTGTGTGCGGGCACATGGACCGGCAGCGGACGGATCTCCGCGCCATGTGCCTGCGCGTCTGCGGCCAGCGCGTGCAGCGAGCGCTGTGCACCGCCCACGATGAAGTGGTCATGGCCATTGGCGATGGCGATGAAGGCGCCATGCGTGTCGCACAACCGCTGCGTGGCATCGCGGTCCAGCCCCAGCACTGCCTGCAGCCCAGCATCGCGAGGGCTGGCGGCGTCCATCAGGCGCGCGCGCTGCGCGGACAGTGCCAGGCAGGTGGTGGTGTCGAAGCTGCCGGCGATGGCGTGCGCGGCGAGCTCGCCGATGCTGTAGCCGGCGATCAACGTCGGCGTCGGCAACACCTCGCGCAGGCCCTGCCAGTGCGCCAGGCTGGCTGCGCACAGCAGGGGCTGCGCCTGCATATTGTCGAAACGGTCGTCGGCCGCCGCAGCAGCGAACACATCGCGGCCCAGCAGTTCGCCGGTGGCATCGAGCAGCGGTCGCGCGGCGGCCAGGCCGCGCACGCGATCGAACATCGCCGGATGCTGTGCGCCTTGTCCGGGACAGAGCAGCGCCAGGCTCATGCGGCCTCCTGCTGCAACAGGAACACGCTGCAGGCGAGCAGGTCGGCGCTGCCGCCGGGACTCAGGCGGCGCACGACGAAGGCATCGGCGATCTGTTGCAGGCGCGGCCGCCAATCGTGCGCGAAGGCCCCGCCGTCGGCCAGGAAACGGTGGGCCTGCTGCCGTGCCCAGCGCAGGCCTTCAGCGCCTCCGCGATGCAGCAGGTTGAGGTCTTCGGTGTGTGCGACCAGCTGCATCAGCGTGTGGCACATCGCGGCTTCGCGTGCCAGGCCATTGGCCAGCGCGTGGCGCAGGGTGGGCAACGCCACCTCGCGCAGCAGCGGATAGCCTGCGGCGGCGTGTTCGCGCACACCGGGCACGCTGTGCCGGGCGCGCGCACGTTGGCCTGGGCTGCCTGCATCCAGCGGGGCATGTGCGAAGTGCCCCGCCCAGCGACGTACCTCCAGGCAGACCCGCTCACCGCTGGTGGCATGGCCCAGGCGGGAACGGCAGGCAGCGGCGGCCGCGACCAGCAGGCCGAGGCTGAAGATCGCGCCACGATGGGTATTGATGCCGGCGGTCGCGCGCAGCATCGCCGCTTCGGCGGCGATGCCACACCGGCGCAGGGCATCGAAGTCCGCCCCGGCTGCACCGAGGTGGGCCACGGCAGCGAAATAGTGGCGCAGCGCGAACAGGCTGCGCAGGAATGTGCCGGCGTCCATGTCGTGATGGCTGCCGGTGTCGAATGGCGTGACCAGCCCGGGCTTGGGCGCCAGCGCCAGCTCCGCGTGCAGGCTGGTGACGGCCAGGCGCCCCAGGCGCGCGCTGTCCGCGGCAGCTGCCGCTCGGATATTCGGCTGCGCGACGGCGCTCATGCGGTCACCCCGGCGGGGGCGAACACGGACTCGCGCAATTCCAGGGCGGCGCCGTCGTGGCGCTTGACCAGTACTTCGCGGCTGCGTCCCGCGTACTCCCGCCAGTTCACGGCGGCATCGCCGGACAGGCACAGTTCGCCATCGACCCGGCGGCCGTGTTGGGTTTCCCAGGCCAGCAGCCGTGCAACCAGGGCATCGGCCTGTGCGATGGTGTCGATCCGCCACAGCAGATCGATGTCCGAACGCGCGTGCACATAGTGCAGGCCGGTCAGGTGCTGCCACGCGAAGGCACCGAATACATGCGCGGCAGCGATGCCGTGCAGTGCCTGCAGGGGGCGTTGCCAGTCCCGCGCAACGCTGCCTTCCAGCACCGTATGAAGTGATGGTGGCGGTGCGGTGCGCAGTACATCGCGTGCCGGCACGCGCAGGGCGAGGCGCAGTTTGCCCTCGGCCGGCGGCAGCGGCACGCCCAGGCGCAGCCGGCGATCGGCATCGTCGGCGGCACGTCGCGCGACGATGGCCGGCAGGCCCTGCGCGAGCCAGTCGGCCAAGCGCGCCTCATGCGCGGCGATGTCCGCCTGCCAGGCTGCGTGTGCCGACAGCCAGACCAGCGTATGCCGGGGCAAGCGCTCAGGCATCGCCCTGGCTCACCGCAGTGGCCACCGCTGCGGCCAGGCGACGCCCGCCACGTTCGGCCCCCCGCACGGCGCGGCGGTCGCCATCGGTGGGCGTGCGCAGCGCCTGCAGCAGGTGTGCGGCCAGGTCGCCGCGCCAGATCGAATCCACCGCGCCCATCGCCACGTAGTTCTCCACGCCCGGCGCGAATACCGGCGAGCTCTGGCTGAGTGCCTGCAGTTTCTCCAGCGGCTGCTTGGTCACCCGCGCCATCGCGCGCAGGTCCATCACCCGCACCTGCGCATCGGGCAGGGCATGGATGTGGTCGGCCATCAGCCCGAAGGACAGGAACCCACCGCTCACCGATTCACCGTAGACCAGGGTGACCAGGCGGGCGCCACGGCGGCGGGCCAGATCCAACGTCTGCGCCAGGTGCGCGAAACAGCCGTTGATGCCGAGCAGTTCGTCGCGGCGCGCCAGGCGCTGGCCGGCGGTGTCGACCAGCATCACGATCGGTCGGTGGGGATGCGCGGCGGTGCTGGCCAGCACGGTTCCGGCCAGTGCCAGTGCGTGGTCCACGCCCACCTCGAGCTTGTCGGCGGTGCCGATCACGGTCACGTCGCCGTCGTCGGTGCTGGCGGTTCCGGTCAGCACCGAGTCCTCCACGGCAACGGCGTGGCCACGCGGAAACAGGGCATCGAGCAGCGCGTGCAGGGGCAGGCTCATGGCAGGCTCCGATCGGCGGTGGCGACGAGGAAGTCGTCGGTGTCCAGCAGCGGCAGCCGCTCGGGTTCGGTGATGCCCAGCAGCGACCAGATCTCAAGACCATCGCGGCATCCGCCCCAGGCCTGCACGCGTGCTTTCAATGCGGCATGACGTGCCTGCAGGGCATTCAGTGCGGCATCGGCATCGGTGCTGGCGGTGTCCGCCAGCAGCGCATCGAATGCCGCCTGCGCGAACGCCCCGATGGCATCGGGCACCAGCACCTGGGCCTGGTCGATCAGGTAGCGGTGCTTGCCGCCAGTCACCCGCCAGACCAGCGCGCGGTCGCGGGAATCGAACTCTTCCACGCCGCGAACGGTTTCGATCACCTCCGGCCCGGACAGCGACAGCCGGCCTTCCTCGGACATGATCACCGTGCTGCAGCAACGGGCAACGATGCCCATGCCACCGAACGCGCCGTTGCCACTGCCGATCAGCGCGACCACCGGGACGCCCGCAGCGCGTGCATCCAGGGTGGCGCGCATGATCTCGGAGATGGCAATCAGGCCGGCATTGGCTTCGTGCAGGCGTACGCCGCCGGTATCAAGCAGCAGCAACACCCCATCGGGACGGGTCGCTGCTGCGCGGCGCAGCAGGCCGGTCAGCTTGGCGCCGTGCACTTCGCCCACGCCGCCCCCCATGAATTCCCCCTGCTGCGCGGCCAGCAGCACGCGCTTGCCGCGAAGCATGGCTTCGCCGACGACGATGCCATCGTCGAATGCGGCTGGCTGGTCGAGCTGTGCCAGATGGGGGCTCATCATCCGTCGCGCCGGGCCCAGGAACTCGCGGAACGAACCCGCATCGACCAGCCCGGCAATGCGTTCGCGCGCATCGGCTTCGTAGTAGCTGTGGCGCTGGACGTGGCTCATGGCGTGCCTCCGGCCAGCAGGGTTTCCACCGCCTGGTCCAGGCGCAGGCTGACCACCGCCGGGGTGGCGCCGGCATCGTTGATCGAGATGCGCACATCGCGCAGCGGATGGCGCTGTGCGAAATCGCCGATCACCGCCTCCCATACGCGGCCGAAGCCCTGCGCGGCGGTGACGATGCGCACCGTCATCGCGCCCTCCAGTGCTGCCGGCTCCAGCAGGATTTCCAGGTTGCCCGAGGCCAACACGCCGACCAGCACCGCATCGCGCGGGAACTGCACCGGGGTGCGTCCTTCGAATCGATAGTCGAGGGTTTCCATGCTCAGCCCCTTACCAGTTGCGGAAGCGCTTGGGCGGGTCGTACAGACCGCCGGACCAGCGCACCAGATCCTTCACCGAACGTGCCGCCAGCAGGTCGCGGCTGGCATCACGCACGGAGATGCCCAGGTCTTCCGGGCGGCGGATGACGCCACGGTCGCGCAGGTTCTCGACCATCGCGCGATCGCGGCCCAGGCCGACCGCCGTATAGCCGGACACGCCGCGGATCGCCTGTTCGCGTTCTTCCGGCGTGCGGCACAGCAGCAGGTTGGCGATGCCTTCCTCGGTCAGCACGTGGCTGACATCGTCGCCGTAGATCATCACCGGCGGCAGCGGCATGCCGGCGCGCTCGGCCAGGTCCCAGGCATCCAGGCGATCGACGAAGGCCGGTGCCATGTGTTCGCGGAAGGTTTCCACCATCTGCACCACCAGCTTGCGCCCGCGTGGCATCTCGCCGGGACGGGCGGCCTGCTGGCCGGCCTTGATCCAGGCGGCGCTGGCGTGGCGG